>JBAZOE010000067.1:0-6635 GCA_041648875.1 Candidatus Omnitrophota bacterium
CGGTTAAAGAGCTTCCCGCGGTTACTCTTGATGGCCGGTCGATTTCAATTAATGCCAATATTGAATTTCCCGATGAGGTTTCATCTGTCAAGCTGCACGGCAGCCAGGGCATCGGCCTTTACCGCACAGAGTTTTTTTATATGAACCGCAAAGATTCTCCCAGCGAAGAAGAGCATTATCAGGCTTATAAATATGTTGCCGAGCAGATGAATCCGCACCCGGTAGTTATCCGCACCCTGGATTTAGGGGGGGATAAATTCCTGTCGCAGTTCCAGATTCCTCATGAAATGCAGCCGTTTTTGGGTTGGAGGGCGATCAGGTTTTGCCTGGCACGGCCGGATATATTTAAATTGCAACTGCGCGCCATCCTGAGGGCTTCGGTTTACGGTAACTTAAAACTCATGTATCCTATGGTTTCTGGGATAGAAGAGCTGCGCCAGGCCAACGGCCTGCTCCAGGAAGCAAAAGATGAATTAAAGCAAAAGGGGCTTGAGTTTGATGATAAGATCCCGGTTGGCGTAATGATCGAGGTTCCTTCCGCGGCAATGACCGCCGACATTTTAGCTAAAGAAGCGGATTTCTTCAGTATCGGGACAAATGACTTGATTCAATATTGTTTAGCGGTTGACCGCGGCAACGAGAAAGTGGCTTATCTGTATGAGCCGGCGCACCCGGCAGTCTTAAGGATGGTAAAACAGGTTATTGACGCCGCGCATGAGGCCAAGATTAAAGTGGCGATGTGCGGTGAAATGGCCGGAGAGCCGTCGCTAGCGCTTATTCTTTTAGGCCTGGGGTTGGATGAATTCAGCGTCCCCCCGCAGGTAATCCCGGAGTTAAAATTCATAATTCGCGCGATAGTGTTTAAAGCAGTGCAAGAGATTGCATATGAGGCAATGAAGCTTTCAACCGGCACCGAGGTAGAAGAGTTTGCCAGAAAGAAGTTAGCGGAGATTTTAAAATAGGATGAAAGCGTTAATTTTAGCCGCAGGCTATGCGACCCGGCTTTATCCATTAACCAGGGATTATCCGAAACCGCTGCTTGAAATCAAGGGCAGGCCGATTATAAATTATATAGTTGATAAATTAGAGTCTGTCAGCGCTATCGATGAGATTTACATCGCTACTAACAGCAAATTTATCCAGGTTTTTCGCAAGTGGGCTAAGACGGTTAAATCTTCCAAGAAAATTATCCTGGTTGATGACCTGACTAAGACTAACCTTGACAGGCTGGGCTCTATCGGGGATATGAACTTTGTGATAACTAAGAAAAAGATTCAGGATGATCTTTTGGTAATCGGAGGAGACAACCTGTTCAGCGGTTCTTTGAATGTTTTCCTGAATTCAATCAAGAGAAATGCCCGGGCTGTAAATATCGGCCTGTATAGATTAAAGCAAAGAAAAGACGCCAGCCGTTATGGAGTGGCCAGGTTAGATAGCCATAAGAAGGTGGTCAGTTTTGAAGAAAAACCTCTGCATCCGCAGAGCCGGCTAGTAGCGATGTGCCTGTACTTTATTCCTAAAGATGGGTTGGGTTTGATTAATGAATATATCCACGGCAGGAAAAATAAAATTGATGCTACAGGAGGATATATCGCCTGGCTTAAGGACAGGGCGGATGTTTACGGGTATGTATTCAGCGGCTTTTGGTTTGATATCGGTGATTATAAGTACCTAAACGCGGCAAAAGAAAAATTTGCCTAACTATCACCCGGCCCGAATGGAAGTGGCCGGTGTACGCTTGTGCGTAAGAAGGATCCTGACTCGCTTCGCTCGCCAGGACTCTTCTGGATAAAAAATTATGGAGGGATTATGTCAGCGGGGAAAGTTTATTTTTCTTCTGAGTCGGTAACTGAAGGCCATCCGGATAAATTGTGCGATCAGATTTCAGACGGGGTACTGGATGCTTGTTTAAAGAATGATATTTACGCGCGCGTAGCATGTGAAACTTATGTAACTATGGGCCTTTTGATCGTAGGCGGGGAGATAACCACCCGCGGTTTTATACATGTACATGAAATCTGCAGGAATATCATCGAAGAGATAGGGTATAATGATCCTAAATACGGGTTTGATTTTCATACCTGCGCCATACTTAACGCTATCCATTCTCAGTCCCCGGATATATCGCAAGGGGTCGATGCCGGCGGAGCCGGAGACCAGGGGATTATGTTTGGTTATGCCTGCAATGAGACCAAGGAGCTGATGCCGCTGGCGCTTATGTTGGCGCAAAAACTTTCCATGCGGCTGACAGAGGTGCGCAAAAACAAGATTTTAAAATACCTTGGCCCTGACGGCAAGACCCAGGTGACTGTAGAATACCACAATGATAAACCGGCGCGGGTAGACTCGGTGGTATTGGCTTCTCAACATACCGAGGATATCCTTGATAAAAGCGGAAAGCGCATTACTGAAAAAGCCAGGCGTGAAATTATCCGGGAAGTAGCCGGCCCGATCCTTGAAGGCTGGGTGGATAAAGATACCAGGTATTTTGTTAACCAGACAGGAAAATTTGTAGTTGGCGGACCGCAATCTGATACCGGCATGACCGGCAGGAAAATAATCGTGGATACTTACGGCGGCGCGGTTGCCCATGGCGGAGGGGCTTTCTCCGGTAAGGATCCTACTAAAGTTGACCGCTCCGCGGCATATATGTGCCGTTATATCGCCAAGAATATTGTGGCAGCGGGCCTGGCGGAGAAATGCCTTATTCAGCTGGCTTATGTTATCGGCCATGCTGAACCTTTATCGGTTATGGTAAAAACAGAAGGAACTTCGGTTATTCCGGAAGAATCTTTGGTAAAATTGGTGCGGCAGAACTTTCAACTTACCCCTAAAGGTATTATTGAGTCATTGAATTTACGCCGGCCCATATACAGGAAGACTGCCAGTTATGGGCATTTCGGCAGGATGGAGCCGACTTTTACCTGGGAGAAAACGGATAAAGCGGCAGCATTGAAAAAACAAGCCAGCTGTTTATAAAATAAGAGATAGCAACTTAAAGAGAGGGCATAGTTATGAAGTATGATATTAAGGATATAAATTTAGCTAAAAAAGGCGCTTTGAGGATTGAATGGGCAGGCAAGAATATGCCCGTGCTTGGTTTGATTAAACAGCGGTTTTCCAAAGAAAAGCCTTTAGCGGGCTTAAAGATCGCTTGCTGCCTGCATGTTACCACCGAGACTGCCGTATTAACGGATGTTTTAAAATCAGGCGGAGCGGATGTTTATGTTTGCGCATCAAACCCGCTTTCTACGCAGGATGATGTAGCTGCCGCCCTTGTAAAAGACCTTAAAGTTGCTGTTTTTGCGATTAAGGGAGAGGATACCAAGACCTATTATAGCCATATAAAATCCGCTTTATCGGTTAAGCCGGATATTACCATGGATGACGGAGCGGACCTGGTAAGCACAATTCATCAGCGCCCTGTTGAAGAACATGCTAATATTATCGGCGGCACAGAGGAGACCACGACAGGAGTAATCCGGCTGCGCGCATTGGCTAAGGAAGATAAACTGCGTTATCCTATAATTGCGGTTAATGATGCCTTAACCAAGCATCTTTTTGATAACCGTTACGGCACAGGCCAGTCTACTCTTGACGGGGTCATCCGCTCAACGAATAAACTTATTGCCGGAGCCAATTTTGTAGTTTGCGGTTATGGCTGGTGCGGCAAGGGCACAGCCATGCGCGCTAAAGGCATGGGTGCTAATGTAATCGTTATTGAAGTTGATCCCTTGCGGGCGCTTGAGGCGACTATGGATGGTTTTAGGGTCATGCCGATTAAAGAGGCGGCTAAAATAGGCGATATTTTCGTAACGGTTACAGGCGATATAAATGTAATCCGCAAAGAACATTTTAGTTTAATGAAAGACGGTGCCATTGTGGCTAACTCAGGACATTTCAATGTCGAGATCGATATTCCCGGCTTGACAGAGATAGCTAAGTCTAAAAGGGCAACCCGTGATTTTGTTGATGAGTATACCTTGAGGGATAACCGCAAGATTTATATTTTGGGGGAAGGACGCCTGATTAACCTGGCGGCGGCTGAGGGGCACCCGGCAAGTGTTATGGATATGTCTTTTGCTAACCAGGCATTCTCCGCGGAGTATATGGCTAAGAATTACCGTAAATTGAAAAAACAGGTTTATACGGTTCCGGAGGATATCGATAAGAATATCGCCGGGCTTAAACTTAAATCTATGGGGATTAAAATAGATGTGCTTACTCCGGAGCAGAAGAAATATTTAGCCAGTTGGGAGATGGGCACATAAAACCAGTGGATAGTATATAGCAGGCAGCCTGCCTACAGGCAGGAATGTGGGGAGAGGCCATATGGCGATTAATAAAATTGCAGTTTTAACTACCGGAGGGGACGCTCCGGGAATGAATCCGGCAATCCGTTCCGTTGTACGCTACGGGATCAACCAGAAATTAGAGGTAATGGGGGTTTTCCGCGGCTGGTGGGGCCTGATCAATGAAGAGTTGAAGACTTTGGATCAGCGTTCTGTTTCGGGGATAATTAACCTGGGCGGAACTATCCTAAAGACTGCGCGCTGCGCGGAATTTAAGACCGAAGAAGGACAAAACCGGGCGTATGAGACTATTAAGAAGTATAACATAGACGGTTTGGTTGTTATCGGCGGTAACGGTTCTTTTGCCGCCGCGCACAGTTTCTACGGGAAATATAAAATACCCTGCGTGGGGGTATCGGCTTCTATTGATAATGATGTCAATGGCATTGACTATACTATTGGTACCGATACCGCGATAAATACGGCGCTGGATGCCATCGATAAGATACGTGATACCGCAACCAGCATGGAGCGTATCTTTGTGGTTGAGGTGATGGGAAGAGAATCCGGGTTTATTGCTTTGACTGTCGCCCTTGCCGGCGGCTGCGAAGAGGTGCTTATCCCGGAGAAAGAGATTAATATCGAAGCGGTCTGTCATGAAATAGTGCATGGTAACCTGATCGGAAAAATGAGCTGGATTATCGTGGTTGCCGAGGGAGCGGGTAAAGCTGAAGATATAGCCGGAAAGATCACTGAGATGACGGGCTTAGAAACCCGGGCAGTGGTTTTAGGCCATGTGCAGAGAGGGGGGCGTCCGACTGCCGTCAGCCGGGATATAGCTCTGAACCTGGGTAAAGTCGCGGTTGACTGTTTAATTGCCGGTAAGACCGATATTGCATTGGGGCTAACCGGAGGCAGGATTGTAGAGGTTGATTTTGAAACAGCCATAAAGAAAAAAGAATTGAAGATCGCTAATTTTTGCAACTTGATTAAAGCCCTTACTTAGGGAATGAAAGGAGAAGTTAACTGTTATGGGAAGGAAATCTTTAAGTATTGACAAACTGGTTATGGATTTGGTCCTGACGGATAATGCTTCAGAAAAAAAGAAATTAGCCAAAAAGGTTTGGGATATCGCCTATAAAAACAATATTTATCCCTCTAGTATCCATGATTACTATATGGCCCGGGGCAGGGAGGAGTTTAGCGGTTCTACAGTGCCTGCGATAAACTTGCGTAGTTTAACTTACGACTTAGCCAGGGCTATATTCAGGGTAGGTAAAAAGAATAATGCCAAGGCTTTTATATTCGAGATAGCTAAAAGCGAGATGGGCTATACTGCCCAGCCGCCGGTTGAATACTCCGCGGTAATTCTGGCTGCGGCAATCAAAGAAAACTATAGCGGTCCGGTGTTTATTCAAGGCGATCATTTTCAGGCGAACGTAAAGAAATACCAGGATAATCCCGATAAAGAGATAGAGGCGCTGCAGGCTTTAATTACCGAGGCGGTAGGCGCGGGTTTTTACAATATTGATATTGATTCTTCAACCCTGGTAGATTTAAGTAAACCAAAGGTGAAAGACCAGCAGTATGCAAATTATGAGGTATGCGCTAAGCTTACCCAATTTATCCGCCGCATTGAGCCAAAAGGAATAACTGTTTCCGTAGGCGGAGAGATTGGAGAAGTAGGGCATCAGAACTCTACGCCGGAAGACCTGCGCGCTTTTATGGAAGGTTTTAAGCAGCGCCTGCGTAAGGGGCTTATTGGTATCAGCAAGATTTCTATTCAGACCGGGACAAGTCACGGCGGGGTAGTTTTACCGGATGGTTCTATTGCCCAGGTAAAACTTGATTTTGAAACATTGAAGAATCTTTCGGCTCTTGCACGCAAAGAATTTGGTTTGGGCGGCGCAGTACAGCATGGTGCTTCAACCTTGCCGGAGGAGGCGTTCCATAAATTCCCGGAATGCGAGACTTGCGAAGTGCACCTGGCTACGCAGTTTCAAAACATGATTTATGACTCTAAACATTTCCCTGCGGATCTGAAGAGCAACATTTACGATTGGCTTAAAGTTAACGCTGCCAATGAGGCTAAAGCAGGCGAAACAGAGGAGCAGTTTTTCTATAAAACCAGAAAAAAGGCATTGGGTGCATTCAAGAAAGAGATTATGTCTTTGTCTCAAAGCACGCGCGATGCGATTGCCCAGGAGATTGAAAACAAATTTGATTTTCTCTTTAAGCAATTAAATGCTGTAAATAACGCAAGCCAGGTTGATAAATATGTTACTTTAAAAAGAGTGATTGTGCGTAAGCGCCAGGATGCGGCAGGTGTAGTGCACGATGGAG
>JBAZOE010000068.1:0-6509 GCA_041648875.1 Candidatus Omnitrophota bacterium
TGCTCTGTGAGGGCATCCGGTTTAATCGCCATAATCCACAGTGAATCACTGGAACGGCCCAATAAGCCTTCTTTTAAAGAACGATAGTTAAACTCCAAGGGTTTTACCTCGCGGAAATGATTAAGCCTGATTTTCTTCCGCTCAACCTGCATAAGGTCATCCTCAAACAGCTGCAGTAGCTCAAAGACACGGTTAGAGAGCGTTTTTTGAGATTGTTTTAAGAAATCCTGGATCAGCCCCTGTATGCTATCGCGGAATTTCTCTTTCTGGCTCTTGGCATCGTATGATAAAGAACGCATTTTCTCCTGGTAAACAAAACGCAACCAATAAGCGAATAACCGGTCGCTTACCTTGAGAAAATCCCCGCTTCGCGTAATAGCATCCAATTCCAAAAGATAAATAATCCTGGAGTGAAGTTCTTTCTTCTGCTTCCGTAGAATATGAGCGATATCTTTAATGCGGTTGCGGCCGCTGGCTACTAGATATAATATAGAAATATAATCATTGCTATCCGGGGAATCCAGGAAACGCTTGATATAATTAGAGAACCTCTGGTTAAGGATACCTGAGGTATTAAACAACAGGTCCTCGAAAATATCCGCAAGATTGATGCAGGTATTTTCAGCCAAACCATGGCCCTCTGGCCTATTAGACAAAGCGTCTGAAATGAGCTCCAAATAAAGCGGATAACCTCCGGTAAAATTAATTATAAAATCTTTTAATCCCGGATCCATTTTAAGCCCGGGAAGCCGATGGTCAAGATAATGCCCGCTGGTATGCATATCAAAAGGCTCTACATTAATAATCTCGAAGTTTCCAAACAACAAAGAAAGCTGTTTAGAAAGGATAACTCTGGTTTTAAACATCATCGAGCTGGTTATTGCATAGAGGGTATTTTTTTGCAAAATAAGCAGCTTGCTCCATTCCCGGTATAAATTCTTAATACCGATATTTTCCAGATTATGAAATTCATCCAGGAAAAGAACGGTAAACTTGCCTGTTTCCTGATGGATTAATTCAGGAAGGCTGAAAAGTTCGGTAATACTGTTTATTTTCTTCCTTCGGGACAGTTCACTGAGGATGGCGTTTATCTTAAGGGCGGTATTGGGAATATAAGCGGCGGATTTGGCAACCAGGAAATCCAGATCTTCCCTTAAGTCCAATCCGCTATTTAACAGAAAATTATACAGAAGGGCACCGATAAACCTTTTGGCAAAATCCTGAAAAGAACCCGCCCTAACCTCCAGGAACACTGTAATTATCCGCGGGTCATAGAATTTATCCAGGAATTTATAGACGATGCTGGTTTTACCGACATTCTCTTCACCGATAATGGCTATATTCTGCCGGTATCCATCTTTAAGGCTGATGACGCGCTTCTGCAATATTTCGATATAATTTCTTCGGTCGAAAAATTTATCTTTTATCATGGCAAATAAAACAAAGGATTCTGAGGCATGGCGCCTTTTCGAATTTCAAAATGCAGATAATTATTCTTACCTTTGAAAGTTGAACCGATGCGCCCAATCAAGGCGCCTCTTTGGACGTTTTCTCCCGGCTGCACAAAGAAATCTGAAGCTCCGGAATAAATACTCCGCAGCCCGTTTCCATGGTCGATAATCAAGGTCCTGCCGAAATTACCGAAATCGGCGGCGTAAAAAACTATCTTTCCGCTGCGCGATGCCAAAATATCAGCGTCCATAGATACCTGAATATTAATCCCTTTGTTGATTAAATTCCGGTAACTGACTCCAAAACCTGCGATAATTTTACCTTTCAACGGCCAAATAAAATCATCTCCGCTGGAGAGCCCCGGCTCATCGCTCTGAGGTTTTAAACGGCCGGGTATCACTAACACCTGCCCTATTTCAATAGTAGAATCCTCAGAAATATTATTCGCCCGTAAGATATCGTCAATATCCACATTATACATCCTGGATATGCGCCAAAGCGTTTGTTTCGGCTCTACGCGATGGGCCAACCCGGGGACAATCTGATGGGAAACAGGAGGCCTTGTCACTGTATAAACCGGGCTGCTTGCGCAACCGGATACAACCAAAACCACCAGAATTAAAATTATTCTTTTCATCATCCCTAAATTCTATTTACTAACTACTACATGCTTATTTTATAGCGGGTGAGCGGAATCGAACCGCCATATGCAGCTTGGGAAGCTGCCATTCTACCACTGAATTACACCCGCGCTACCTAGCGCGCACTAACGCAATTCCGCTAAGCGTTAGGTGCGCAAATTATCAATGCACCCGCGCTACCTTACCTTTCCTTACACTCCTCCATCAATTTAATAGAGCAATATTTACCGCACATCGTGCATACATCGTCGAGTTTCGGCTTACTGGATAAGCGGAATTCTCTGGCTTTATCCGGATCGATAGACAGCTGAATTTGTTTTTTCCAGTTCCTGGCTTTACGGGCAGCTGAAATATCCTTATCCCAGCCTATGGTTGATTTTCTACGCTTCACCAAATCTCCGGCGTGAGCGGCAATGCGCGAAGCAATTACCCCTTCCCGCACATCATTGACTGTTGGATGACGTAAGTGTTCAGCCGGAGTAACATAACAAAGAAAATCCGCTCCAAAACTTGCGGCTAAAGCCCCTCCGATAGCAGAAGTAATATGGTCATACCCCGGGGCAATATCAGTAACTAACGGCCCCAATACATAAAAAGGCGCTCCGTGACAATACTCTTTCTCGAGTAAAATGTTTTTCTTAATCTGATCCAGTGGAACATGCCCCGGCCCTTCGATCATAACCTGCACGCCTCTGGCTCTAGCGCGTTTTGCTAAACCGCCAAGAATCTTCAACTCCATAATCTGCGCCTTATCTGTAGCGTCTAAAATCGATCCCGGCCTTAATCCGTCACCCAAGCTTAAAGTTACATCATATTCATTGGCAATATCAAGGATCTGATCAAAATACTCATAAAAAGGGTTCTCTTTATTATGGTACTCAATCCAATTAGCGATAATTGCCCCGCCGCGCGAAACAAGGCCCATAAGTCTTTTTTGCTTTTCTAAAGCTTTCAGGCTCCTGCGCGTTACCCCGCAATGGATAGTAAAGAAATCCACCCCCTGTCTGGCCTGTTCAATTAACACATCCATGATATCGGAAACGGTGAATTTAATGAAATTATTATTCTTTTTTTGCGCCCTGACCGCTACTTCATATACCGGCACTGTGCCCAACGGTATGCTCGAGTATTTTAAAATTTCCCGTCTCGTTTTACCCAGGTTCCCACCCACGCTCAAATCCATAAGCGCATCCGCCCCATGTTTTATAGCGGTTTTAAGCTTCTCTATTTCATCGGAGATCCGTGATTCATCAGTAGAGGTGCCGATATTAGCGTTAACTTTAGTAGACAGCATACTGCCTACCGCGCAAGGTTTCTTTATTTTATGATTTTTATTTAACGGGATGACCACTTTGCCTTGGCGGATAAGCCGCATTAACTTAAGCGGCTCGATGCCTTCAAGACGGGCGACTTTACGCATAATTCCGGATATGATGTTTTTCTTTGCGTATTCCAGTTGAGTCATTTTTCTCTAAAGTAGCTTTCTTTAATTCCTTTAAACAATCTGCTTGAGGCCCCCTCGGGATCATCAGCTCTCAAGATTGCCCGGCATACTGCTATACGCCTGGCTCCGGAGGCAGCAACTTCTTTTATATTACCTTCATTAATATTCCCTATAGCAAAATAAGGTATTTTGATCTTATCCTTTAATTGACGCAAGGCTCCCAAGCCAATCGCGCTGTATTCAGGCTTGGTGGCGGTAGGATATACCGGGCCGATACCAATATAATCGGCACCTTCTTTTTGCGCTTTCAAAGCCTGCGCCAGATCATGACAAGATACACCGATAATTCTGTCTTTCCCTAATAACTTCCTGGCTTCTTTTAAGGGAAGATCTCTTTGCCCCAGATGCACTCCGTCCGCACCTGAAAGAATGGCTATATCGATATAATCATTAATAATAAAGAGCGTTTTGGTTTTTCTTAAGCGTCTTGCCAGCTTAAGCGCGGAACTTAATATATACGGTTTATCAGAAACCTTATCCCGCAGCTGAATTACCCCGATATTATCAAAAGGCAAGCCGGTAAAATCCTGTTTATCCAGAATCAGGTAAAGAAGAGATTTTTTTAAAAGAATCTTTCTCGATCGCATAAATTCTATACCTGAGCTTTTTAAAATTCAAAGCGGCCTTATCATCTGCCAACTTACTGAATTCTTCAAGCACGCGCAGGGATTCTTTAACTCTTTGAATATTGGCCCAAAAAATACCTCTACAGCCGGAACGTTTAAGTTCTCCGCGAGAATTCAGCCTTCCGACGTCATTATCGCTATTGCGATCTTTTAATAATTGACAGACAGGATAAGTTTCTTTGATAATACCGTCAATTTCGTGCCTGATATTCTTAAAATCCGCGGTGAACCTGCGGTTATCCAGGATAAACCGGGTTATCTCCTCACAAACACGCAGCCCCTCTTTGGCGCGGTTAAAATTAGCGTCAATTATACGATGAATATTATTTTTTCGCGAAATCCCTGATGATTTTTCCAACTATTGCACTGGTTGACCGGCCCTTAACTGAATTGATAATAACAACCTTACCGCCATAGCTTTCCACAAAATCCGCGCCTACGATTCTTTTCTTATCCCAATCAGAGCCCTTAACCAGGATATCCGGTTTAAGGGCCTTGATTACTTTAAACGGGTTATCTTCTTTAAACAAGACCACAAAATCTACACATCCTAAAGCGGCTACTACTCTTAAACGGTCAGCCTGGCCGACCACCGGGCGGTTCTTAGCCTTGATCTTTTTAATAGACGAATCACTGTTAACTGCCACAACCAGGTAATCCCCTTTATTTTTGGCATCCTGCAAATATTTAGTATGCCCATAATGGAGAATATCAAAACAACCATTGGTAAAAACAATGCGTTTACCATTTTGTTTAAGGCGTGCTATTTTACGCTTGAGGTTTGAAAGCGAGGTTATTTTTGTTCCTGGCAAAGCTCTTGCTCGATCATTTCGCATATTATATGGGCAATGGTAATGTGCGCTTCCTGGATTCTTGCGGTTATCTTAGAAGGTACCAGCAGAGATACATCAGCCAACTTCACAATCTCCCCTCCGTCACCGCCGCTTAAAGCAACAGTTTTAATCCCCATCTTCTTGGCCTGCTTAATTCCTAAGGCCACGTTTTTTGCCTTCCCACTGGTAGATATCCCCAAGGCTACATCATTTTTCTTGCCTAAGGCCTCCACCTGCCTGGAAAATACCACATCATAACCATAATCATTAGCCAAAGAGGTCAATATCGAAGTATTGGTAGTCAAAGCAATCCCGGCTAATGCGGAACGGTCCTTTTTAAAACGTCCGACAAGTTCTGCCGCAATATGCTGGCTGTCGCTGGCTGAACCGCCGTTACCAAAAACAATTACCTTACCGCCCTTCCTAAGGCAATCGATCATAAGCTGCGATATCTCAAAAATTGATTCTATTTGGTTACGGAGAATCTCTTCTTTGACCTGGATGCTTTCTAAGAGTATGTCTTTAATTCTCTCACGCATGCGCTCTTCCTCTCTTTATCCAAAAAACACCTTAGCGATATCATAAAGCTCCGCATCAACAGTTTTTAAAGCTTTTACCGCCTCTTCAAGGGACACATCGATAATTTTAATTCCGGCTAAAGCGACCATCCTGCCAAACTTCTTATTCTTAATCAGCTCTACCGCCTTTACTCCGAGGCGCGTGCCCAACACACGGTCAAAAGCGGTAGGAGAACCGCCTCTTTGTATATGGCCTAAAACGCTGACCCGGGTTTCAAAACCTGTTCTTTTCTCAATCTGCGCGGCTAAATCTTCCCCTATGCCGCCCAAACGGACATGCCCGAATGAATCAAGTTTCTGTTCCTGAGTAACCATAGTGCCATCCTTAAACTGGGCTCCTTCGGCCACTACAACAATACTAAAGGTCTTGCCTCTTTCATGCCTTCTTTTAATAATCGCGCATACTTCATCTAAGTCAATCGGGATTTCCGGGATCAAAATCACATCTGCGCCGCCGGCAATCCCGGACTCCAAGGCAATCCAGCCGGCGTGACGGCCCATAACTTCAGCAACAATAATACGATGATGGCTTTCGGCTGTGGTATGCAGGCGGTCGATACACTCCATGGCCACATTTAAAGCGGTATCAAAACCAAAAGTATAATCAGTAGCCGACAGGTCATTATCAATGGTCTTGGGCACACCTACGATATTCGGCAAACCGTCTTTAACCAGTTTGGAAGCCACGCCTAAAGTATCTTCCCCCCCGACAGCAACCAGGGCATCAAGGCCTATTTTCTTAAAATTATCCTTAAGTTTCTCCAGGTCGCCCTGTTTTTTATACGGGTTAGTGCGGCTAGTTCCCAGGATAGTCCCGCCTTTAGGCAGGATTCCGGAAACAGTGTTTATATCTAAAGGCATGGTGTCATTTTCAA
>JBAZOE010000069.1:0-6463 GCA_041648875.1 Candidatus Omnitrophota bacterium
GGAGTTTAAGAACCGGGGCCTGACTTACTGCGCCACCTGCGACGGCCCGTTATTTAGCGCTAAGGACGTAGCTGTCATCGGCGGGGGAAACTCCGCGCTGGATGCGGCTTTACAGCTGGTTAAGATTGCAAAACAGGTAAATATTGTAAATAACAGGCCGGCTTTAGGCGGGGATGAGATCATGCGCCAGAAGGTTGAGGGTGCCGCCAATGTCGCTGTTTTTAATGATTCCCAGGTTATATCCGTAACAGGAGATAAGTTTGTCAGCGCTGTTAAAATTAAGGATAATAGCGGATTAAGAGACCTGGCCGTGCAGGGGGTGTTTGTGGAGATAGGGCTTGTCCCTAATTCCGCCTTCGCCGGGGATGTGGAGAAAAACAGCAAGGGAGAGATAAAAATAAATTTGCGCAATGAAACCAATATTCCCGGTGTTTTTGCCGCAGGCGATGTTACGGATGTGCCGGAAAAACAGATTATTATCGCTGCCGGAGAAGGCTCAAAGGCCGCATTAAGCGTATTCAGATATCTGGCGACAAGCAAATTCTAGACAGGAATGGGTAAAAATACCGCATTTGTTGAGCTAAAGAACGTTTTTACTATTTTACATAGCGGCCGCGGCTGCATGTGGGATAAAAAACAGACGCACAGGAGTCTGGTCAATGATTTAAAAGAAGAGGTGGATGAATTTATCTGCGCGGTAAAAAAGAATAATTACAGGCATATGCAGGAAGAACTGGGGGATATCCTTTTGCATGTAATGTTTAATGCCCAGATCGCCCAAAAGCGGGGAGAATTCGATATTGAAGAAGTGATTGCGGGCCTGATTAGCAAACTAAAGCGCAGGCATCCGCATGTTTTCGGTAAAACCAAGGTTAGTTCTACGCGCCAGATTATCGCTAACTGGAATAAAATAAAGGCTCAGGAGAAGATAAATAAGTTGTAGGTATTTTCTATAGTGGTACAATTAAAATGTATGGCGTACGGTAATAATATATATAACAAGGGAGAATAGAAATGAGAGAAAGAATTGAGAAAGCTTTGGATAAAGTCAGGCCCATGCTTGCCGCTGATGGCGGAAATGTTGAGTTGGTTGATGTAACCAGCGATGGCGTGGTGAAATTGAAATTGAAGGGCAGCTGCGGCTGTTGTCCGATGAGCTCGATGACCTTGAAGATGGGAATCGAGAGGATTTTAAGGCAAGAAGTGCCGGAAATAAAAGAAGTCGTAGCTTTGTAGAAGAATCCGGCGATGACCTTTCAGCATAAACTTGCGCGCCTTAAGCGTAAGATCTGCGGGTATAAGTCATGCGTGGTTGCTTTTTCCGGAGGCCAAGACAGCGCGCTTTTGCTTAAGCTCTGCTCGCTCGTTCTGCCAAAAGAAAATACCCTTGCGGTGACCGCGGTTTCCGCAACATATCCTAAGGATGAGCTGCGTAAGGCAAAGATACTGGCCGAAGAAATAGGCATAAAACTCAGGGTAATTAAAACCGCGGAATTAGATAACAAAAAATTCACCGCTAATTCTGTTTCCCGCTGCTATTTTTGCAAGAAAGAATTATTTCTGAAATTAATCGCTATTGCCAGGAAGAAAAACTTTGATTTTGTCCTGGATGCCAGCAATGTTTCGGATAAATCAGACTACCGTCCGGGCGATACCGCCAAAAATGAGCTTGGGATAAGATCGCCCTTGCTTGAGGCAGGTTTTGGCAAAAAAGATATCCGTAAATTAAGTAAAATGTTGGGTTTGTCCAGCTGGGACAAACCGCCTTTAGCCTGCCTTGCTTCGCGTATACCTTATGGCACTAAGATTACTGCCGGACTGCTTAAGCGAATTGATCAGGCCGAGGTTTATCTAACCAGCCTGGGGTTGCGGCTTGTCAGGTTGCGCCACTATAACGGACTTTGCCGGATTGAAGTGGAGAAAAAAGATATCAATCGCCTCTTGCGTAACCGCCGGACGATAGTTGATAAGTTAAAAAGGTTAGGTTATAACTATATTACGTTAGACCTGGAGGGGTATCGGACAGGCAGCTTAAATGAGGTAATTAAGAGATGAAAAAAGTATATTTTGATTATGCTGCGACTACGCCAACTGACCCGGAAGTTCTGGCTGCGATGGAGCCTTATTTTTTTGATAAATTCGGCAATGCTTCAAGCCTGCACGCCTATGGACAGGAGGCTAAAAAAGCGATTGAGGATGCCCGCCAGGCGCTCTCTGAGTTTATCGGAGCCAACCCCGAGGAGATTGTCTTTACTTCCGGAGGAACCGAATCAGATAATTTCGCTCTTTTAGGCTCTGCTTACGCGTTGGAGAAGAAAGGCAACCATATTATTACTTCTGCCATTGAACATCATGCCATTACTGAACCGGCTAAATTTCTGGAGAAAAAAGGCTTTAAGGTCACTTATCTTAAAGTAGATAGAAGCGGCCAGGTTTCTCCGCAAGACCTAAAAGAGGCAATTACTAAAGAAACTATCCTGGTTAGTATAATGCAGGCTAATAACGAAATTGGAACGCTCCAGCCTATCGCAGAACTTGGCAAAATTGCCAAAGAAAAAGGGATTTATTTTCATACCGATGCCGTGCAAACCATAGGGCATATTCCGGTAAATGTTAATGAGCTGAATGTAGACCTTTTGTCGCTTTCTGCCCATAAGTTTTATGGGCCAAAAGGCGTGGGCGCTTTATATATCCGTAAAGGCAGGCGCCTGGAAACATTTATGCGCGGTGGAGACCAGGAAAGGGGAAGGCGCGGCTCTACTTATAATACTACGGGGATAGTCGGATTAGGCAAGGCTGTCCAGCTTTGCCGGGAGAAAATGATAAGTGAAGTTAATCTCCAGACTCTTTTGCGGGACAAATTGATCCGGGAGATCCCCAGCCGCATCCCGGAAGTAATACTTAATGGCCACCCTATGAAACGGCTGCCGAATAATGTCAATTTTTCCATAAAATATATCGAAGGGGAATCTATCCTTCTGAATTTGGATTTGCTTGGTATCGCTTGTTCTACTGGTTCAGCCTGTACCTCAAGCTCTTTAGAACCTTCGCATGTTTTATTGGCTACCGGCCTGGATCATGCAACTGCGCATGGCTCAATCAGGATTACTCTTGGGCGCTGGACTAAGGAAAGCGATATAGACTATTTTCTAGAAAAATTCCCTCAAATTGTTC
Organism: Candidatus Omnitrophota bacterium; assembly: GCA_041648875.1. Lineage (GTDB taxonomy): Bacteria > Omnitrophota > Gorgyraeia > Gygaellales > Profunditerraquicolaceae > UBA6249. Next base: position 3,175 of record JBAZOE010000069.1, read on the forward strand.
AAAAGCTGCGCGCGATGAGCCCACTTTATGAAAAGAGTTAAACTTCCCGGGTTTGGCAAGATCCATTTGGTCAAGCCGCCAGGACAGCCTGAATTTTGACAATGAAAGAAAAAATACTCGATTATCTTAAAAAGGAGCAGGAGTATCTCTCGGGAGATGAAATATCCGGACGTTTGGGGATCAGCAGGCAGGGGCTATGGAAGCATATCCAGGACTTGAAAGACTTAGGATATGATATTGTAGCTGTGCCGCATTTAGGCTATCGGCTTCTCTCCAGCCCTGACCGGCTTTTTGCTTTAGAGACAACGCATGGCCTGAATACGAAATTTATCGCTAAGAAAATACACTATTTCGATTATTTGGCTTCAACTATGGATCTGGCGATGCAATTGGGGATACAGGCAGCCCCGCATGGAACGGTTGTTTTGGCTGAATCACAGACTAAGGGCCGCGGAAGGCTGGGCAGAAGCTGGTTTTCTCCTAAATACAAAGGCATTTATATGTCATTGATCTTAAGGCCGGATATCTCGCCGTCTGCTTCTTCGGTGCTTACGCTTTTAAGCGCGGTGAGTATTTGCGAAGCGGTAAAAACAGTTACCGGTTTGGACGCGCAGATCAAATGGCCCAATGACGTCTTTATCGCTAATAAGAAGATCGCCGGTATCCTGACTGAAATGAACTCCGAGGTGGATAAGGTTAATTTTGTAGTTATTGGTATTGGCCTAAACGTTAACAACGACAAGAAATCCTTGATTGCCCAGGCTACTTCTTTAAAAGAACAGGCAGGCCAGCCGGTAAACCGCGTTGCCCTGTTGCAAGAGCTTTTGCGCGGCATAGAAAACAATTATTCTCTCCTTGAGGATAAAGGGGCCCAGGCAATAATTGATAAATGGCGTAATTTTAGCCTTACCCTGGGCAGGCGCGTTAAGATATATTACCAGGATAAACATATTGAAGGCCAGGCCGTAGATATTGATCGTGACGGCGCCTTGCTTATCAGGAAAGACTCCGGGCTGACGCAGAAGGTTTTCTCCGGGGATGTTACGCATTGCCGCTAACCGTAAACCATAAATATATTATTGGTTGACAATTAAACCGCACATCTTATAATACTTTCATGTTTAAAATAAGATGGAGCGGGTTTTTTATTATTATAATTCTTATCCTGCCGAAGATATCATTTTCCTCCGAAGACAGCTGCCAGGAATTAGAACCAATAGTTATCAGCAAACAAAAACCCTTTCTTTTAAGCACCTATTCTACAAACCCTTCCCAAGAGCAGGCTTTCAATTATCAGTCCAGCTTAGAGAATTTAAGTAATCTGCCGGTAGATTTACAGAGCCGCGCTCTAAAAAGCGGCATACAGACGGATTACTCTTTACGCGGCTCAACCTTTCAGCAGGTTTTGATTTTGCTTAACGGCCAGCGGATTAATGACCCGCAGACTGCGCATCATAATTCGGATATACCTTTTACCAGGGAGGATATTAAAAGAATAGAATTGATTCCCGGAGCAGGGTCTTCTCTTTTTGGGCCGGATGCTATCGGGGGTGCAATAAATTTTACGTTAAGTAAGCCTAAAGAGAAAAAGATGGTTTGGGGGTTTGGCGCAGGCAGCATGCGTAACGGTTATGGGTTATTTAGCCTAAGCGACAGGTTTAAAGATTTAGGTTTCAGGGTTTCTGTTGAAGATGCGCAGTCAAAGGGTTTTCGCGAAGACACGGATTATAAGAAATTCACCTCTTCAGTAAGCACAAATTACGAGTTTGGGCCGGGGTCTTGGGAAAACAGCTTTGGTTATCAAGAGAAGAATTTTGGCGCTTATGATTTCTATACCCCGGGCAAGGGGTTTCTTTCCAGGGAAGAGACTAAAACTTACCTGTTAAGCAGCAGCCTTAATTTAAACCGTGACGGTTTATTGATTAAACCGAATTTTATTTGGCGCAGGCATTACGACAAGTTTATTTTAGATAAAACGCAGCTGCGTTCTAACTCCGTTAATCAACATCGCACGGATATGTTTACTCCCGGTATTTATCTGCAAAATGAAGCAGGGTTATTGGGTAGGATTGGCTTGGGGGCGGAGTGGGGCCAGGAGAGGATTACCTCTACTAATCTGGGCAGGCATACCCGAGATCGCAAAAGCGTGTTTTTAGATAACACCTTTGGTTTTGGCGAGAAATGGGACATAGGTTCTTCTTTGCGCTGGGATGATTTTTCCGGTTTTGGCAAAGTCTATACCGGTTCTTTAAGCGCCAAGTTTAGACTTACGTTTGAGACAGCGTTTAATTTCGGCATCTCAAGAAGCATGCGCGTTCCGTCATTTACCGAGCTTTATTACAGCGATCCCACTACGGTAGGTAATGATAATTTAGCTTCCGAGAAAGCGTGGAATTACCAAGCGGGCTTTGAATATAAGAAAGAAGGATTTCTCAGTAGTTTATCATTCTTCTGGCGTCAGGAAAAGGATATGATCGACTGGGTCAGGCCTCCTTCGGAACCAAAATGGCAGGCAAGGAATTTTACCCGCGATAATGTTTTTGGCGTTGAATATGTACTGCACAAAAAGCTTAACAGGTTGTTCAGCCTGGACGCCAATTATACCTATACGGATAAGAATATAGACAATCAGGGATATCTCTATAAATACGGCCCGAATTATGCCAGTCATTTAGTTAATACGGTCTTTAGCCTGGATTTGCCTTTTGGCCGGCAGGAGATCGGGATTAATTATAAAAAGAGACCTGGCCGCCGGGGTTGGCTCTTGGTGAACTCCGGGCTTAACTATAATTTAAACCATAACGCCAAGGTTTTTCTACGCGTAGATAATATCTTGAATGTGGAGTATCAGGATATTGAGGGTATCCCGCAGCCTGGCAGGTATATTGAGGCAGGCTTAAGGTTGCAATGGTAGCCATTTAAGCGTATAATAACTTAAATTCTAAATTAAAAAAGAGGGCTATATGTTTATTCATGTTGTTTTGTTTGAAGTAAAGCCGAAAGAGGTAGCTAAATACCGTAAAGACAGTCTGATGTGGGCTTCTTACACTAAGAAATCCAGGGGTTTTTTGGCGTATCAGAATATGAAGCGTTATGGATTCAGAAATCAGTATGCCTCAGTATACCAGTGGGCAAAAAAATCAGATCATGAACAGTTTATGAGTAAGTATCATGATTGGTTAGTAGGCAAATCCGGGGCTAAAGTTAAAGTCCTGGGTTACTATAACCTTAAAGGGATAGATAGCCTAAAATAAATAATTGACAAACCGGTATTTTAATGTATATTATT
>JBAZOE010000070.1:0-6402 GCA_041648875.1 Candidatus Omnitrophota bacterium
ATTGCGCAAAAATAGCGATAGAAGCGCCTATCCTTATAATAAATGCCTGCGCGGCGGCTTCATCCTGCGCAAGAGAATATTCCTGGGGAAAAAGCATTTTCTTGTCAAATGAAAACAGCGCGAGAAAAACAATTACTGTAACAATCAATTTTTTTATAGCCATTTCGCCTCGCTGTTATTCCACCGCGTTAACGCACAGCTCCGTGCGCCTTTAATAAAGAAATTATATTATCCGGATAAGCAGGAAGACGGGATTTAAGCTCTTCCAGTATCGACAACACCGTATCGCCTTTATTATTCTGGACATTTACGTCCGCTCCGGCAGTAAGCAATAACTCAACAATTTCTTCGCCGTTCGTCGGTGGAAATATTGCCGCCCGCATCAAAGGGGTCCAGCCGTCATTGTTCTTGATATTGACATCTGCGGAGTTTTTAATCAGTAGCTCTAATGCCGCTTTTTTCGCAGGAAATAGGACAAATTGTAAAGGCGTATTGCCTTCGTTATTCTTCGAATTAACGTTGGCTCCTTTTTCGATGAATAGCTTTGCCAACTCAATATCCCCATTATTTTCTAATACTAAATTTAAGGGGGTAGAACCCTGATAATCCCTGGCTTCCAGGTCCGCGCCACTGTTAATCAATAACAAAGCGATTTCTTTCATTACCTCTGCCGGATTATTAGAATACAGGCAGGCTTGATGCAGCGGAGCACCAAACACACCATCTTGCAAGGAAATATCAGCTCCGTGCTCAATCAGGAACTTCACCATCTCTTTATCTCCATTTCCAATTGCCACCCCTAATGGAGTTCCTGTGCCAAATAATTTATTTACATCTGCCCCAGCATTAAGAGCTTTAGTGGCCCTTGGTATATCGCCGGTTTGCACCGCTTCCGAAAAATTTTCTAATATTTTTAAGTCGTTATCGGTTCTTTCATCATTGACGGACATTGCGCAGTTACCTTTGGCCACAGGCCATACAACCATAAAACTTATCCCTACTATACAAACAAATAGATTGGTTTTTCGAAAAAGTTTAGTCATACACATAGCCATCAAGGTCTTCGGAAACTTTTTTAAGCTATCCTCATCCGCCTTCTGCCTGATAATCAACCAAACTAACCAGACTTCCTGCTTCCCCAATAATATTCATCATTTATTCCTTACGGGCCCACTGTATAAGCCGTTCCCTTACCTTAGATAAGATAAAGTAGCAGCTATTTCTTGAGCGGTCGCTTGTTAATATGGTCCACTAAAACCTTGGCCTCTTCTTTTGTAAGGCTGCTGTTTATTGTAGTTTTTCCTGTTGTAACAGGGTCATAAATTTTAGGGGTGTCCTGCAGGTTCCCATCAATAAATATGGCCATTCTTCTCCCCCCGTACTTAGAAGTAATTTCGTTAAATTTCTGTATTCCTTCCTTATTGAATTGCACATCAATAATTGCTCCGGGCGTACTTGCGGCTTCCTGCTCCCTAATTTTTGCAGACCCGATATCTTTTGCCGAAAGGAACGCATCCACCGTCACATATAATTCTTCCTGGTTAACCCGCTTTGCTAATTTGCGGCAGTCTGTCTGGCCTGCACCTGCGCAAACCAGCTTAAACTCCACTGAGACCGCCTCTTCTGAAGACAAATCAGCTCCGTTAGCACAACTTAATGCGCATAAAACAATTAATACGGCATAAACAAATCTCTTCCCCATTTTACCTCCTGCAACTTTGCTTTCGCGGGTCCTGGCTTGGCTTGTTTCTCGCAGGGACGCTCCGTTTTGCCCCGGCGTGTCAAAACTTCGCTCGGGTCGGCTGGCGTCGCTCTCTGACACTAAAATGACGGAACCCTGCCCGCTCGAATTTTAAGATGCTGCTCGAGTCCAATCCTCGCCAGCCACTAAAAGATACTTCAAACTATACTATACAAACTACATTATTTATTGTTTATATCAACTGATCGCAAAAAGAAGTCTGTGTTGTTTTCTATGAAATCAACCCTGAAGAATTCCTTCCTCTGAGACAAACGCTTGTTAATCCACTCAAGAGGAGGCATTCTTACTTCTTGTATTGTATTTAAATTTGCTGTTGGATTTTCTTTTATATATTCTAAACTTAAGGCCTTAAGAACGCTTACGCGTCGATTATATTCCTGTGAATTTGCTCCATTCCCTCCGGAACCATAATTCTCATTTCCAGTTAATCCAAATTGCTTCAGTACTTCCGGGGGAAGTTTTTTCAAAGGACTAGCCGCACCTTCTCCACCCCTACCATCACCGCGGACACCGCCTCCTCCATCTCCACCCATTGCTAAGGAACCCCTACCAGTAGCCTCTGCATTTCCTCCATTACCACCTAGGCCTCCACCTGGTCCACCACCTACCCCACCATTCCCTCCTATAGCGGCAGCTCCATCAGAAGCTTTAGCGCTTCCCCCCTGTCCACCATTTCCAATTTGCTGTAAATCTATTTGATGACACTTATTCCAGCTGTCCTGTGCCTTAAAACCAGAAAAAGTTGTAACAGCAACACCTATGAGACCTACAATAAACCAAAGGTAAAATTGCACCATACATATCTCCAAATTCTTAAAAATGTTTCCTTCTATTTATAAATAAATCTGGCGTTATTGAGAGCGAATGTCGATTTTAGCCAATGGAGCTTGAGCATTAAGGGTATCCCCGTGGAGCGAAGCGACAAAACGGGGACGGCGAAGCTGTCTGAGCGGTATTTGCCAAAGCAAATACCGCGAGTTCTGCAGCTGCCGAAATGCGAAAGATCATTGGCGTTAAAAAATCGACCTGAGCGAGCAAAACGACAGATTCATTAAGAGCAATATCGCTATGCTTTCTTTTCTTCTTTGTTCTGGTTGAGAAAACATTAAAACTCATCAACCACTGCGAAAATCTCTATATACTATATTACTTCTCCGAGATTTTCTTGTTTATCGGTAAAAAGCCGGCCATTTCGCCAATCACATTGACCAACTCTGTATTTGCCGGAATAACAATCTTAGCGTTATTCACTAACGCCTTCTCAACCGCCTCAAGTTTCCGTAACACCTGCGCGTTGCCCACAAAATAATGCTCCGCTGCTTCATTAACAAGCTTAATCGCTGCTGCTTCGCCTTCTGCTTCTAATATACGCGCCTGCTTAATACCTTCAGCTTTCTTAATCTCCGCGCGCTTTTGCCCGTCAGCTGCGGTTTCAGTTGCAGTAGCAAAGTCAATAGCGGCGATCTTTTCATTTTCAGCCTTAACTACCTTATTCATCGTCTCCTGGACATCCTTAGGAGGATCAATCTCTTTTAATTCAGTCCTTACAATCTCTAAACCCCAGCTTGCGGTTTCTTCGCAGAGAGTCTTATGCAATTCAGCGTTAATCTTGCCTCTTTCGCTGTTAGCGGATTTTAAAGTCAAGGTACCAATTATATTCCTTAATGTGGTGCGCGCCAAGTTTACAATCTGCCACTGATAATTATTGACGTTATACTGCGTACTTTTTACACTGGACTCATCATTTTTTACTTTAAAATATACCTGGGCGTCAACTTTTGCGTTTAAGTTATCATTAGTAATAATCTCTTGAGGCTCGGCATCAACCATCTGCTCGGTTATGTTTACCTGATAGATAGTTTCAACTACCGGGATTACCCAGTTAAATCCCGGGTTGGCAAAACGGTTATATTTACCAAACCTTTCAATCAATCCCCTGTGCGTAGGCCGCACAATCCTGATGCCCATAAAGAAAATCACCACAATCGCAGTAACAATCGGTCCAAGCATATTCATTTCTACCTCCTGTTTTGTTAAACTATTTCTACTTTTTTATTTCCTTTTATAGCCTGGCCAATAACCCAGGATTTTAATTTCAACCCGGATAATTTATTTATTATCTCCGCAGTTGATTGCGCCTCAACAATTAAAACCATGCCGATACCCATATTCAAAGTATGGTAAATCTCCTTATCTTCAATATTGCCTTTATTCTGGATGAGCCGGAAGATTTCAGGCACACTCCAGGAGTTCTTATCAATACGCGCGTCAATATTCTTCGGTAATATGCGGCTGATCTTGTCGTAAAAAGCGCCGCCGGTAATATGCGCTATTCCATGGATGGCCTGCCCATGTTGGCGCAATAGCTCTAAGACGGGTTTAACATAAATTCGCGTGGGCTTAAGCAGCTGCGCGCTCATCCTTTTTAATTCCGCAAGGCCTAAAACTTTTCTTACCAGTGAATAGCCGTTAGAATGCAGTCCGCTTGATGCAATTCCGATTATTTTATCTCCGGGTTCAATTTTTTCCCCGTTAATTATTCTTTCTCTTTCCACTACTCCCACGCAAAAACCCGCGATATCGTATTCACCCTCTTTATACATTCCGGGCATCTGCGCGGTTTCTCCGCCGATAAGCGAACAGCCGCTTTCCACACAGCCCTTATTTATACCACTGACTACATCCACCAAGACATCTTCCTTAACTTTGCTAAAAGCGACATAATCCAGGAAAAAAAGCGGCTGGGCTCCGGTGCAAAGTATATCATTGACATTCATTGCCACCGCGTCAATGCCGACTGTGTCATGCTTGTTGGCCAAATTTGCGATTACCAGCTTTGTCCCCACTCCATCGCTTGATGAAACCAGCACCGGATTCTTATACTGATTCTTTTCTAATTTAAAGAAACTGCCGAAGCCTCCGATATCCGTAAGTACCTCTTTACGGAAAGACTTCCTGACTAAAGTTTTTATCTTATTTTTAAAAACATTTGCCCCGGCAATATCCACACCGGAATCTTTATACGTAATCTTTCTCACACTTATCTCCTTTATATAAAATGTTAACTATCTTTGGCGGGTGACTGTCGAGCCGAAGCCCTTGCTGCGCGCATCCGCCGTAGGCGGAGAGCACAGCGAGGTGGCTCGGCAGGCAGGCCCCGCCAAGTTATAAATACATTTTATATCTGCAACTCTCCTTGCCCGCAGCAGCTTCTCTCCAAAGAAAATTTACTATGCCTCTTCTCCGCCCTTACCGCATATTTCCCTGTCCAGCAGGCGGTGCAATAGTTATTCTTAGAGTGGGTAAAACAATTCAACATCCCGTCTAAGCTCAAATAACCCAAACTATCAACTTCCAGATATTTACTAATCTTCTCTAATGTTTCATATTTGTTGGCGATCAACTCGCTTGCGCGATGAAAATCAATCCCGTAAAAACACGGAAAACGGTGCGCAGGGCATGAGATCCTCAAATGTACCTCTTTTACCCCGGCCTTGCGCAGGTTGCGCACACGGATCTTTGAAGTCGTGCCGCGCACGATAGAATCGTCAACAATGATAATGCGCTTGCCTTTTAAAATATCCCTTAAGGTATTGAACTTGACCCGCACCCCCATATCCCGGGAATCCTGCGCCGGCTGGATAAATGTCCTGCCTACGTAATGGTTGCGGATAATCCCCATCTCTAAAGGAATCCCTGATTCCTGCGAATAGCCGAGGGCAGCGGAAAATCCCGAATCCGGTACCGGCACTACAAAATCAGATTCAACCGGATGCTCTTTGGCTAATTGCGCCCCCAGCCTGCGCCGAACGGTATGGACGGTTTCACCAAATACTTTTGAATCCGGACGGGAAAAATAAACATGCTCAAAAGCGCAAAACGCGTAGTGGCCGGCAACTAATTCTTTTGGTTTAATTGATTTTAAGACGCCCTGGTTATTAATCAGCACTATTTCGCCGGGTTCAATTTCACGCACGAATTTGGCGCCGATTAAATCAAAGGCGCAGGTCTCTGAAGCAAGGCAGTATGAAGGCCCTAGCTTTCCCAAAACCAGCGGCCGATAACCGTGCGGATCCCTTACGCCAATCAGGTAATTGCTGTTCATCAAGACTAAGGAATAAGCGCCCTTAACTCTTTTTAAGGCATAAACCAAGCTGTCCTCCAGGCTGCGCTTATTGCTGCGCGCCATAAGATGGATAACCAGTTCCGAATCGGTAGTAGTCTGGAATATTGAACCGCTTTTCTCCAGCTTCTGGCGCAGCTCAAGTGAATTTACCAGGTTGCCGTTGTGCGCGATGCAGATCGAGCCGTTAGCGTAATCAAGCAAAAGAGGCTGGGAATTTTTTAATACGCTTGAGCCGGTAGTGGAATACCGTACGTGGCCCACCGCCATATTTCCCTTTAAGCGGCTGAGCACCTGCTCGCTGAATACGTCGCTGACTAACCCCATATCCTTATGGATGGATAAGACGCCCTGGTTATTAGCCACAATACCGCAGGCCTCCTGGCCGCGGTGCTGCTGGGCAAAAAGCCCAAGATAAGCAAGCCATACCGCCTGCCTGTTATTTGTTATCCCAAATAACCCGCAATACTCTTTTGGCTCATCACTTGAGGTTTTCTTTAACATATTCCACTCCATT
>JBAZOE010000071.1:0-6389 GCA_041648875.1 Candidatus Omnitrophota bacterium
TTAAGCACATGCACAGGGTTACGCACGGAAGCGACAATTATCTGCGTGTTAAAACCGTAATTGGAGTAAATTTTTTTTATATCGCTGATCAGGCTGATCCCCTCCTGGGCGATATCATCAAGCCTGCCGATAAAAGGCGAAACATAGGTTGCCCCGGCCTTAGCCGCTAATAATGCCTGAGTAGGAGAAAAACAAAGAGTAACATTGGTTTTGATGCCCTCGGATGAAAGTATCCTGGCTGTTTTTAGCCCTTCCCTGGTAAGAGGGACCTTAATCACAATATTTTTTGCCAGTTTAACCAATCCATGGGCTTCATTGAGCATCCCGGAAGACTCAAGGCTGATCACTTCAGCGCTCACCGGGCCGCTGACTAAGGCGCATATCTCTTTTAATACCTGTTCAGGACTTCGCGCCTCCTTAGCCATAAGGCTGGGATTAGTGGTTACTCCATCAATTAAGCCAAGGCTGGCTGCTTCCTTTATTTCTTTAACACTTGCCGTATCAATAAAAATTTTCATATTGCCAATCTCTCCCTGACTAAATACCCGGCGCCGATCAATCCGGCATCGTTACCTAAGCTAGCCTTAAATATTTTTACCCTTTTTGCCTGCACGCTCATCGCGCGAAGCCGGATAACCTGCTTAACACTCTTAAACAACACCCTGCCCGCGCAAGATACGCCGCCGCCGATTACAATGGCGTCAAGATTAAGCAAATTGACTATTCCGGCTAAAGCTAAACCCAGCTTTTTGCCGACTCCATCCCAAAATTTTACCGCTTTAGTATTATTGGCGGCCGCCAATTGGCTCATTTTTTCAAGAGTAATATCGGGTCCGAATAATTTACGGGCTTCTTTAATAATCCTGGCATTGCCCACATACGCCTCAAGGCATGCTTGAGAGCCGCAGCCGCAAACAGGCCCATCTTCATTAAGCGGAATATGCCCGATTTCTCCGGCAGCGTTATCTTTACCGCGGTAAAGGGAGTTGCCGATAATCAAGCCGCCGCCGACTCCCGTGCCTAATGTCAGGCACAAAACATTGCTATAACCCTTTGCCGAGCCGGCCCTGTACTCTGACAGGGCCATTAATTTAACATCATTATCGATAATAACCGGCAGGTTAGTTTCTCTTTCCAGAACCTCTTTAAGGCATACATCTTTCCATCCCGGGATATTCGGCAAAAAATGCACTATTCCTTTAAAAGTATCTACCGGCCCGGGCAAACCGATACCTACTCCCAAAATAGAATCCTTGGATAATTTCAGCTCCGAAATAAAACTGTTTATTGCCCCGGCTATACCGCCGATAAGCTCCTTTTTATTCTTAAAACTCTTTGTGCTAAATGAACTTTTGGTTTTAATCTTCAGACTGCCGTCAAGTAAGGCGCATTTTAAATTAGTGCCGCCTAAATCTATAGCGATAATAAATTTTTTAACCATTGTGGTATTCTATATTAAAACACTCAGGTTTTCAAGGAATAAATAATGCTTTTCGAGGGCCTGCCGAGCCTTGCCTCTCGTAACTATGCCGGAGAAAAACAAACTTTATTCTTGCCGGTTTCCTTCGCCAGATACAAAGCCTTATCCGCCATTTCAATTAAATCCTGTGTACGCTGCTCGTTGTTCCCCGGGAAAGTAGAGACGCCAATACTGACAGTCACCTTCAATTCTTCGTCATAAGCCTTAATTACCGAAGCCTCGATTGCCTGACGGATACGCTCAGCGGCAAAAGAGGCCTGCTCCTTATCGGTTTCGGCTAAAACTATTGCCAGTTCTTCTCCCCCATAGCGGCCAATAAAATCTATCTGCCTGACCATATCGCTTATAGTCTTAGAAACCTGCCGCAATATGGCATCTCCGACCAAATGCCCATAATGGTCGTTAAAGTGTTTAAAATTATCCAAATCAATCATAAGAAAACTAAGATGCAGCTTATTCCTCCTGGAGCGCTTAAGCTCTTCATTGAAACGTTCAAGAAAATACCTGCGGCAATAAACCTGGGTAAGGGAATCGGTAATAGCCAAATCTTGGACCTTTTGGTAAAAAAGCGCCCTTCTAAACCCGATTAAAAGCTGCTGAGAAAGAATCCCAAACTTCTCTTTATCCGCATCCAAAATACCATCCACCGCCAAATATCCGGCAATTTGGTTTTCCGCCGTGTTTAATGGTAAAACCATATAATCTTTATATTTAATCAACTCCGAACCATCTTTAATATACCGGCAGTCCCTGATGCTGATATGTTTTTTCAGGTTATCGCAAAAGATAGCGAAAACTTTTTCCTCATCCAGGCTCTTGCATATGTCCATGGTTAATTCATAAAGCGCCAGGGTTTGCGTGAAAACTTTATCAAGCCCGGCATTTTCCGAATCCAAAGCCCGCTTATCCTCTTTTAGCTTGTTAAACTCCTTAAACAAATCATCATATTCGGCATACCTGTGTTTAAGGCGCCTGGATAAAAGATCATACAAGAAAACAGCCCAGCTAATTGTTAAAATCAAGAGTGATATTATATAGAACATACGCGGTTTCTTCCCTTTTGTTTAGCCTCATACATGGATTTATCCGCTTTCTGGACCAATTCATCCTCGTCTTTTGTATCAAGCGGCAGAGAGGATATCCCGATAGAAACTGTAACAGATGTATTTTGACGCCGCAGCAGGATCTTTTCACTTTGGATCCTCCGGCGTAAATCCTCGGCGACCATCAATGATTTTTGTTTATCTAATCCCGGCAGCATGACTAAGAACTCCTCGCCGCCAAACCGGCATAACAAAGGTTTAAGCTGATTCAAACTGTCTTTCAGCAAAAAGCTTACCTTTTTTAAGACAATGTCCCCGGCAGTATGGCCAAATTTATCATTATACTGTTTAAAAAAATCAATATCGATCATCATCAAAGACAAGCGCTGGTCCAGGCGAAGGCACCGCTTAGCCTCCTCTTTCAATCTACCGGTAAAATACTGTTTGGTAAAAAGCCCGGTCAGGTCATCATGTATAGCCAGGTCCTGGGCCTTTTGGAAGAGCAGGCTATTTTCCAGGGCTGCCGCACCAAGGCCTGAAACTAAAGAAAGAAAACGTAAATCATCCTGGTCAAAAGAACCGCTTTTATCGCTTTCAAGCCGCAGCAGGCCAAGAAGTGAATGATGGCTAATCAAAGGAGAGCTAATCAGCGACAAAATCGGCCGCATCTGCTGGCTGCGCACGGTATCCAAATCAAAACGGAAGTCATTCTTTAAATCTTCTATGATCAGCTCACGGGAATGCCTCAATACCCAATAGTCAAAGATGTCCCCCTCCTTAGAACGGATGACCATCTGGATGTCTTCTTTTATGGAATGGATAAGGTTTAATTTCTGGCTGTGATTATCCAACAAATAGAAAAGCGCGATACCCCGGGAATTTGAAATCAAGCTGTAAACAGTGGAGGTCAACACGTTAACCACAACCTCAAGCCTCAGGCTGCGGTTAAGCTCTTCAATAAACTTCTTCAGGTTGTCATAGCGGGTAATCTTTAATTTCAGCGAGGCGCCAAACTCTTCGGTTTTCTTAATCTCAACATTAATAAGATTTAGCTGCTCTTTAATATTTTCAATTTGAGTTGCAGCCAAGGAGTCTTTAGCGGAAAAAAAACGGAGTAAAATAAAAACAAGAAAGGCGTTTATTGATATAAAAATAAAAACGGAAGCCGGATTAATTCTTTGGCGGGAGTAAAAAAGATTGATTGTCAGGAGAATAACACAGGCTAGGGATAAAAATAAGCAGATCTTTTTTCGAAAGATACCCTGCTGCATATAGCCTTCTAATTAAGCCAGGAGTTTAAGGAACTAAACAATAGTCTCCTCGGTGTTTTTATCGAAGAAATGAACCTTGCTCATATCAAAGACTACTTCCATCTCCTGGTTGACTTTCGGCCGGTCATGCGCACCGACGCGGGCAATAAAGGTATGCCTGCCGGTATTAAGATAAAGATAAACCTCTGAGCCCATCGGTTCAAACACCTCGCAGTTCACCTTGACGATGTTCTCAGGCGGGGCATCAGAAACAAACAATTTGTCATATATATCCTCGGAACGTATACCAAAAAATACCTCGTTGCCGAGATAATTGCCCATCTTCTTATACATATCCTCAACCAGCTTAACCTGAATTTTGCCTTCATCAAAATACAGCCTTCCCTCTTTCTTGATAATCCTGCCCTGCATGATATTCATCGGAGGAGAGCCGATGAAGCTGGCGACAAACTTATTCTTCGGATGGTCATAAACATCAATAGGATCTTCCAGTTGGTTAAGCACTCCGTCTTTCATCACCGCGATACGGTCCCCCATAGTCATGGCTTCGACCTGGTCATGGGTTACATAAATGATTGTAGTCTGCAGCCTTATGTGCAATTTATGGATCTCCGTGCGCATCTGTACGCGCATCTTGGCGTCGAGGTTGCTTAAAGGCTCGTCGAACAAGAAAACCATGGGCTTACGCACGATAGCCCTTCCTACCGCCACCCTCTGGCGTTCCCCTCCGGAAAGCTCGCGCGGCTTACGGTTCAACAGGCGTTTAATCCCCAGTATATCAGCGGCCTCACCTACCCTCTGGATAATTTCCTGTTTAGGGATATGCCTGAGCCGCAGGCCGAATGACATATTCTCAAAAACAGTCATATGCGGATAAAGGGCGTAATTCTGAAAAACCATGGCGATATCCCGGTCTTTAGCCGGCACGTCATTAACCCGCTTATTGCCAATAAAAATGTCTCCTGAGCTTATTTCTTCAAGGCCGGCGATCATCCTCAAGGTGGTGGATTTACCACAGCCCGAAGGCCCTACCAGCACCATGAATTCTTTATTTTCAATACCCATGTTCACATTGTTAACCGCCGAGACATTCCCCGGGAAAATCTTGCAAACATTCTTCAAACTTACCTGAGCCATTTTTAATTACTCCTCTGACTAAAATAATCGAGCAGCTGGATAATATTGTTTTTCATATTCTTGCGGTGCACAATCATATCAATGAGCCCATGGTCCAGCAAAAACTCCGAACGCTGAAAACCAACGGGCAGTTTCTGCCTTATGGTCTGCTCAATAACCCGGGGCCCGGTAAAACCAATAAGGGCATTAGGTTCGGCCATAATTATATCTCCCACGCCGGCAAAAGAAGCCATGATCCCGGCCATCGTGGGGTTGGTAAGCACAGACACATACAATAACCTTGCTTTGCGGTGGTAAGATAAAGCGGCGCAGGTTTTAGCCATTTGCATAAGGCTGTACATCCCTTCGTACATACGCGCTCCCCCTCCGGAACCGGATACAATGATCACGGGAAGTTTATTTTTAGTGGCATATTCGATAGCCCGGGTTATTTTTTCGCCCACTACCGAACCCATAGACCCCATGATAAAACGCGAATCAGTCACAGCAATGACCGCTCGCCTTTCGTCAATTTTGCCTTCGCCGGAAATAACCGCGTCCTTTAAACCCGTTGATTCCTGGTCCTGCCTTAATTTCTCTTTATAAGTCTTTGGGCCTTTAAAATCAAGCGGGTCAACCGAGATCATGTCTTTATCAAATTCAACAAAGGTATCCTTATCAAATAAGATATTGATTCTTTCATAAGCAGTCAGCCCAAAATGATAATTGCATTTAGGGCAAACCTTGAGGTTTTCCTCAAGAGTCTTATTATAAAGCGTTTCTAAACATTCCTCGCATTTTGTCCATAAACCGTCAGGTATTTCTTTCTTCTTTATGCGTACTATGGTGTATTTTGGTTTACCGAATAAGGCCATATTTATAAACGCTAAAGGTTTACGTCTTCCAGTTTATTAATTACCAGCCCCGAAAGCACCTTAGGGTAGAAATAAGTGGATTTAGGGGGCATCTTATTGCCGCCTAAAGCAACATTGATAATCTGCTCTATTTTTACCGGGTTTAGAAAAAACGCTACTTTCAACGCGTCCGCGTCAACCTCTTTAATAAACTCTTCAGGGTCGGGGTCATACCTTACGCTGGGGAGATTATCCAGGTCAAAGTTTAAGATATTTTTCAATACAAGGTAATTTAGAATGGCGACATCCAAGGTCCTGTATTCTTTAGGCTTATCAGCGATTAATTTATCCAGAATCTTTATATTCTTAAGCCGTAAAAGAAAATATTTCTTATCTTTATATACACCCAAAAGATGCTCGGTGCATCCGGCTTTTTCCAGAAGGAAGAAAAAGCGAACCTTATCTTTAACCTGGTCTATGTCAAAATATTCTTTAGCACGGGAAATAAAATCCGGCAGGTTTAATTCGGTATCCAGCTTAAATAAACGGTGGATAGGGGAAATTGAAAGGCCGCGGGAATCCGTATTGGTGAAATATGAGAGACAATAATTAAAATCTTCCTCTC
>JBAZOE010000072.1:0-6385 GCA_041648875.1 Candidatus Omnitrophota bacterium
TCGCTAGGCAGGTCAACTGCCGCCAGCTCGGTTTGAGCCATGGCTCCTTTTTTGAAAAAGAAATGTATTGCTGTTTCCAGTATATCGCTGGCAATAAGCAACAGTAATATTTTTAACGTCACCTTCTTTTTGAACATAAGTTTTAATTCCTGATCCCCCTGTCAAAATTGTCGGGCTTTAAGAATACCGCCAGTAATTTTAACAGGAAATTAAAAAGAGCATTTTTATGCTTTAAATAAGCGTAAAGCGGGACGATTTTGCCACCCAGCCTGATCTTAGGCTCATAATCCGTCTGCCCCGGATGATAATAACGCAAAGAGTTGTCAATACACCATTTAATATTATACGCCCAGCTGACAAAATACAAATTATAATTATTAGATATATCATAATTGAATCCGATAAACTTATCAATGAGTAAATCTCTGTAAACGAAACAAAGGTTAAAAGCAGCCAGCGATCCATCTACATAGTAAAGAAAGAAACGCGTGTGCAGAGACAAATCCTCAGATACCTGCAAAAAGAACTTCTTATCCAGGCGTTCAAACTTGGTTGATCCCTCATGGTAAGTATTTTCATAAAGCTGGATTATCTGGTCAATCTGGCTGTTAACATCCCGGACTTCTTTAACCTCAATATTTCCCCGGGCATAGGCTTGCCTTAGTTTTTTGTTTAAACTTTTGCGGGTTGAACCCCCTAAGCTTTTAAGATATTCTTCAAAAGAAGAAAAATTTAAGTCCAGGAGCACAGCAGGGAAACTTTCTACTTTAGTGAACCCCTTACATATTAAAGCATCTAATAATAACGTATTATCTTTTAGAAAGTCTTTAAAGATAACCAAGGGGGCGCCAAGCTCAAATGCTGAATCTTTTATGCCTGATAAAAGCCGGGGGATAAGTTCAGGGCTATTCCGGAATTCTTCTTTAATCCCCAAAACCCCATGCTCCCCAAAAGGCGAGCCGCAGAATAATGTTTTAAAAACCAGAAAACGCGGGAAGAACTTGCGGATTTGCTTGATAACCCTGGAAAGGGCCCCTTCAACAGCGATGTCTAAGTTAAAATCCGCGCTAAACAATGGAGCGATAAGGACGATTTCATTATCTCGATAAATAACCAGGTAATAAAAACTGAATTCGGCAAGTCCGGAATTGCCCAGGGTTTTATAAAAAGGATAGCTTTCCGGGATATCGCCAAAAACAGCATCCCAATCCTTTTTATCGATCCTATCTATATTATTGTATATCTTATAACTAATCTTAGGCATAAGTTAGAGAACTATGGTTTGCGTTACTTTACGCAAAGCCATAAGTTAGAGAACCGCAGAGTTATCTTGAATTTCTGCCTATTTTAGCATAGAATAGATAAGTGTGTGAGAAAAAAGGAAATTAAATTTGAGCCTAATCAGAGAAATTCCGCCAACTGCAGGCTGGCCGGTTACAACAAAAAGCTTAGTCCCTCCTCTTTTTAAAAAACTGCCTAAAGGACTGCTGGAAGAAGACTTTAAAGAATATTTAAACGTTTCCTCCGCATTGCTTACTTATTCCGGAACCGCCGCGTTTTACCTTATCCTGGAGAGCATAAAGAAACTTTCCAATAAAAAAACAGTGGTCATTCCTGCTTTTGTCTGTCCACTGATCCCCTTGGCAATAAAAAGGGCCGGCCTGAAGTTAAAGATTTGCGACATAAACCAGGATAATTTTGATTTCGATATAAATAAGCTGGGCAAAATCTGCGTGGAAGATAAGGATATCCTGGCAATCCTCACCGTGCACCTGGCTGGCCTGCCCCTTGACATAGGGGCGATCAAGAAAATAATTGATGGAAATAATATTTTCATTATCGAGGACTGCGCGCAAAGCCTGGGGGCTGAATATCAAAACAAGAAAACAGGCTCAATCGGCGAATTCTCTTTTTTCAGCCTCTGCCGCGGGAAAGGCCTGACTATTTATGAAGGCGGCCTGGCAATAACTAACCGGCCTGAATATGTCCGGACATTAAAGGATACCGCGAATGAAATCATACGCCCGGATATCTTATCCGAATATTTAAAAATAGCGGAGTTATTTGCTTACAGTATTTTCTACCGGCCGTCTTTATTTTGGTTTGCCTTCAGATTACCGCAGATATTCTGGCAGAACCTCAATAACCCTATAAAGGCGATGGGCGAATATTTCGAGCTTGATTTCCCGACACATAAGGTTTCCTCCTTCAGGGAATATATCGGGCATCTTAACTTCCCCTATTTAAGCAAAGAAGTAGATAAGCAAAGGGCAAAAATAGATTTTTATTTAAACGCGCTCAAAGACCTCAACTGGATCAAGCCTGTTACGGAACGAAAACAATCAACAGCAAGCTATCCCTACCTTGCTGTTATTTTTGATACGCCTGAGAAAAGAAATTACGCCTTAGATATTTTCAGGGGTTCCGGACTGGGGGTTTCCCAAGTATACCTGCGGGCAATTACGGATTATGATTATTTAAAAGGAATTGTTCCTGAGGCAGATTGCGCTGGAGCCCGCAGAATTGCGCGGCAAAGCATTACTTTGAGCACAAACAGTTTCCTAAATGAGCCTGATCTGAGAAAAATAGTCAATAACCTCAAAAAAACCAAAGGATAACATGATAATATTTTCAACGAAAGAAGACAAGCGCCGGATTACCGATATACCCGATACCGGATTCTTCCTGCCCGGGGATAAAAATCTTTGTCTTTTAATCCATGGGCTCACAGGCACAGCCAAAGAGATGGGCGCTATTGCCCAGCGCTTGAATAAACAGGGCTTTTCCGTAGCTGCGCCCCTGCTGCTCAATCATAATAAATCCATATCCTGTCTTAAAAAAACCAGGTGGCAGGATATTTATAAATCTGTCCGCGATGAATTTATCAAGTACGCCAATGACTATGAGAATATCTTTGTAGCCGGGCTCTCTTTTGGCGCTTTAATTGGAATATTGCTAACGCATGAATTCCCTGACAAAATAAAAGCGCTAAACTGTTTCTCCCCCACCCTGTTCTACGATGGATGGGGAAATCCCAAATCCAGGATTTTTCTACCCCTGGTCTATAAAACCCCGTTTAAATATTGGCTGTACTTTAAAGAAGGCTACCCTTACGGGTTAAAGAATGAGCGCCTGCGCTCCAAAGTTGAAAGTTTCTATAAAGACGCCGGGCTCTTTGATTACAGCAAAGTGCATCTTTACGGCTACCCCGTAATCCCCGTATCCTGCATGCACCAAAATTCACTTTTAGCCAAAAAAGTAATTTCTGTCCTCAAAGATATACAAACCCCCATACAATTGCTGCAGGCAAGAGAAGATGATGTAACCAGCCCAAGAAATTCTTATTGTATTTATAACCGGGTCAGCTCCCGGGAAAAAGAAATAATCTTCCTGGAGAATTCTTACCATATTATCACTGCTGACCAGGAAAGGGATAAAGTCGCCGAGAAAACTGTAGCCTTTTTTGAGAAACACAAGGCTTAAGAGAATATTTCTTGCAGGATTGCCAGGTTAGTTTGCTGGTTGACGCTAAGGGTTGAATCGGCGGAACAATTATCTACCGCAAGTTTTTTGGGATGGTCCAACCTTGAAATCACGGCTTTTAACCTGCCGGCAACTACCGGCAATGAATAATCTCCCACTACGTCTAAACCGATGATATCTAAATTCTCGCGCATAAGCCTGAGCATGGTTAAAAGTTGAGCCAGGCTTAAATAGCCCTGCTCCCAGTTAGTAAGCGCAAAATCGCTTTTAAGACAATCTTTATCTATCGAAATATAAATTTTCTGTACAGGCAAGCGTTTGATCAACTTCAATGTAAAATCAGCTAAATCTTCCTTTTCCAGTTCATGCCATATAATCCTGCTTGAGAAAAAATCCCTTTTAACTTTAATTGAATTATTTTCCGCCACATGCCTGAAATAAACCCGGCTGGGTTTACGCCTGTAAGGGTAAATCTCAAGTCGGTTGCCGGCCAATTCGCCAAGGCCTCCTGTCAGCAATGCCGGCCCGGATAAATCGCCTGAGCCCATGCCGATAAGCAGACATTTAGAAATATGTTTATTTTTCAGGGCTTGAATAACCCATGATCCGCAGCCAAAACGCGGAGGCATGATATCCCAATCCGGATGAAAATCGAATACGATCAAACAAGCAGGCTCATTGATCTGACTGGTTAATATTTCGCTGATATGGTGAAAATCACCCGAGCCTAAAAAAGTAGGATAGTTTTTTTCTTGGAAGATGAGGGAATCCGCTATTTTCCGGCGCAGGGCATGCGGCATAAAAAGCCTGGCAGAGGAGTTCAGGCTGGTAAAATCAGTAACCTTTGCGGAATACCGGGAAAGTAAACCGGCCTGCCGGATAAGGCTGTTGTCAAAATTTAAAATACGGATAGCTTTATTCAGCATGCAGGAAATTTAGCTCCTGCCTTTCTACGGCAAGTAAAGAATATTATGGTTTCTTAAGGGCCTTATTTAACGCTTCTTCAAAAAGATCTACACCCAAATCAATCTCTTCTTCCGTAATATAGAATGACGGGGCGATAGTGAAAACATTCTTATAATAACCGCCAACATCAAGAATCAGGCCTCGTTTCTTGCCTCCGGCGCTTAAAGAACCGTTTAAACCTAAATTAACAATCCTGTCGGTTAATTCTTTATCCGGAGTATAGCCGTCTTTACCGCACATCTCTATTCTCAGGGCCAAACCCAGGCCGTCCACGTCTCCTATCTGCGGATACTTTTTCTGCAGCTTCTTAAGCCGTGAGATAAAATACTGCCCTTTTCTGGGTACAGACACAGAGAAATCAGATTCCTCAATCAGCTTCATTACTTCCAGCCCCACGGCTGTCCCCAGAGGGTTGCTTGAAAATGTCGAGTGAGTTGACCCCGGAGGGAAAATGTCCGGAGAGATAAACTTTTCCTTGGCCCAAATCCCTGAGATAGGGTTTAATCCGTTAGTTAAAGCCTTGCCGAAAACAATAATATCGGGAGTGATATTAAAATGCTCAATGGCCCAGAATTTTCCGGTACGGAAAAACCCCATCTGTATTTCATCATCAATGAAAAGGATACCATAACGCTCAAGTATCTCTTTTAATCCCGAGAAATAATCCTGGGGAGGGATTATGTAACCGCCTGTTCCCTGCACAGCTTCCGCGTAGAAAGCTACAAATTCACACTTATTATTTTTTTTATTTACTACTGAGTGATACTCGGTTTCAAATAGTTTCTCAAACTGCTTGAGACAGTAGAGATCGCAGAAATCCCTTTTCTTGTCATAGGGACACCTGAAACAATATGGATAAGGCACAAACATCGCCCTGTCCCCAAAGTGGCCAAACCTTTCCCTGTACCTAAAGCTTGAGGTGATTGCTGATGCCGCTAACGTCCTTCCGTGGTAGCCGCCCATAAAAGCAAATACCAGGCTCCTGCCGGAATGGTTACGCACTAATTTCAGCGAATCTTCCAGGGCGCTTGAGCCGCCGACATTAAAATGTATCCTGCCTTTTTCTTCAAACGTACGTTCGTTCTTTTGCGCCAATTTTGCGGCAAGCTGGATCTTTTCCTCATGTAAATATTGGCAGGCCAGCTGAGGCAGAGTATCAATCTGTTTTTTTAAAGCGGAGTTTAAACGCTTGTTTTTATACCCAAAGTTAGCCGCCGAATACCACATCTGCAGATCTAAAAATTCCACTCCTTGCTGGTCATAAAGATAACAGCCTTCGGCGCCCTTAAATACATTTAACTTCTCGGCGTAATGCACTGTATCCCCCCATGAACAGTATTTTGCTTCAAGTTTCAACAGTTGATCGGAATTAACTTCCTTCTCATTCTTACCTGGCTTAGTCAATTGTTTTTGGCTCATGCTAGCTTCCTTTTTAAATGGTTAAACACCTCTTTTAGATTATGAAAGGCTATATGGTTTAGTTTATTATCTTTAAAATGCTTGAGCAAATTATCCTTTGCAAAAACCAAATGGGCATTTTTAGCTGGGCAGATATCTGAAGTGCCGTCGCCGACATAAATTATTATAGAACCTTTTGGCGCCCTTGCCAAAAGGTTTTTTGTCTTGCAATGCGCGCAGACCTGGCAATCTTTATTTTTAAAAGGATAATCCGTAATGATTTTATCCCGGAGGAAACTCAATTTATTAGCCAGTACTTTAATTTTTTTTACCCCGTTAATTTTTAAGATCCTGTTAAGTATATAATCAAAATTATCGCTTAAGATTACGGTTTTTACTTTCTTTGCCAACAGGAATTTATAGAGGGTCTTAAAATAAGGGTCAAACTTTATTTTAGGCAGATAAGCATCCAAAGATTTCTTGCTTAAGTCCATGCCCCGGAGCTGATACTCCATACAGGTACTTGAGCCGATCCTGC
>JBAZOE010000073.1:0-6181 GCA_041648875.1 Candidatus Omnitrophota bacterium
CCTCATAGCTCAAAGGCTTAAGCAAAACAAAAACCTGCCCCGGCGTAATCCTTTTGCTGCTTAAGCGCCTGATAAAACTCCGGTTAATTTTACGGCAGCCGATGATCTTCTCTTCTTCCTTTTTAGACAAGCCCAGCCTCCGGGAAATCTTTTTTGCCTGGGCCAAAGTAAGCGGCTGCAATAGCGCGGCGAAATAAATAAGCCAGGCCTCAAATTGTTTATGGAAAGGCATGTTTTTCATAAACCAGGCAATCTCTTTATTAACCGACTTGAGCAAATCATATGTTGGCCTGGCGGGCTTAAGTTTATCGCTGATAAAGGACAGGGCCCCTAAATCGCCAAGCTGTTTGATTTGCGCCGATGGGTTCTTCTCTTGAAACATTAATATCAGCTCATCGCGCATCCGGTGAGGATTCACTTTTTCCAATAAACCCGAATTTAGGGCCTCTTTCAAAAGGGAAAGTGTTTTGGGTTCGATCTTAAAATTATAGCGCTGCTGGAAACGAATTGCCCTTAAGATACGCGTGGGGTCATCTTCAAAACTTAAATCATGCAAAACACGGATTTTACCTGCCGCTAGGTCAGCTTTACCCCCAAAGATATCAATTAATTCTTGACCGCCTTCAGAAAGTCTAAATGCCATGGCATTAATAGTAAAATCGCGCCGGAATAAGTCTTCCTTAAGCGATCCGGGGCTGACTACCGGCAATGAAGCGGCAAAAGGATAAATTTCTTTACGGGTAGTGGCTATATCCACTTTCAGCCGATGACCCAGGATCAAAGTGGCGGTGCCGAACCTTTCATGCCTTATTAGACCGGAATTTAATCTCCCGGCCAAGGCCTCGGCGAATTTGATGCCGCTTCCTTCAACGGTTATATCTAAATCCCAATCCTCGACTCCTAAGATAAGGTCGCGGGGAAAACCACCCACCAAATATGCCGGCATATCAGTTTTCTTAGAAACCTTTTTTACCAAAACAACCAGGTTTTTTATCTCCCGGGGTAAATTTCTTAAATATTTCTTCATCTTTTTTCCTGCATTCTATATATGTTACATTCCTGCCTGCTTACGGCCGTGGATGAAACATCTTGTGAATTGTCTTAAGCCTCTCTTTATCTATATGCGTATAAATCTGCGTCGTAGAAATATTAGAATGTCCGAGCATCTCCTGCACTGAACGCAGGTCCGCCCCTCTTTCCAGCAAATGCGTAGCGAATGAATGCCTTAATGTATGCACTTTTATCGGTTTCTTGATCCTGGCTTCTTTAGCATACTGTTTGATTAATTTCCAAACAGACTGCCGGGATAACTTATTGCCGGAACGGTTTAGAAAAAGAAACTCCGATGTTTTATTCTTCAGGAAATACGGCCGGCTGAATTCCAGGTACTTTTTAATATTACCGATCGCCTTTTTCCCCAGGGGGATAACCCTTTCTTTATTGCCTTTGCCGATACAGCGTAAAAAACCGATATCCAAATTCACGCTATTGACTTTAAGATCCGTGGATTCAGAGACCCGCATGCCCGTGGCATAAAGAGTCTCCAGGATTGCCTTATCCCTTGCCCCTTGGCGCAGCCGCACATCAGGCTGGCTGATCAATGCCTCCACTTCATTTAATGAAAGGGTATCCGGGACCTTCTTCCATAATCTTGGTGAATCGATCAAGGTAGTAGGGTCATCTTTTAAAACTCTTTCCCTGGCCAGGAAACGATGGAACATGCGTATAGCTGCCAGCCTTCGGGAGATGCTGGTGGGCGAAACCCCTTTATTTTTCTCAAAAAGCATGAACTCAATGATATCGTTTTTCAAAACCTTTGAAAGAGCGTTTATGCCGCGCTTAATCATAAAATCCAAATAAATATTTAAATCTTCCCGGTAGGCGATAATGGTATTTTTTGCCAGCCCGCGCTCAACCGAAAGATAATCTAAAAATGAATCGATAAGCTCTTTCAATTTAATCTATAAATGGGTTGTTGCTCTTTTCTCTGCCTATAGTAGTTGCCGGCCCATGGCCCGGATAAACCTTTGTTTGGCCGGGCAGCACAAATAATTTCTCTTTTATTGATTTATTAAGCAGGTGCTGGCTGCCTTCCGGCAGGTCGCAGCGGCCTACCCCCTGATAGAATAATGTGTCACCGGTAAAAACAATGTCCGCCTGCGGCTTTTTCATTAAAAGCCCGATACCTCCCGGGGTATGCCCCGGCAGGTGTAAAACTTCTAATTCGAGACACTCCAGCTTAATGATTTCCTTGTCTTCCAAAACCTTGATTTCAGATTTTACTTGAAAAGGCAGGGAGAAACTGGCGGAAAGATTTTTATCCGCGTTTTCAAGCATCACTAAATCCTGCTTATGCGCGTAAACGCAAACCCCAAATTCATCATCGCCTCCGATATGGTCATAATGGCCATGCGTATTGATCACTATCGCCGGCCTTAATTTGTGTCTATCCAATACAGTCTTTATCTTGCGCGCCTGGTCTCCGGGGTCAATAATAACAGCCTCACCGGATTCTGCGCAGGCAAGTATATAACAATTAACCTGCATTGGGCCAACAATAACGGTTTCCAGGATCATTTTAAATAATTCTTTATCTTTGGATAAATAAATCTTAGATGGATATCGGATTTGATGCCTTCGGCGATATAAAGATTACGGCTGTCATTTGTGCCGTAAACGTCGCTCTTTATAGAAGCCAGGAGGTCAGCCGTTTTGCCAATATACAAATCAAGGTTCTTCTGCATATCTTCTACCAACATATTCTTCATATTGGCCAGATTCTTCAAAGCCTCCTGGGCGCAATCTACTTTCTTTTTCAAGCTTGACTTCTGGGTAAGCGCGTTCTCCAGTTCTTCCTGCCAGGATTTCCAAAAAAGATAATACTGCCGGTATAGCTCTTCCTTAGTCATATTTGGGCCTTTATATTCTTCAGGAACAAGCACCATTTCAACTGCCTGATCGGATTTCTTGGATTTACGGGTAAATTTACGCGTAAAGGATTCACACCCTGTCAAATCTAACAATAAAAAACAGCACAACAGAATTAAGAATATTTTCTTCAGCCTCATCTAATCATCTCCTTGAATTCTTCTTCACCAATAATCTTTACCCCCAGCTTCCTGGCTTTATTAAATTTTATGCCTGCGTTTTCCCCTGCTACCAAAATATCAGTTTTACTGCTTATATTGGAACCAGGCGCGCCCTTAGAACGGCGCACCAGCTCTTCCGCTTCAGCGCGCGAGAACCCGGCCAGCTCTCCGGTAAAAACCACTGTCTTTCCGGTTAATTTGTTGGTTTTGAAATTTCCAGGCAGCTGGCGCATATTAACGCCGGCATCTTTTAAATCCTGGATCAGTTTCCTGGTTTGTTTAAGATTAAAATAATTTAAAATAGACCCTGCCATGACTTGGCCTATCTCCGGGATACTGTCTAAATCTTCCAATTTTGCCTGCATCAGCTTTTGCATATCTCCAAATTCTTCAGCCAGGGTGTAGGCGGCTTTCTGGCCCACATGGCGTACGCCTAAAGCAAAAATCAGCCGCGCCAAAGGCTGCTGCTTGCTCTTTTCAATGGAGCTTAATAAATTATTAGCTTTTTTTTCTTTAAACAACTCCAGCTTCAACAAATTATCCAGACTAAGTTTATAAACATCCGCTAAGCTTTTAAGCAGTTTTAAACTTACCAACTGGTTAATTACCGCCTCCCCCATCCCCTCGATATCCAGAGCAGCACGGCTGGCAAAATGTAAAAGAGCCCGTTCCAGCTGCGCGGGGCAATCAGAGTTAATGCAGCGATAGGCCACATCCTCCTCTTTTTCTTTAACGATCCTCTCTCCGCAGGCAGGACATTTTGCAGGGATATTATAAGGCTTCCTGCCTTTTTGCTCCACCACTTTTACCACTTTCGGGATCACGTCTCCGGCACGCTCAATAAGCACCCGGTCGCCTTCCCGCAACCCCAACCTCTCTATCTCATCAAAATTATGCAAAGTAGCGTTGCTGATCACCACTCCGGAACACTCCACCGGCTTAAGTTCAGCGGTTGGAGTGATTACTCCTGTGCGGCCGACATTAACTTTAATCGCGATTAGCTCAGTGGTTGCCTGCCGGGCGGCAAATTTATAGGCTACTGCCCAACGCGGGCTTTTAGCGGTAAAACCAAGATCCTTCTGTTGAGTGAGGTCATTTAACTTAACCACTACCCCGTCAATTTCGTAGCTTAATTCATCCCGCCGCTGTTGCCATTTATTGCAATAAGCGATTACTTCATTTATATTACGGCAAAGCGCCGAATGCATGTTCGTGCGCACCCCCCAACCCTTAAGCCTGGTTAAAAAATCCCATTGAGTATTTATGAGATGATTATGATAGGCGCCCAAAGAATGCGCGAAGAAATTAAGCTGCCGCTTAGCGACAGTGCCGCTATCCAGTAATTTTAAAGAACCACTGGTGGCATTACGGGGATTGGCGAACAAAACCTCACCCTTATCCATACGCTCCTTATTAACCTGCGAGAAATCTTTCTTCTCCATATACACTTCACCGCGGATCTCAATAAAATCCGGGATATCTTTACCCAACAAGGATAAAGGGATGGCGCGGATTGTTTTTATGTTTGCGGTTACGTCTTCCCCCATCTGCCCGTCTCCGCGCGTTGCCCCCACCGTAAGCTTACCTTTTGAATAAGTCAAGTTAGCGCTTACTCCGTCAATTTTAAGTTCAACCACATATTCATAAATGCGCCGGCTGCCTAAACCTTTGCGCACACGCTCATCCCAATCGGCTAATTCATCAATAGAGTAAGTATTGTCCAACGAGAACATTCCGACTTTATGTTTTACCGTTCTAAAGCCGGGGCTAATACCCGAACTCAGGCGCTGGCTGGGAGAATCATCAGTGAGAAGCTGCGGGTATTGGTCTTCAAGTAATTTTAGCCTGCGCATTAAATCATCATATTCTTTATCAGAAACAAACGGCTGGCTTAAAACATAATAAGAATAATCATGTTTTCTTATTTTTTCTCTTATCGACTCAATTTCTTTCCTGATTTGGATAGGCATTTTACCAACTCAATAAAAGCTAGAAGATAATTTGAAAACCGCGGGACTTTCCGTTTTGTTTTTCGGTAGGCAGGCAGGGAGGCTGCCATTCTGTATTTACTTCTTTTATATAACGGGAAAAATGCTGATTAATTTGTTCGAGAAAATTGCTAAGGGTGTCTTCTTCAGCTTCCGCCGATACTTCTACGCGGCCGTCGTTTAAATTTTTAACCCAACCGCAGACCTTCAAGGAATTGCCAATATCCTGCACGGTATAACGAAAACCTATACCCTGGACCTTTCCCGAGTAATAAATATGCAGTTGCTTTATCATAGCCATAATCCTTGCGCATACTTACTCGCAGGGATTTACTTGCTTTGCAAGCAAGTATTGCGCTAAATCAAAACTTAAGGTGCTCAAAACTCGCAGACGCTTCGCTATAATTTACGTCCTATCGTTTCCGTAAATTATCTGCTCGTTAAATTTATTTCGGGGCGACAGGACTTGAACCTGTGACCTCAGCGTCCCGAACGCTGCGCTCTACCAAACTGAGCCACGCCCCGTGCACAAGCACGGCACCCGCGCAATTCCGTTCTGCGCGGGGTGCCGTAAGATACCTAAGGAATTAGTATACCAAAAATTTCTAGTTTACGCAATAACAGAAAGAATTAGAGGGAAGCTTTCTTGGCAAGAATATCGAATTCCACATTCAATTTCTCAGACGGGCCCTTAAAACCTAAAGTTGTGTTCTTAAGGGTATGAGGAATGACATAAACACTAATGATATTCGCACGCCTATCCGCTAAAGTCAGGCTTATCCCATCCAGGGATATTGACCCCTTAGGCAGGCAGTAGCGTATAAAATCTGCCGGAATCGCGATTTCAAATGCCAAATTTCCGCTACGTATGCCTTTCCTGCGTATCAAACCCAAACAATCAATATGGCCGGTAACAAAATGACCGGACAGCTTATCTCCAAGCCTGAGGCTGCGTTCAAGATTTACTTCTTCCCCTATCCTAAGCAACCCAAGGTTTGTTTTCTCTGACGTTTCAGCGATAACTTCAAAACTAAATGAATCCTTATTAAAAGATACCAGCGTCAGGCATACCCCGTTAACCGCTATACTGTCTCCGATACCGGC
>JBAZOE010000074.1:0-6112 GCA_041648875.1 Candidatus Omnitrophota bacterium
TACAGGCGATATGACTCAAAGCGACCTTCCGAATGCCCGGCCGATCGGCCTGCTTCAGGCGCAAGACATACTTAAAGGAATTAACGGTATAAAATTTATTTATTTTAGCGGTTCTGACGTGGTCAGGCACGCCCTGGTACAAAGAATAATTGAAGCATATGAAAAAACTGTTCGTTAAAAATAACTTTTTACTTGCCGGCCTTTGCGTTTTTATTTTCTTTTTTAGCCGCCTTATCCAGATGAACCCGGCTATCCCGTTGTTTTTAATCATTCTCTACTTTTCTTTTTATAAGAAATTCTCTAAAATCAAAAGCGCTAATTTAACCAATTTAAGCTTTCTTTTCCTGATCTCTTTTGCTATTGGCCATGCCCTGCTTAGACACGGCTTGTCTTTTTACTTTATACCCATCGGGATCATCCCCATGCTTAGTGTATTATTATTTAATAACCTTGAGATAGCTTACTTCTTATCCCTGGGAACTTCTTTATCCCTGGCATCTTTAACCGCTGAGCCATTTAAGGCCTGGTTTATTTTTATGACCTTTTGCTCATGCGTAATAATGTTATTAAACAAAGCGCATAAACGTACCACCGTAATTCAGGCAGGGCTTATAGCCGGGCTGATTCAATTGCTAAGCCTTATCCTGTTTGAACACTTCTGGATAAACCAGCCTGAGAGATATTTAATAATCCTGTTTAACAGCCTGATCTGTGGGATTATCGTCCTGGGGGTCCTGCCTGTATTCGAATACCTCCTGCGCACAGTAACAAATATCAGCCTGCTGGAGCTGGCAGACACTCATCATCCGATCTTGCAACGCATGGTGCTTGAGGCCCCGGGCACTTACCACCACAGCCTTATTGTCGGTAATTTATCGGACACCGCATGCACCGCCATAGGGGCCAACGGCCTCTTAGCAAGAATCGGCGCATATTATCATGATATCGGCAAACTTCAAAAACCGGAGTATTTTATTGAAAACCAGCAGATAAAGAAAAATTTACATGATACGCTTTCTCCTACGATGAGCAAAATGATTATCATGAACCATATAAAAGAAGGCCTGGACTTGGCTAAAAAATACTCTTTAAGCCCGGTACTCTGGGATTTCATCCAACAACACCATGGAAGCAGCCTGGTCTATTATTTTTACCGCAGGGCCCTGGAAGGAAAAGAAGAAGACCAGGAGATAACCGAAGAGGGATTCCGTTATCCCGGGCCAAAACCAGATACCAAAGAAACGGCCATTGTCCTTCTGGCGGATTCAGTTGAGGCAGCCACGCGCACCTTAAAAGACCCCACTCCCGCAAAAATCGAAGAGATAGTACGCAAGGTGATAAACAACAAATTCATCGACGGCCAGCTTGACGAATGTGAACTTACCTTAAAAGATATAGAGAAAATTTCCAGCGTTTTTACCAAAATATTAAGCGGTATATATCACAGCCGGGTAAACTACTCCTAAGGGATTGAACATCTAGCGCTTAGCACAAGGGCCTTACGAGCGTAGCGAGAAGTAGGGGCCCTTTTATTAAAGCATGGTAAATATAACCATAAACAACCTGCAAAAGAGACTGCCTATCCCTAAAATACGCGTAAAGAAACTTATCCTTAAAATCATTAAAGGAGAAGGGCTTAAAATAACCGGTTTTATTAATCTTTGTTTTACGGACAACATCCTGATTAAAAAACTCAATCTCAAATTCTTAAAAAACAATAACCCAACCGACGTATTGGCTTTCAATCTAGGGGATAAGAAAACTAAATACGGGCTTCTAGCCGATATCGTAATTTCCACTGATACCGCGATAACCAATGCCAGGAGCTTCAAAACCTGCCCCGAAGATGAATTACTGCTTTACGTTGCCCATGGCTTATTGCATATATTAGGATTTAATGACCACACTAAAACCGAAACGCAGCTAATGCGTAAAAAGGAAAGAGAATATGCCGATAGATAAAGCGCAGGCTTTGGTTTTAAACAAAAGGGATATCCGCGAAACCTCGATAATCGTAGATTTTTACAGTAAGGAATTTGGAAAACTTAGCGGGCTGCTTAAAGGGATACGCAGCGAGCCGGAAAAGTTCGCCTCTAACTTAGAACCTTTTTCCTTAAATGAAATTATCTTTTACAGGAAGACCCACTCTAGCCTGCATCTGGTTAGCCAGGCGGATAAACTGGATAATTTTACCCAAATACGCTCCAGCATTGAAAAGACAGCCCAGGCGGGATTCATGATGGAGCTGATTAATTCCATAATGCAGGCCGAAGATGTAAATGAAGATATCTTTAACCTGGCCCTGACCAGCCTCAAAGAGCTGGAAACCAATTACAACCCGGCAAAAATAGCGACTATATTTAAGATCAAAATGCTTAACTTCTCTGGGTTCAAGCCTCACTTTGACTCTTGTGTTTGCTGCTCGGATATAATTAACGGCCAGGCGCGTTTCAGCCTTTCTTTAGGCGGACTGCTTTGCCCGCGCTGTATGCAGAAAGACCCGGCAAGCCGCTCAATATTCCGCGGGACTATCGCTACCGTGCTTCATATCGAAAGAAATAATTTCAACGCCAGCCTTAACCTGGGGATGAACCCTCAGATAAAAAAAGAGCTGGATTTAATCCTTAATGCGTTCTTAAGTTTTCATTTAGGGAAAGAGCTGAAAAGCCAAAGGCTGCTTAACAAACTGGAGGTGCCTGTATGAAAATAGTCATTGTCGGGCCGGGAGCAATGGGGTGCCTTTTTGCCGCTTTCTTATCAAAATCAAAGGAAGAGGTGTGGTTGTTGGATAAAAACAGGGAAAACGCCGCCAGGATAAATGAAAACGGGATCAGCCTGGAAGGAGTATCCGGAGCCTGGCAGGCAAAACCAAAAACCACGGCCAATGTCCAGGACATAGGCAAGGCCGATCTTATACTAATCTGCGTGAAATCATTCAATACCAAGCAGGCAATTGAACAGATCAAGCCGCTTCTACAGGAGAATACTAAAATAATGACCCTGCAGAACGGAATCGGAAATATTGAAATTATAGCTGAATCAGCGGGAGAAGATAAAGTAATCGGGGGGATCACCAGCGAAGGGGCTACTTTAATTGAAACAGGCTTGATCCGCCATGCCGGACGGGGAGAAACCAATATCGGAACGATAGACGGCAAGATGCCGGTTGAAATACGCAGTATCCGTGAAGTATTCAATAAAGCCGGTTTACAAACAAAGTTGTCACGAGATATAAAAGGCCTGGTCTGGTCAAAATTGATCATCAACGTGGGAATCAACGCTTTAACCGCCATTACCCGCCTGCCTAATGGCAAGCTTACGGAATTCGAAGGGACTAAAAGAATTTTAAGGGACGCCGTTACCGAAGCAACCCGCATTGCCAAAAGAAAACGCATAAAATTAATTTATGACGACCCCCTGGCAAAAGTTGAGGCGGTTTGCGAAAACACATCCGTTAATATTTCTTCAATGCTCCAGGATGTGCTAAAAAAGAAACGCACGGAGATTGATTTTATTAACGGGGTGATTGTACGGCTGGGGCAGGAACTAGGCATCGCCGTACCAACCAATAAACTCTTAGTCGACCTGGTAAAAACAATCGAATCAAGCTATAAATTGAGCCCCCGGGGGTTCAATTAAAATCTAATGGCTTTCAGCCCAAAAATACGCAAGTATTTAGTCTTTTTTTTAATCATCGGCTGGGCAGCCAGCTTAAGCTGTATTGTCTGGCGTTCCAGGAAACAAAACCAGCCCCGTCAAGAGCCTGCCCAGCTTTACCGGAATAACCGCCTTTTAATGGGGACTTTCTGGGAGGTAATTTCTCCGGATAAAGAAGCAAGCTCAATCGTCTTTCTCGAGGCAGAACGTATTGAAAACCTGCTTAGTAAATATATCCTAAACAGCGAGATCTCCAGGCTCAACCGCACAGGGAGGTTAAGCCTAAGCCCGGATACTTTTTATATTATCAAGAAAGCAAAAGAATTCTGGCAGGATAGTGATGGAGCTTTTGATATCACCGTAGCGCCTTTAGTGGATATTTGGGGATTCAGCAGCCAACGCTACAGAGTTCCCGACGAAGGATTAATCAAAACCACCTTAAAGCTTGTTGGCTGCGATAAAATTATTTTGCATGAAGAAAACAATGTGGTAGAATTTAAATTTCCCGGCATGAAGATCGACTTGGGGGCAATTGGCAAAGGATTCGCCGTTGACCGGGCGGTTAATAAACTCAAGGAAAATAATATCGATAACTGCCTGATTAACGCCGGAGGCCAGATTTACGCTTTGGGAGAAAAATCCGGATCCCCCTGGAAAATCGCTATTCAAAACCCGTCTAAACCGGAAATCTCGGCAACCCTGGAGCTAAAAGATAAGTCCGCATCCACAAGCGGAGATTACGAACAGTTCTTTTTTGAAGACGGGAAGCGTTACTGCCACATCATTGATCCTAAAACAGGTTACCCCGTTACAAGCGAAATTTCTTCAGTAACGGTAATTGCTGATTCCGGGTTAGAGGCTGACGCATTATCTACGGCAATATTTGTCCTTGGCAAGAAAAGGGGGGAAGAATTACTGAAAAAATTCCCCCAAGCAACCGCAAAGATACTCTGATGGATACATCCAAAATGAACGTAGATGAAATAGTCAATTTAAAAGGCAGGCGCAAGATCACCATGCTGACTGCCTATGATTACCCCATGGCCGAGTTAATTGACAAGGCCGGCATAGACATAATCCTGGTAGGAGATTCCCTGGCCAATGTAGTCCTGGGCCTTGATTCAACTACTAAGGTCGGAATGCCAGAGATGCTCCACCATGCCAAAGCTGTAAGCAGGGCAGTCAAAAATGCTCTGCTTGTCGGGGATATGCCTTATGATTCTTACCAGCTTAACCCCGATGAGTGTGTTAAAAACGCTAAACGATTTATCAGCGAAGCGAGCTGCCAGGCAGTAAAAATAGAATGGTTTGATCGCTGCCCGGAGACAGCCGAACAGATTATTAAATCAGGCATCCCTGTAATGGGGCATATTGGCCTGACTCCTCAAACCGTAGATAAAATCGGAGGCTTCAAAGTCCAGGGGAAAGATGCCGCGGCAGCCCAGCGCCTGATTGAGCAGGCAAAAAAACTGGAGGAAAAAGGGTGTTTTGCCATAGTCCTGGAATGTGTTCCGGATAAAATTTCCGGGTTAATTAGCAGTAAAATAAAAATCCCCACTATAGGCATTGGAGCAGGGGTCCATTGTGATGGGCAAGTGCTGGTTATCCATGATATGCTTGGCTTATTTAGCCGCTATACCCCGAAGTTTGTCAAAAAATACGCTAATCTTTCTCCGTTGATTGCAAAAGCCGTTGAGGATTTTAAAAATGAAGTTATCCGGGAAGAATTTCCTTCTGAGCAATATTCTTTTAATATCAAAGAAGAGGAGTTCAAAAAACTAAATGGCATCTAACCGGTTCTTAAAATTTATAAGCAGCGCTATCGCGCTTGGCTTATGCCTGGGCTTCATCATCAAGTTCGCCGGGCCAAATATCCTAAGGCAATATATCTCATACGGGATCGGAGACTGCAAAAACGTTCCCATACTTTGCATGCAGCCGGATGGAAAAACCCTGGTCCCTGAACTCAACAAAGAATACATCGATACCCTGGTCCCGCAGAGATTCCCAAAAATGTCTATCTCCATACCTAAAGGTTTTAATTTAGTGCAAGAGCTGATTAAAAGGCGTTACTACAAAAAAAAACGGGTGGAAAATGCCCCGACTATCTATCTTTTGCGCCAGGAACCGGCTGCCTTTATCAAACTTTACCCGGATGTGCAAAAACAGGGGGTGCGCGATAATTTTGAATTTATCCGCCGGCTCATGTATGCCAACTTGAACAAAGTAAATAATATTACCGACGCATTCTTTACCATTATGAAAAGCGTCTTTACCCCGGATATAGGCCCCCAGAACATCACCAGGATGACCGAATTCAAACTCAGTGAGAAAAGAGGCTTCATCAATTATACCCTGGCCAAACCAAGTAACTATTTTGACTGCAATGTGCTTGATGCCGAAGGCAACTTTTTTAAGGTGTACATAAAAGATACCAGTAACCACTTGGATTTAA
>JBAZOE010000075.1:0-6094 GCA_041648875.1 Candidatus Omnitrophota bacterium
CGTTATTTTTAAAGAAGGCAAGCCCGAAGAAGTTTTAACTTATCAAAATATTGAAACAGTTTATAAGACCATTGTTCTGGTGAACAATAATTCAATCACAGGCAAGCCTAATGTAGTTTTGGTCCCGGGGGAGAAGTGATGATGACAAAACTTATTTTAATCCGTCACGGGGTAACTCAATGGAATAAGCAGAAAAGGTACTGCGGCTGCAGGGATGTAGGCTTAAGTAGCCATGGTAAAATCCAGGCTATGAAATTGCGCAATAGATTTAATGGATTTGAGTTTGACAAGATCTATTGCAGTGACAGAAAACGCGCGCTTCAAACCAGAGCTATACTCTTTGGAAAAAGTGATTTTATAAAAGTTAAAGGTTTAAGGGAGATCGATTTTGGGGTGTTTGAGGGGTTAAGGCATGATGAGATCCTGGAGAAATATCCAAAACTCTACAAAGATTGGCTGGCAGACCCTTATAAAGGCCGGATCCCGGAGGCAGAGCCGATGGGGGTTTTTAAAAAAAGAGTCCATGGGGCTATAAGAAAAATACTCCAAGCCAACCGCGGCAAAACCATTGCCGTGGTCTGTCACGGCGGAGTGATCGGCATATTTGTCAGCAGTATATTGAAGAGCAGGAGTTTTTGGAAATTCGTTCCTTCTCCGGCAAGCCTAACTGTCGTGGAATACAGTAAAAGGAAACTTAGCTTAAAAGAATTTAACCAAATTCAGGGACGTTTCTCCATCCAAAGCAGGGACGTTTCTTAAGCTAATCGGAGATGTGTCCCCTATGGGGGACAGTTCTCCCTTTGGGTCCAGAAACGTCCCTAAAGAAAATGATGAAGAAAATAATGTTGATACTGGGAGGTTCGCGCAGCGGTAAAAGCACCTATGCTTTGAGCCTGGCTAAGAAATACAAAAAAGTCGCCTTTATCGCCACTTGTCAGGGTTTGGATAAAGAGATGAGGGAGCGGATCAAGCTGCATAAGGAGGGAAGGCCAAAGCATTGGACAACTTTTGAGGAGCCTAAAGATTTGACAAAATTATTAGGGAAAATGAATGACAGTTTTGATTGTATTCTAATCGACTGTTTAACTCTTTTTGTTTCAAATTTAGTTTTAGCCGGGGATAAACAAGAGCAGGTCCTTAAGAAAATTGAAGAATTATTATCCGTTTTAGATAAGAAGAAAGTAAAAGTAATCCTGGTTTCTAATGAAGTTGGGTTGGGATTGGTTCCCGCCAACAAGCTGGGCAGAGAGTTTCGTGATATCGCAGGAAGAGTGAATCAGATGGTTGCCGATAAAGCTGATGAAGTGTTTTTTACTGTTTCAGGCATAGCCTTAAAGATAAAGGGAGGAAAATAAGTGGAGAGGATAAATAATCTAATCAAAAATATTTCAGGAATTGACCCTGTTATTATAAAAAACACACAGGCAAGATTGGATAATTTAACTAAACCCTTGGGGAGCTTGGGAAGATTGGAGGAGTTGGCAAAACAAATCTGCGGGATTACCGGAAAAATTAACCCATTATTAACCAACAAAGTTATTTTTACTTTAGCCGCTGACCACGGAGTAACCGATGAAGGGGTAAGCGCTTATCCTAAAGAGGTGACCGCTCAAATGGTTTCTAATTTTATCGCAGGCGGAGCCGGAATAAACGTATTGGCAAAACATGTTGGCGCAAGGGTAGTGGTTGTGGATATCGGAGTGGCCGCGGAGCTTAAGCCTGGCCCAATGCTGCGGGTCAGGAAGATAGGTTACGGGACAAAAAACATGGCAAAGGGGCCGGCGATGTCAAGAGAGGAAGCGATAAAAGCGATACAGGCGGGAATAGATTTATTTGAAGAAGAGTTCAGGCGTGGAATTGATATTGTCGGGACCGGTGAAATGGGTATAGGCAATACTACCGCAGCCAGCGCGATAACCGCTTCTTTTTGCGGTAAGCCCGTTGAAGAGATTACAGGAAAAGGGGCTGGCCTGGATGAGCCGGGGCTAAAGAATAAAATCGAGGTTATTAAAAAATCACTTTTGGTTAATAAACCTGACCCAGCAGACGCGATCGATGTTTTGTCCAAAGTAGGCGGATTTGAGATTGCAGGCCTTGCGGGTATAATCCTGGCTGCTGCTTCCTATAAAACCCCTGTAGTTATTGACGGATTTATATCCGGGGCCGCTGCTTTGGTAGCTTTTAAAATCGAGCCTAAAGTAAAAGAATATATGATTGCCGCGCATAAGTCCCAGGAGGGGGGCCATAAAATTATTCTTGAGCACATTGGATTAAGGCCGTTGTTGGATTTAGATTTAAGGCTTGGAGAAGGAACCGGAGGAGCCCTTGGAATAGGCTTAGCTGATGCCGCGATAAAAATCCTTACCCAGATGGCGACATTTAAAAGCGCCAACGTATCGGAGAAGAATATATGATCGTATCATTTCTTTTAGCCCTGCAATTTTTGACAATCATTCCGATCAGATTAAAAGAGGCCGGCGGGCAAAGAATGGCATCTTCGCTGGTGTTCTATCCGTTTGTCGGATTGCTCCTGGGGTTATTTTTGTCCGGGGTAAGCGTATCGTTCTCTTTTTTGAATTTTTCTTCCCTTGCCCTGAGCGTGATTACCGTGGTTGTTTTGATCATTATTACCGGAGGTCTGCATTTGGATGGTTTATCGGATACTGCCGATGCCTTCTTAAGCGGAAAGCCCAGGGAAAAGATGCTTGAGATAATGCATGATTCCCGCACCGGGGTAATGGGTGTTTTAAGCCTGATAAGCGTAATATTGATAAAGATTGTTTTGCTTTTTTCAATAAGCAAATCTTTACAGCCTATCGCCTTGATGCTGATGTGCAGCTTGAGCCGCTGGTCGGCCGTAGCTGCGATGTTCTTTTTTCCTTATGCCCGCAAGGAAGGCAAGGCCGGGATATTTATCAAAGGTATGAACCTGAATATATTTATCCTTTCTTCGGTTGCGGCGGTTTTCTGCGCAGCTATCGTTTGGCAGGTAAAAGGGTTGATTATATTGTTGATTGTTACGGGCTTCAGTTACGCGGCAGGAAGGTTTTCGACTAGGAAAATAGGGGGTATAACCGGTGATATCCTTGGGGCAGGGATAGAGCTAACGGAAATAATCACACTGCTATCTATATTTATCCTGGCGAATATTTAACATTAAAATATCATAGATGATGAAAGCAAAAACATTGCAGGTTTGCGGCACAGGTTCAGGTGTGGGTAAAAGCGTGATCGTTTCTGCCTTATGCAGGATATTTTTGCAGGAGGGTTATAGCGTAGCGCCTTTTAAAGCCCAGAACATGGCTTTGAATTCATTTGTTACCAGAGAGTTGGGTGAGATTGGCCGGGCCCAGGCAACCCAGGCCCAGGCCTGCCGCATAGAACCGAGCGTAGATATGAATCCTGTTTTGATCAAGCCGACCAGCGATATAGGCGCTCAAGTCATTGTCCTGGGCAAACCCATCGGGAATATGAATGCTTTGCGTTACACAAAATATAAGAGCAGGCTTTTGGGGGTGGTGAGGAGTTCTTTCCGAAGATTAGCCGCTGATTATGAGGTTGTAGTTTTAGAGGGGGCAGGCAGCCCCGCAGAGATAAATTTGAAATCTCACGATATAGTCAATCTGAAAATGGCGGCTTTCGCCAAAGCGCCGGTGATCCTGGTGGGCGATATTGATAAAGGGGGATTTTTTGCATGGATTGTCGGGACATTGGAATTATTGACTCCCAAAGAGAGGAAGATGATCAAGGGTATAATTATAAATAAATTCCGCGGGGATATAACTTTGCTTAAGCCGGGAATAGATTTCCTGGAGAGGCGCACCGGTATCAAGGTATTGGGGGTCATTCCTTTTTTTAAGGATATAAAAATCCCCGAGGAGGATGCTGTGCCTTTGGATAATTTTAAAGATGTTCCCTCCTCTGGGAGAGGGCACAGGCTTAATATCGATGTAGTTTATCTGCCGCATATTTCCAATTTTACGGATTTCGATTGCCTGGAAAAAGAGCCTGATGTGCGCTTACGCTACGTGAAAAGCCCTGAAGAATTAAAAAACCCGGATATGATCATTATCCCCGGTACAAAAAACACTATCTCGGATTTAAGATATCTGGTGAAGTCGGGTTTTATAAAGAAGATACTATCAATTATCAATTTTGATAAAGTAACCACTTTGGCAGGTATCTGCGGCGGTTATCAGATGTTAGGCAGGAAAATATATGATAAGCATGGGCTGGAATCAAAACGCGGGCAAATACCGGGATTAAATCTCCTGCCGGTTGAAACCAGCTTAAAGCCGGATAAAACCCTTGCTCGGGTTGAGGCAAAAGAGCTTATTTCAGGTTTAAAATTATCAGGGTATGAGATCCATCACGGCCTAACCCGGATTACAGGAAAGTGTGATCCTCTTTTTGAGGTCTTTGAATCTAACGGCAAGAAAGCAAAATATGCGGAAGGGGCAATAAGTAAAGATCGGCGTATCTTAGGCACATATATCCACGGCATATTTGATGCAGGCCGATTTAGAAGAAACTTTCTGAACAGGTTAAGGCGGAAAAAAGGATGGCCTGCCTTACCGGTAAGAGAAAATTTCAATCCGGATAAAGAGTTTGATAAGCTGGCTCAGTTAGTAAGGGATAATATTGATATGGGTTTATTGCGCAAGATACTTGCGAAAGGGTTGCGATGAAGGTAGCGGGCCTCTGGAGCGCGGGAAAGGACAGTTGTTTTGCCTGTTATAAAGCTATCTCTATGGGATATGATCTTTCGGTATTGTTTAACTTTACAGATCATGAGAGTAAAAATTCACTTTCTCACGGTTTAGATGCGTCTCTTATTTTAAAACAGGCTCAGCTTACCGGAATCCCGATAGTCCAGAAGGCAATGCCTAAGAGCAGCGAAGCCTACCGTGAGGAATTTAAAGCATTAATTTGCGCCTGGAAACAGAAGGCGGGTATCGCCGGAATAGTTTTTGGTGATATATATCTTAAAGAGCATAAAGAGTGGATCGATGCGGTCTGTCGTGAGGTGGAGGTAGAACCGGTAATGCCATTATGGGGTAGAGATACCAAAGAATTGATCTTAGAGATCATTGATTCCGGTTTTAAGGCCGTGGTGGTAGCTGTTAAAGCCGATCTATTGGGCAAGGAATGGCTGGGCCGGATTATAGACAAAAAATTTTTAGAAAAATTAAAACCTGAAATTGACCCTTGTGGGGAGAAAGGAGAGTTCCATACTTTAGTGGTTGATGGGCCGTTATTCAGGGAGCCGATCAGGATATTGGAGACGCAACCTGTATTAGAAGAGAGTTTTGGGAGACACTGGTTTTTGGATATTAAAAAATACGTTTAACTTCTAAAGATACAAACCGGATAGGCGAAGGAAGTCCTGGTATAATCCCAGGCGCTGTCACGCAACGGTAAGGTTGGCAAATAACGATACGCCAATTAGCCCGGTCGATCGCTTATCTCAGGTAAGTACTCTCGTAAGAAGAGAAAGGTTGTAATGAATAATATTATTAAGAAACTGATTGTTTTAAGCCTGCATTTGTTTGTCCTTGCTGGTATTGCCTTTCCACAAGATGTTGAATTAGACAAGATCGTAGTTACCCCCTCAAGAATAGAAGAATCCTCCGGAGATACCGGACGCGTAGTTGATGTGGTTACCGCTAAAGAAATGGAAGAAGGCGGGGCAGAGGATTTAGCCGATGTCTTTACAGGACTTACTTCTGTCAATATAAGCAGTTACGGCGGGCCGGGGGCTACCAAAAGCGTTAGGATGCGCGGCTCTACGGCAGCGCAGGTTTTGGTCATGGTTGACGGCAGGCCGATAAATAACCCGCGCGACGGCCAGGTAGATTTATCTACTATCCCTCTTGAAGACATAAGTAGGGTGGAGGTGATGCACGGTCCCGGCTCAAGCTTATATGGCAGTTCAGCTATGGGTGGCGTAGTAAACATTATCACCAAGAAACCGCCCAAAGAAGGGATGAAGACCAAGCTCTACAGTAGTTTCGGCACTGCCAGGACATATGTTGAGCGCATGTTAAATGGGGCAAGGGTTTCAAAATTTGGCTACCTTCTCAGCGGGGGTTAT
>JBAZOE010000076.1:0-5956 GCA_041648875.1 Candidatus Omnitrophota bacterium
GTCGCCCGCGCCGGGTTAATCAACGGCCCTAAAATATTAAACATGGTTTTGCCGGCAATCTGTTTTCTCGCCGGCATGACATTTTTCATCGCCGGATGAAGGTTCGGCGCGAACAAAAAAGCGATGCCGATATCTTCAAGGCATTTTTTGATCTTAGGCTTATCCATATTGATATTGACACCCAGCGCCTCCAGGATATCCGCGCTGCCGCATTTGCTGGACACCGAACGGTTTCCATGCTTGGCCACAGTGATACCAGCACCGCTGGCAACCATTGCGGTAATTGTCGAAATATTAAATGTCCCTTTTTTATCCCCTCCGGTTCCGCATGTATCCAGTATATTCTCAGCGTCTATGATAATCGGCTCGACATATTTAAGCATTTCTTTTACCGCCGCAGTCAACTCTTCGGCTGTCTCGCCTTTTTCATTTAAAGAAGTCAGGAAATTAATGATATCGGCAGTATCGGTTACGCCGCTTAAGATCTCCCGCATAACCTGCTGCATCTGGCCGGCGGTCAAATCTTTTTTATTAACCAGTTGTTTAACCAGGTCCCTGATCATTTTAACTTAATAAAGTTATCCAATATCTGCTTTCCGCTCTTGGTAAGTATGGACTCCGGATGAAACTGCACACCCCAGACAGGATAAGCCTTATGCTTTAGCCCCATAATCTCATTTTCAGATGTAGACGCGGTTATCTCAAGGCAGACAGGCAGGCTTTTCTTTTCAACCAATAAAGAATGGTATCGCGTAGCTATAAAAGGATTGGTTATCCCCTTAAAGATATCTTTCTTATTATGGTATATCTTGGAGGTCTTACCGTGCATAAGTCTTTTGGCCCCCACTATCTTAGCTCCGTAAACGAACCCTATTGCTTGATGGCCAAGGCAAACTCCCAGGATAGGGATCTTGCCGCTGAATTCACGAATAACATCGCAGGAGATACCCGCATCTTCCGGCCTGCCCGGGCCGGGCGATATAACTATCTTTGCGGGGTTAAGCTTTTTAATATCCTCGATACTTAATGCGTCATTGCGGTAAACTTTGGCTACCTGGCCCAGTTCCCCTAAATACTGCACCAGGTTGTAAGTAAAGGAATCATAATTATCAATCATTAGAATCATTCTTTTTCTCTCCAGACTTTTGCCCCCAGTTTAACCAGTTTCTGCTCGATGTTTTCATATCCACGCTCCAGGTGATAGATCCTGGAGATTGAAGTTTTTCCGGAGGCAGCCAATCCCGCCAGGACCAGACAGGCAGAGGCGCGCAGGTCAGATGCCATAACCGGAGCCCCGGATAAACTCTTTATGCCTTCAACAATAGCATGCGGCCCCTCTCTTTGGATATGCGCGCCCATACGGTTGAGTTCCGAAACATGCATAAACCTGTCAGGGTAGATCTTCTCGGTAATTACACTTATACCCGGAGTAATCGACATTAAGCTCATCATCTGCGCCTGCATATCGGTGGGAAAACCCGGGTATGGAAGCGTGGTTATGTTTACGGATTTTAATCTCCTGTTGCCTTTGACATGCAAAGCCCCGTCAAGCCGCAGAAGATTGGCTCCTGCCTCATTCAGCTTATCGATCAAAGACCCCAGATGTTGATATTGCACGTTTTTGATTAATATATCACCGCCGGTAACCAAAGAAGCCAGGATCAAAGTACCGGCTTCAATGCGGTCGGGAATTATAGAATGCGTCGCTGCGTGCAAATATTTTACCCCTTCTATTTCAATGACCGGAGTGCCTTGCCCTTTAATCTTTGCGCCCATCTTAATCAGGAATTCCGCTAAGTCCGTTACTTCCGGTTCGCAAGCCGCCGACTCGATTACAGTCTTGCCTTTGGCCAAAACCGCGGCCATCATTACATTATCAGTAGCTAAGACCGATGAACCATATACGCCGCCCAGATAAACATAGGCGCCTTTTAACTTGCTTGTCTTAGCGATTACATAACCTGAATCAATACTTATATCAGCTCCTAAAGCCTTGATACCTTTAAGATGCAAATCTACGGGGCGCACGCCGATAACACAGCCCCCGGGAAGCGAAACCCTGGCTTTCTTGAGTTTTCCTAAAAGCGGGCCCAAAACGCAAAACGAAGCCCGCATTGTGGAAACCAGTTTATATTCGGCTATATAACTTGCGGCTTTGCCGGCGCAGACACTGACTTTGCCCTTATCAAACTCGGCGCACTTTCCTAACGCGCGCAAGATCTTCAACATACTATTGGTATCGCGCAGGTTCGGCACACCTTTAATTACGCAGGGCTCATCAGTAAGAAGGGTGGCGGCCAAAATCGGCAGCACCGCGTTTTTGGCTCCCGAAACAGTAACCTCACCCTTTAATTTAATCCCGCCTTCGATAACCAATTTATCCATTTTTAAGCTGCCCTCTTTTTAGCCGCAACTACGCGTTCAATATTATTATAATCTTTTATCAGCTCCGTCTGATCAAAGCCTTCTTCCTCAAGCATCCCTTTAACAGGATAAGCCTGATTTAACCCTACCTCGAAAATTAATAAACCGTTATCCTTTAAATAACCTTCCGCCCGGGAAATTATGCGGCGGTAAAAATCTAAACCATCTTCTCCGGCCTTTAACGCTAAAGGCGGCTCAAAAGATATCTCTTTGGCCAAAGCATGGAATTCTTCGCTTGATACATAAGGAGGATTGCTGATAATTAAATCAAATCTATTCTTCTTAAACTTTAACGCGTCAAAAAGATCACTCTTTATAAATTTAATTTCTACATTATTTAAAGCGGCGTTCTCCCCCGCTAATTGCAAAGCCGTACTTGATATATCGCTGGCCCAAACATCCGCATGCTTAAGGCTTTTTGCTATTGAGACGGCAATGCAGCCTGAACCTGTACCAAGATCCAGGATCTTAGGCGATGCGATCTCCGCCTCTTGCAGCCGGATTAAAGCCTGCTCAACCAGAATCTCAGTCTCCGGACGCGGGATCAACGCGCGGTTATCCACCTTAAACTTCAATCCCATGAATTCAGTTTCACCCAGGATATACTGCACAGGCTCGCCAAGGATCCTGCGTTTTAATATTGAAGAAAGTAACGCCGAGATGTCAGCGCCTAAATTAATATCCTTATTCAGATATAGGGACAAGCGGCCACAATCTAAAACATGGGTTAAAACTAATTCAGCCTCGTTCATTCTTTTTTTCTTCTTCCGCTTTTAACAGGGCCTCTGTCAATTCATCCATCTGGCCCTCTAAGATTGCCTCTAGTTGGTGCGAAGTAAAATTAATCCTATGATCGGTAACCCTACGGTCGGGAAAATTATAAGTGCGGATCTTCTCGCTGCGGTCACCTGTACCGATCTGAGTCTTTCTGGCGCTGGACAATCTCTTTGCCTCCGCCTCGATCTTAGACTCTAAAATGCGCGCG
The DNA here is from genome assembly GCA_041648875.1 of Candidatus Omnitrophota bacterium. Classification (GTDB taxonomy): domain Bacteria; phylum Omnitrophota; class Gorgyraeia; order Gygaellales; family Profunditerraquicolaceae; genus UBA6249. Next base: position 3,410 of record JBAZOE010000076.1, read on the forward strand.
CGTAAGACCCTCATTGCCTTAGCCTTATTCTTTATTTGCGAACGTTCATCCTGACAGGCGACCACCGTTCCAGTGGGAATATGAGTAATCCTTACCGCTGAATCGGTTTTCTGCATATGCTGGCCGCCCGGGCCGCTTGAACGGTAAGTATCTATCCTTAAATCTTTGGGCTCAATAACCAGGTCAACCTCTTCCGGTTCAACCAGGACCGCAACCGTAGCGGTAGAAGTATGAATGCGGCCCTGCGCCTCGGTAGTAGGAACCCGCTGCACACGATGCACCCCGCTTTCAAATTTCAGGCAGCGGAAGGCATCTTTACCTTTTACGCTAAAAGTAACCTCCTTGATCCCGCCGGCTTCATTAGTGCTGGCAAGCATGGGTTCAAGCGTCCATCCTTTATTATCGGCGTATTTAGTATACATGCGGTAAAGATCCGCGGCGAAAAGCCCCGCCTCATCCCCTCCTGTGCCCTGCCTGATTTCAACTATACAGGCCCGGCCTACGTCTTTATCCTCTCCGGCAAGTATTTTCTTTAACTTAAGTTCTATATCCGCTTTCCTGACATCCAGTTCCTTAATTTCCTGATGCACCAGTTCATGATAATCCTCATCATGCTTCTGAAGCAATACCTCTTCAAGATCCTGGGCTTCTTTAAGTAAATTTCTGAACTCGCGGTATAAAACTACCGCGGGTTTTATATCGGAAAGCTCTTTAGCCAGTTTATTATACTGCTTGCGGTCAGCAATCAGTTCATGACTGGCTAAAAGCTGCTCCAACTCCTGATAGCGCGCTTCTAACTTTTCCAGCTGCTCATCCATGGGTTAAACCCTTGATAACAATATTCTTATAAGCCTATCCTTGCTGTACTGTTCCACAGAACGAGGCAGTACAACCAGCAAGGATTTCGCTAAATAAAAACTTAAGGTGCTCAACTCGCCAACAAACTTATTTCTTGCCATACTTCTTCATAAATTTGTCCACGCGGCCGGCAGAATCCACTAACTTTTGCTTTCCGGTAAAAAACGGATGGCACTTTGAGCAAATCTCAACGCGGATACTTGGTTTAGTGGAACGGGTATGCACTGTTTCTCCGCAGGCACAGACAATCGTGCTATCTTTATAATTAGGATGTATCTTCTCTTTCATTTTATTACCCCTTTCATTAATTAGTTTGTAATAACCTTATTATCAATATCCTCGCTCGTTCACTCGCGAGGATAAGTTCGGCCAAACGACTTAGCTTCGCTTTTCGCTCGCTAAGTCGTGGCCTCACTTATTTTTGATTCATGCTGTTTAAAAACTCTTCGTTATTCTTGGTCTTGCTTAATTTCTCTATCAACAACTCCATGGCCTCAACGTTGTTTAACTCATTCAACACTTTTCGTAAAATCCATGTCTTCTGCAATACATCCGGTTTAACTAAAAGCTCTTCATGTCGGGTATTAGAGCGCTTGATGTCAATTGCCGGATAAATCCTGCGCTGAAACAGGTTGCGGTCCAGTTGAGTTTCCATATTACCTGTCCCTTTAAACTCTTCAAATATAACTTCGTCCATACGGCTGCCGGTATCAACCAGCGCGGTAGCGATAATAGTTAAACTGCCGCCTTCATCTACCGCGCGCGCTGCTCCAAAAAATCTCTTGGGTTTCTGAAGGGCATTAGAATCGATGCCTCCCGAAAGAACCTTACCGCTATGCGGCACTACAGAGTTATAAGCGCGTGCCAGGCGGGTAATACTATCCAAAAGGACCACCACATCGCGCTTATGCTCAACCAGCCGCTTTGCCTTCTCCAAAACAATTTCAGCAACCTGCACGTGGCGTTCCGGCGGTTCATCAAAAGTAGAAGAGATCACCTCGCCTTTGACATTACGCTGCATATCCGTAACCTCTTCCGGCCTCTCGTCAATCAGAAGGACGATTAAGACCACATCCGGATTATTACTGGTAATAGCATTGGCAATCTTTTGTAATAAGACTGTTTTTCCGCTGTATGGCTGGGCGACAATCAAACCTCTCTGGCCTTTACCGATAGGAGTAAGCAGGCCCATAATGCGCATGGATATTTCATCAGGCTTAGTCTCCATATTAAACGGCTGGCGCGGATAAACCGGGGTAAGGTTGTCAAAAAGCACCTTTTCCTTAACCTCCTCCGGATTTTCAAAATTGACCGCCTCCACCTTAAGCAAAGCAAAATACTTTTCCCCTTCTTTCGGCGGACGGATCTGGCCGCTTACCGTATCCCCTGTACGCAGTTCAAACTTCCTAATCTGCGATGGAGAAATATAAATATCATCCGGACAGGGAAGATAATTATAATTCGGGCTTCTTAAAAAACCGAAACCTTCGGAAAGGATCTCCAATACCCCCTCGCCGAACATCAAGCCTTCCTTCTCTGCCTGAGCCTGGAGTATCTTGAAAATTAAATCCTGTTTCTTTAACCCGCTGGTGCCGTTGGCGTTTAAATCTTTAGCCAGCTTATTCAACTCGCCAATCTTCATCTCTTTAAGATTCTTAATATCTAACTTTTCCACAACGTCCTCCTTAT
>JBAZOE010000077.1:0-5894 GCA_041648875.1 Candidatus Omnitrophota bacterium
TGAGGAGTTCCGGTTTATATGCCGTTGTTGAGGGTGTTGGCGATCATGGCTGCGAATATATGACGGGCGGCAGGGTAATTGTCCTGGGTAAGACAGGAAACAATTTCGCCGCCGGCATGTCAGGCGGGATAGCCTATGTATATGATGAGGACGATACATTTAAAGAAAGATGCAACCTGGATATGGTCGAGTTAGAAAAGATCCAGGAAGCCGATAAAGATACTATATGCAATTTACTCAGTAACCATGTTAAGTATACGAAAAGCGGCAAAGCCAAGAAAATCCTGGATAATATCCAGGATCAACTTAAGAAATTTGTCAAAGTTATGCCGTTAGAGTATAAGCGTATTTTAGAAGGGGTTAAGGTTGAAAAGAAGCTTGATGTTGCGGAGGAATTAGATGGGTGAGGATAGGGGTTTTCTTAAACTAGGCAGGCAATCAAGCCCTTACAGGCAAGTTTGCGAACGTGTTAAAGATTTTAAGGATGTTTATAAGGCGCCTCCGGAGAATCAATCAAAGGAGCAGGCCTCCCGTTGCATGGATTGCTCAACCCCGTTTTGCCACTGGGCCTGCCCGATAGGCAACTATATCCCTGAATGGAATGATTATATTTTCCGCGGCAACTGGAAGCAGGCGTTTATGTTATTGGATGCTACCAATAATCTCCCCGAGGTAACAGGAAGGGTATGCCCCGCGTTATGCGAATACTCCTGCGTCCTCGGGCTAAACGATGAGCCGGTTACTATACGGGAAAATGAACTTGCGGCCGTAGAAGCAGCTTTTAAAAATGGTTTAATTAAGCCGCGTCGTATAGAAAACAGGACGCATAAAAAAATCGCGGTTATCGGTTCCGGACCGGCAGGCTTGTCTTGTGCGGCGCAGCTTAACAGGGCGGGTCATAATGTAACTGTTTTTGAACGGGATAATAAGCCGGGAGGCATATTGCGTTATGGTATCCCCGATTTTAAACTGGAAAAACATATTTTGGACAGGCGTATTGATATATGGGGGAAAGAAGGGGTTGTTTTTAAGACAGGCGTAAACGTGGGTGTGGATTATCCGGCGGATAAACTCCTGGCTGATTTTGACGCGGTCTGCCTTGCAGGCGGCAGTCGCACCCCTAGGGACCTTAAGATTGAAGGAAGAGAATTGAACGGCATATATTTTGCCATGGATTATCTTACGCAGTCTAACAAGCGGGTATCCGGAGAGAAGATTCCGGAGGAAAATTTAATTGATGCCAGGGGTAAGAATGTGGTAGTTATCGGCGGAGGAGACAGCGGCGCTGACTGCGTAGGCACAGCCCACCGCCAGGGGGCTTCCTGCGTAGTGCAGATTGAAGTTATGCCGCGGCCGGCTGAATGCAGGCCCGTACAGCAGCCTTGGCCAAACTATCCTTTGATCTTAAAGGTGTCATCAAGCCATGAAGAGGGCGGAGAACGGCATTGGCAGGTATTAACCAAGCGTTTCATAGGGCAAGATAATCATGTCAAAAAACTCTCCTGCGTCAAGGTTGAATTCCTTCCGGCACAAGCTAAGGCATGCCCTGTCATGCGGGAGGTTCCGCAAAGCGAATTTGAAATCAACGCCGATATGGTGATCCTTGCCGTGGGCTTTCTGCATCCTGAACAAGGCGGCCTGCTCAGTGAACTTAATGTTAAGTTTGACCCACGGGGCAATGTCATGGCTGATGATAATTACATGACTTCAGTTAAAAAGGTATTCTCCGCCGGAGATATGAGGCGCGGGCAGTCGCTGGTAGTTTGGGCTATCGCAGAAGGCAGGAGATGCGCCTACTTTATGGATAAGTATTTGATGGGGCAAAGTAATCTGCCACTTATATAATAAAACTACTTGTGGAGGCTTTTTATTTGCAGTAAAATGAAGCAGTTCATCCAATGGAGGAATTCCAATGTCTAAATATATTTTTATAACCGGCGGGGTCATTTCAAGCTTAGGTAAAGGGATCGCTTCTGCTTCTATCGGTAAAATCCTTGAATCCCGCGGCTTAAAAGTAGCCCTGATGAAACTTGACCCTTATATTAATGTTGATCCCGGGACAATGAACCCGTATCAGCACGGCGAGGTCTATGTCACCGAAGACGGCTCGGAAACAGATCTGGATCTGGGTCACTATGAACGTTTTACCAGCACTCTTTCCTCTAAATTCAATAATATAACTACCGGCCAAATCTATAACTCGGTGATCTCCAGGGAGAGGAAGGGTGATTATTTAGGCAAGACCATTCAAGTTATCCCGCATATCACAGACGCGATAAAAGAGAGGATTAAGAAATGCGCGTCGGTATCTAAGGCCGACATTGTTATTGTAGAGATCGGCGGAACTGTCGGAGATATTGAAAGCCTGCCTTTCCTGGAAGCCTCCAGGCAATTCAGGCTGGATATGGGCTATGATAATGTCCTTTATATTCATCTGACCCTTGTGCCTTTTATAAGGGCTTCAGGCGAAGTAAAGACAAAACCTACCCAGCACAGCGTCGGAACTTTACGCGAAATAGGCATTATCCCGGATGTATTGGTCTGCCGCACTGAAGAGCCGCTGACCGACAGCGTTAAGGAGAAAATCTCTTTGTTCTGCAATGTGAGAAAAGAAGCGGTTATCGAATCCCCTGATATGGCTTCTATATATCAGGTGCCCCTGGTTTTTAAGAAACAGATCCTTGATGAAATAATCCTTAGCCATTTTAAACTGATCTGTAAGTTTTCAGACCTTAAGGAATGGGAAAAGGGCGTGGTTAACAGGGTGCTTAACCCGAAGAATAAAGTTACCATTGCCGTGATTGGCAAATATATTGAATTACAGGATGCGTATAAATCCATATATGAAGCCCTCATCCATGGCGGAATTCATAATGATGCCAGGGTAGAAATAAAGCGGATTGATTCCGAGAGTTTGGAGAAAACTAAGATTGAGGATGCGCTGGAAGGGGTCTCCGGGATCCTGGTCCCCGGAGGTTTTGGTTACCGGGGCATCGAAGGAAAGATCAAGGCGATTAAATTCGCGCGGGAAAATAAAATCCCGTTTTTAGGAATTTGTTTGGGTATGCAGTGCGCGGTAATCGAGTTTGCCAGGAATGTCTGCGGCCTGACAACCGCCAATTCAACGGAATTTAAGAAAACAAAATACCCGGTAATCAGCCTGCTGCAGGAGCAGAAGAAACTTAAGGACCTGGGCGGGACAATGCGCTTAGGCGCCTATCCCTGCAGGATAAAGAAAAACAGCCTCGCGTTCAGGGTCTATGGGAAAAATATGATCCATGAACGCCACCGGCATAGATATGAGTTTAATAATAAATACAGGAGAATTTTTGAACGTAAGGGTATGATTTTCTCCGGTATCTTCCCGAAAGAGAACCTAGTTGAGATAGTTGAGCTTAAAGGCCATCCATATTTTATCGCGGTGCAGTTCCATCCGGAGTTTAAGTCTAAGCCTGATAAGGCGCATTTTTTGTTTAAGGAATTCATCAGAAAGGCGCTAGAGAAAACTAACTAAAGAAATCTAAAAAAGATATTTTGTCTTAAATGCTCCGCTGGTTAAACCCAGCGGAGTTTTTTTATGTTAGATTATTCTCATCGCGCCGTCAATTATTAGAAAGGAGGCAGGCATGTCTATTAATAATTGGCCAAAAGAGGACAGGCCCAGGGAAAAATTACTAAAAAATGGAGAACATACATTAAGCGACTCTGAACTGCTGGCGATTATTTTAAGGACAGGGGTAAAAGGAGAAAGCGCCATGGATCTGGCAAGAAGGATTTTGCGGGAATTTAAAAGTTTTCGCAACATGGGCCAGCAGGACTTAGCCCATTGGAAGCAATTAAGGGGCTTGGGTGAGGCTAAGATCAGCCAGATAAAGGCAGCTATTGAGATAGCCAGAAGGTTTAGCGAAGAGAGACTAAAGGAAAAACGGCAGAAAATACAATCTTCGGCGGATATCGTAAAGATCCTTATGCCGCGTATGCAGGATTTAAAGAAGGAAGTATTTAAGGTTTTACTTTTTAACTCACAAAACAGGATTATAGATATAGTAGAAACAGAAGAGGGCTCGGTAGATCAGGCAAATCCCATAATAAGAGAAATTTTCCAAAAGGCGCTGGAGAGCTCTTCGTCTTTTATAGTTTGCGTGCACAATCACCCTTCAGGAATACCTAAGCCAAGCCCCCAAGACAGAGAATTTACTGAAAAGTTGGTTACGGCAGGTGAGGCGCTGCTTATAAAATGCCTCGACCATATCATTATCGGTAACGGGAGTTATTTCAGTTTTTGCGATGAGGGGATTATTAAATGAAATCCTGGAGTTTTTTCTTGTAGATTGCCGCGAATTCCTTTAGCTGCACAGTGTCAATGCGGCGCTGTCCTGCCTCTATTTTCGAAATATAGGATTGCGTCCTGCCCAATTTCTTAGCCGCGTCTATTTGCCGCAGCTTTGCCGTTTTGCGGGCTTTGACCAGGCGGCTGACCAGGTCCTTGTGGCTTTTCGTAAAAATAGTTTTATCCATTGACACCTCAAGGATGGTATGTTACACTTAATTCATTAATATTCCAAAATGGAATATTATATTTGAAGGGCGGGAAAGCGCAAGTAAATAGTAGAAAGGAGGCTAACTTATGAAAAGAATGAAATTCTTATTTATTTTTATTTTTGTATTTTTTAGCTTATCTTTTGCCCAAGAGTCTATTACCATTATGACTTATTATCCTTCGCCTTACGGAACTTATAATTCTCTTTTAACGGATAAGTTTGGCGTGGGCGACAATAATAGTGATACTAATCTTACCGCTGCTGATGTTCCTGCTGCTCCTGGAGATGTTTGGATTAAAGGTAAGGTTGGCATAGGTACGACAACTCCGTCGGCTAAGCTGCAAATTAACAGCAGCGGGAATGTGGATACATTAAATATTAGTTCCAGCACAAATACTCACTATACCCAAATTATCCAGAACAATGGAGGAGGCGGGCTAGGGCTTCTTGTCAGAACTGGATCGGCTGCTGGGGCGGGGGCGTCGTTTAAGGTCGCTACATCGGATGAAGCTACAACCAGACTTTGGGTTGGTAACAATGGTTTCGTGGGTATTGGCACGGCGAATCCGGCTGAAAAGCTCCATGTGGCTGGCAATGTCAAGATTGATGGAGTGATCCGTGGCGCTACATATGGGTTTGGAGGAATGTATGTAGCGAATGACTTAGGTACTGGTGGTGGCTTTTTCTCTTGCGTCGGCCCGAATCCGATAACAGGAGGTTGTAACTGTCCTAGCGGGTTCATAGCGGCCAGGGCTGGGTCATGGATTATAGAGGGGTATACGTTTTGGCTCGATTTTTGCTGGAAATAGGGAACATGAAACAAGACCCTCAATAGAGAAGCATGTAAGACGCTTTATATAACCCGCCTATTCCCTTCGATTTACAAAACAATTCTTTGCAATCAAGAAAAAGCAATTGTTTCATAACCTTAAGATATATAAAGCGTCTTTTTGTTTGCCAAAAACAGTATTTCTGTTATAATATATTTTCTAAAGATTAAGAAGGAGATGAGATGATTGAACGTTACAGCCTGCCGCAAATGAAGGGTATCTGGCAGGAGGAGTTTAAGTTTAAAACTATGCTCTCCATTGAGATACTGGCTCTTGAAGCCTACTCTCAGAAAAAGATCGTCCCGCAGCAGGCAGTAAAGCGCATCAAACAAAAAGCCCGTTTTAATATCCAGCAGATCAATAAAATCGAAGAGAAGACACAACATGATGTTGTCGCTTTTGTCTCTAATGTGGCCCAATATATAGGAAAAGACGCCCAATATCTGCATATGGGCTTAACTTCTTCCGATATTTTAGATACTACTCTAGGAGTGCAATTAAAATCAGCTTCAGGTATATTGAT
>JBAZOE010000078.1:0-5712 GCA_041648875.1 Candidatus Omnitrophota bacterium
CCAAAATGCAGGCTGAATATCCTGCAATAATATTCTCCCGTTAATTTACTTAAAGCGTAAGGCGAAATAGGTTCAGGAACGAAGCTCTCTTTTTCAGGAAAAGTATTTACCTGGCCATAAACCGAACTCGATGAGGCGAAGACGAAACGCTTGACCCTGTTAGCCCTTGAAGCCTCAAGCATATTTAAAGTGCCGTCAATATTGACCCGGTTATACGCGTGCGGGGCCTCCATGGATTTAGGCACGCTTCTTAATGCCGCCTGATGCAGCACAAAATCCATCCCCCGCGCCGCCTTAAAACAGGCGGATGGAGAACAGATATCCCCCTTTATTAAATCAATCTTTTTTTCCAGCCCTTTAAGGTTAGAGATCCTGCCGCTTGAGAAATTATCCAACAGGCGCACGTAATGTTTTTGTTTAACCAGCTCCTCAACGATATGCGAACCGATAAAACCAGCGCCCCCTGTTACTAAAAACCTGCTCATAGCCGCTCCACCTTTTCTTTGTGGCTCCCCTTAAAAACATTCCTGGAATCAAATATCAATTTCGCGTTTTTTAACAGCCCCGCATAATCCACTCCCGAGTGGTCGGAAGCGATCAAAACACAATCAAAGCTCCTGATCTTCTTATCGCTGAGCGCTACTGATTTCAAATCAATATCTTTTAGCTTAAGGAAAGGTATAAGCGGGTCCGAATAGGCGACCCGGGCGCCATGCCTTCTTAAGCTGTTAATCACATCGATACTTGGCGACTTACGTAAATCCTTGACATCTTTTTTATAAGTTACCCCCATGATCAATATCTTTGCTCTTTTAATCTTCTTGCCGCTGCGGCTGAGAGCGCCGGCGATCCTTTCAACGATGTATTCAGGCATATGATTTATTACATTTGAAGCAAGGCTGATAAAGCGCGAATGAAAGCCAAAACTTTTAGCCTTCCAATGCAGGTATAAAGGGTCTTTGGGGATACAGTGGCCTCCAACTCCGGGACCGGGATAAAAAGGCATGAAACCAAAAGGTTTGGTGCCGGCAGCCCGGACTACCTCCCAGATATCAATCTTCATTTTATGCGCCATCATCGAAAGCTCATCGATTAAACCGATATTAATCAAGCGAAAAGTATTCTCAAGAAGTTTTACTGTTTCAGCGCAGCGGGCGCTGCTTACGGGGACAACCTGCTTGATAATAATACCGTAAACCAAGCCGGCCAGACGGGTAGCTTTGGGGCTTAAGCCTCCGATAACCTTAGGTATTTTATGGACGGGAAATTTTTTATTTCCCGGATCAATTCTTTCGGGAGAAAAACAAAGATAAAAATCTTTTTCATGCACAAAGCCGCGAGCCTGAAAAATCGGCAGAATCTCTTCTTCAGTTGTCCCGGGATAAGTAGTGCTTTCTAAAATCACAAGCGCTCCTTTTTTTATGTGTAAGGCTGCTTCCCTTACCGCGTTCTTTATAAAGGAGATATCAGGAAGATTTTTGCCTTTAAGCGGAGTAGGAACACAAATCAGGATTACATCCGCCTCTTTGATATCCGAGAAGTCCGCGCTTGCCCTGAAACAACCACCGGCCAAAATGTTTCTCAACTCTTTATTACTGATGTCACTGATATAAGAAACCCTATTGATAATGGATTTAAGACGGTGGCGGTCAATTTCGATACCGGTTACCGAAATGTTTTTCCTGGCAAACTCCAGGGCCAGAGGGAAACCCACATAACCTAAACCTATCACGGCTATTTTTAACTGCCTGTTTTTAATCTTCCTGCCTAAATCCTGAATAACCTTATCCATTTCCCCTGCCCACTCCAATATAGATAAAACCCTTCTCTCTAAGCAGCCTGGGTTCATATATATTCCTGGCGTCAATAACCAGCGGCCGCTTAAGCAGTTTCTTTAACCTGGTGAAATCCATCTCCTTGAACTCATTCCATTCAGTGACCACAACAAGGCAATCAGCGGATTTAGCCGCCTGGTATAGATCATTGCAGAAAATAACATCTTTTAATAAATCTTTTGCTTTTGCCATTGCCTTAGGATCATAAACCTTGACTTTTGAGCCCTCCTGGATCAAGGCTTTGATCAAATCAATACTTGGAGCGTTCCTTAAGTCATCGGTATTGGGCTTAAAAGAAAGCCCCAATACCGCTATAGTCTTGTCCTTTATGACCCAGAGCTCATCTTTAATCTTCTGCAAGACAAACTTTATCTGCTCTTCATTAGTATTTTTTACCGCCTTAAGAATATCAAAATCATAACCTAACTTTTCAGCGATATTTATAAAAGCTTCCAGGTCCTTGGGGAAACAGGAACCGCCATAGCCTATCCCGGCATGAAGAAAATAGCGGCCGATACGATTATCCAGGCCCATACCCTGGGCTACCTCTTTAACATCCGCCCCCACCTTATCGCAAATACGGGCTATGGCATTGATAAATGAAATTTTGGTAGCAAGAAAAGCATTGGAGGCGTGTTTAATCAACTCGGCGGATTTTATGTTTGTGACTAAAATCGGCCGGTTCAAAGGTTGATACAAACTGCTCATAATCTGTTTTGCCTTAGCGCTCTCTACGCCTAAAATAATGCGGTCAGGATGAGTGAAATCATTTATCGCAGAGCCTTCTCTTAAGAACTCCGGGTTGGAAACTACATCGAATTTATGGCCTTTTTTAACATAAGTAGAGATTGTCTTCTTGACCCAGGCGCATGTCTCAACCGGAACAGTGGATTTCTCAACTATAAGACGGTAACCGTCCATATGCAAGGCGATACTACGGGCAACATTTTCTATACCGGTTAAATCCGCCTCGCCGTTCTCAAGAGCGGGGGTGCCTACAGTTATAAAAATGACCTCGCTTGACTTTACAGCCAAACTGATGCTTGAGCTAAATTTTAGCCTTTTGTTCTTAAGGTTAAGCTTAACCATCTCCCCTAAACCCGGTTCATAAATAGGGACTATACCCTTTTTCAGATATGAAATTTTTTTGGGGTCATTATCGGCGCAAATAACTTTATTGCCTAACTCGGCAAAACATGCTCCGGTGACCAAGCCCACATAACCTGAACCAATTATCGAAATATTCATTTAAACGCCTCTTAAATTAAAGTATTTTATTGCGCGCCGGATTTCTTTTCAGTCACTGACTGGTCAAAACCGAATTCGTTCTCAGGGAAGGCTTTAAGCCTGAATAGACAGAATATAGTCGTTCCGGAAATTTCTTTTTTGTTAAGGGTAATGTCCATCTCCCAGCAGTGCAGGTCGCGGGTTAAAGTATACTCCTGCTCCTGAAAGCCGTAATCAAGTCCGCTAGAACCATTTTTAGAGTTTTTAAGATTAAACCGCTCATAAATACCAAATTTCCATTTTGGGTTCAGTCGCCACTTTAAACCTAAGGTAATTTCATTACTTCCTTTTCTTTCATAGCGCTGGCCAATGGTAAATGAACGCTCCTTAGCAAAATCAAAACTTAAGTCATAATTAATTAATGAAAATTTATTATAATTCTCATTCGTAATACTATGATCTGAATGACTAAAAGTAGCATCAGATTCAAACCTTATCCAGGAATATGGCAATATTTTTAGTTTAAAAAGAATATCCGAAAAATTATCCTTCAAACTCTCTCCTCCACGAGGAGTAAGAATTGCATTATCTCCTGTTTTAGGATCAAGGACAACACTAGTAGTGATTAAAAAATCAACAAAATCCACGCTTTGGCCTTTGCGCTTAGTCTGTAATTTATTGGATAAACCCAAAGTAGCGGTATTGCCGCGATTTATCCCATCAATGGTAGCATCGATCTGTTTTATATTGCTGATGGGGATAGTGGGAGGATGGGTATATAAATATCCTATAGTAGGAGTAATAATATGGCGTAATCCGTTGACATCCAAACCGAGAAAGTTGGAATTAACATTAAAAATACGGTAAAATTTAGTGCTCATATCAGCGCCGCTGTAAAAGACTGTGCGTATAATCCCGGCCTGGCCGTTGGCGCCCCTATTATAAAAGGTCTGACGGCTGGAGACAAAGGGTTTAAATTGAATAAAGCTTATCTTAGTAGGGAAGGAAAACTTATTGGTAGTATCTAAACGGGTAACATTTGCCTCGGTATAAGTGGGAATAGGATGAGACGGAGTGGTAATATCCTCTCTTTTATTGTACACTCCGAATTGGGTTGAATTCTCAAAATAGAAAGGAGTTTCCCCTAATTGTAAGCTGGGCAGATTATAATTTATCTCCGGCTTCTTCTCTATCTGGTCAAACCATTTATTAGTACGCATTTGCAAAAGCACATCCAGGCTGGAATAATTAAAAGCATGGTGGAATAACGCATAGCTTAATGGCTGGGAATCTTTTTCATACTCGCGAAAGAAATAATCCTGCAGGAAATTACGGGTATTAGGATAGCTTGTATCCTCTTTTCTCCGTTGATCGGTAATCTTAAAGAACTCCGCGCTAAGATTGGTACGTTCATCAATATCCCATTTATGCCGCCAGCGCGTAAAATAACGGTTGTAATCCGATTTAGGCGGACCCGTCGGTTGGTCAGGAGGCGTCTCCAGCGTATAATAAAATTTAAGGTCCCCTTTTCCGAACGGGGTCTTTACATAGTTCATTTCAAACCCCTCAGCCCAGCCTAATTTATTGCGGTAATCAAGGAAAGCCTTGCCGCTTACGTTATCCGTAAGATTCATGCGCCAGGCGCTCAAAAGATACGGGCCCCAATCCTTACGCGTACCGGGTTCAACCTGCACATGCATAAACGGCTCTTTCATCGAATAATTAAACCGCGGAAGATAAACCACCGGGACCGCCCCAAGATAAATGGTAGTTTGTTTAGACTGCACTTTTTCACCGGGAAACATGCTGATCTTTTTTGATGCCATGCGGAAATGCGGGTGGTCAAAATTGCAAGTAGTAAAATAACCGCCTTTTGATACAAATTCGCTGTCGCTTACCTTTTCTACTTTCTTGGCTTTTCCAAAATATGGGTTAGCGCGAAAATCCGCGTTATAGATTACCCCTGTCTTATTCGCAAAATCATAAACTATTTTTTCGCCGGTAACTACCCCATTCTCATCTTCAAGCCGCGCGTTTCCTTCGGCCAAGCCTTCCTTTGACTGCATATTTACTTTTAATTTGTTACAAGTTAACTTCGACCCCTTATAGATAACTTCAATATCACCCGTAGCGACAACCTCCTTATTATCAGCGGAATACTCCACATTATCGCCGTTAATAATTATGGGAGACTCCTTGCTATCCGCGGCGTATGACAAAGCAGCGCGGGAAACAAAAACAAATGCCATGATAACCAGAGGGAAATTTAACTTAAAGGGAAACTTAAGGGGATTAGAGAACTTATTTAGCATTATTCGCTTGGGGGATTTTTTTGTAATCCTGCAAAAACCTGTCTATGCCGATATCCGTTAATGGATGTTTAATCAACTGTTCAATCACTGAATAAGGTATTGTGGCGATATCCGCTCCAATTAAAGCCGCCTTAAGCACATGCACAGGATTACGCACGGAAGCGACAATTATCTGAGTGTTAAAGCCGTAATTGGCGTAAATTTTCTTTATGTCGCTGATCAGGTTGATCCCTTCCTGGGCGATATCATCAAGCCTGCCGATAAAAGGCGAAACATAGGTTGCCCCGGCCTTAGCCGCTAATAATGCCTGAGTAGGAGAAAAACAAAGAGTAACATTG
>JBAZOE010000079.1:0-5707 GCA_041648875.1 Candidatus Omnitrophota bacterium
TCAAGTATATTATTAAAAGCTGGTGAATTAAAATACACGCCCCTTAAATCTGCCCCCGGGATAGCCAGATTGTTAAAATAAGGGTTGTAATCTCCCGCACGCAGGTTAAACCCTTTAAAATCACCCAGCTTACCGTTAGTCAGGCCCGCGCTGACATAAGTCATGTCGGTAGTGGTAGAAAGGGTCCTCTCTGTGATCGCCGCATCAAATAACCCATAGGGAGTAGCCCCATCCATGCGTAAATTATGGATCCAAGAGTAAGTTCCATTACGCTCGATTGATTCCAGCCTGCGGCCCGTATAATAGGAATACCAGTCCAAATTATAGCGGAACTTAAAGGTACCCATTTTTTCCTCTTCCTTACGCATTGTTTCTTCCAAGGTTGGAGAATCAGGAATAGGCATAATACCCGTACACTCAATGCTCGTACGGCCGTTATCATCCCAGACAATAATTGAGGCTAAACCCCTATTCTTAGCCATAACCGAAATTTCATTATCATTTAATCTTTCCGCATAAAGAATATCCGGCTGAACAACTAAAAAACGCTTAATACTACTGCCACTGATAATAATATATTTACCTTCTTCAATCTCTATGGGTTGCTGAATAGAAAGCCTTGGGTCATTGAGAAAATACCTTGCCTGGGTTTTTATTTTGGCGCTATTATCAGGCTCGCCTGGCTCTCTCAGCTCAGGGATAAAAATCTGGGAAGCGCTTAACCCCTCTTTTTCCATAGTGCTTCCAATTTTAGCCTTCTCAAGAGTATCTTCCATTACCATTTGCCTATCTAATCTGACAGAAGGAGCATAGGTAGAAATATTAGACTTACTACCACTGGTATCCTTACCTAATTTTTCGCTGATAAGCCCAAGATAGTAGATTGCGGGCGAATATCCCGGCTCAGCAATGAGGGCTTTATTAAATTCCTCTTCAGCTCGCTGAAAATTACCCTTTTTCAGGTCCTTAATGCCTTCTTCGCAGAGGTACTCCGCAATCTGGCTATAAGCAAAAACTGTTTGAGGTTTTACGATAACGGAAAAAAAAAAGACAAAAACAAGGAAGGATATTTCCAGAAAAAGAAAGGTTCCGCCGGAAAGAACTATGCCAAAACAAGATTTCTTAGGTAACCTCCGAGGCATAAAAAGCATATTAATGAAGCTTACCCACCTGAACAATTTTATTATTTTCTCCTATTGTAACCGAAGCCTCTTTGGTAATTACAGGCCCCCTGCCCATGCCCGCATCCGTAAGCGCTTTACCAAGGTCAATGGTTATTACCAGATCATAAACTCCTGCGGGAATTCTATCTTTCCAAGTGCCTAATAAACTTCCTTTGCCTCCCGGAAAAGTATAAACATTATTAAATGCCCCCCGTGCGCTGACTACCCCATCGTTATTCATAAGGCTAAAGCTTCCGGAAGTAGTTATGTCTGTATTGCCGGTATTTTCAAAATCCAGGGTTATATCCAAAGCGCCCTTTTCATCTTTTGAAGGCTGAATATTTAAATTATCCACCTCAGCGCTTCTTGCTGCCTTCCCCTTTACTTCTATATAAAACAAGGTAGCCACCCTGACATTAACATCAAGCCCTGCGGAACGTCCGGAGTCAGGAAGGGAATCTTTACCGAGTGATGTCTCAAAAAACAGGGAAGCAAAATGTGTCCCGGTTGCATCGGAAGGAACATCAACTGAATAACTTATCCTCTGCTTTCCAAATGCCGGCAGAGTCACCTCCGCAGGAGAAAAGCTTATCCATGGACAAGCAGAAGCAGGGGTTGAGCCTGCCGGGAGAAACTCCTTGCCCCCCGCTCCTCCCGGCAGATAATACCAATCCTCCAGATAAAGCCGCATGTTTTTACTCTCCTCAGTCGGGTTATCCAGCGTAATTTCTCCGAATACGCGATCTCCGGGAGCTGCCACAACTCTGATTTTTGACTGATTCATAAAAGGCAGTTTATCTGCTTGCGCTATAGAGACAAAAAAGCTACCCATAAAACAAAAATAGATAACTATAAAACGGATTGCTGCAAACAAAATTCCCCCCCTTTTTTTGCTATGCTTAAACCATGCCTAGCCGCTAATTAATTACGGCGTAAGTGTAATAGTAACAGAGCCGGTATATGTCCCTGCCGGTGTATCCATACCAATCGGCGTTACGCCTGTAGCATCCTGCCCTGCCTGCCCGGTGCCGATACCATAATATATACGCAACCAACCGCCGGATAGCTGCGTCTTGGTGTAAGCAATATTTTGGCTGTTTGTATAACTATACTTAGCTAACAGAGTGCCGACAGAACTACTGGTTTGCTTATTAAAAGAAACATTCACCTTGCCGTTTAAATTGTTAGTCGCATCTTTCTGAAGCGACACGCGCGTATGCGTCAAGGTCCAGACAGTGCCGGAATTATCGGTTACGCCAACATCCACAGCATAATAACTGGCAGGCAAAAAGATCTTGTTTACGTTATCCCAAGTTAAGGTTCCAAAGCTAATCGTTGAAGCGGTAGTCCAAACAGTGCCGGTAACCTTGCTTACAGTGACAGACAATCCCCCTGTCATTGTAGGAACAGTAGCATTAACAGTAACGGTTTGGCTTGCAGCAGCCCAAGCACTTGTTGCGCAAAAGACAGTTACTACAAGAACCATACAAATAAGTATGTTCTTCATTTTTATCACCTCCTTTATTGATTTTTCTCGATTACGGTTATTTTCCAACATCCCTCTTACCTCCTCCTTAAATTTCGGTTAATGTATAAGTTATCCGCGATGAATAACTGCCCGCGCTTAAATCAGGCGGGCAAATTAATTCATAGATTATCTTAAATTTATCAGCGGAGCCGTCTGAATTAGAAATGAATAAAATCTGGCTGCCTTTTTCTACCGGAACTTTACCGGGGACCTTCAAACTTCCTTTGGTGTTATTCACCGAAAGGGTCTGTAAAGAAAAATACTTGGCGGATATTTTATCCCCCCGGCTATTTACCAATTCTGAAAGCACATTTTGCGTTACCTGGTATGGCCGGCCAATGTTTGATCTTACTTCAATAAGCACCTCGCTTAAACGCGGCCCATCACTGGGTTTTAAATTCGCAAAATCAATATTATAACGTTGATCCTGCGGAGAAATAAGAATCTCAAAAACACGTTCCTGTCTAATCTCCAAATCCAAAGCCCCTAAATTTATCTGTTTTCCCGCGGATTCTAAAAGGTATTGGATACGCGAACGATAATTACCCGCTACCAGGCTTAATGGATCCGCTAAAGAATATGCAATTATGAAAGCCTTATCCGCGCTGCCATCGGGACGAGAAGAATATATTGTCTGGATATTGCCTGAAACCGGAACCGGTTGATTTATCGCCACGCCTTTCTGGGCATCAGGGACGCTAAAAAGAAGATTGTTATTGCTGATAAATTTACCCTCTTGAGACTGAACCGGGCTTGAAAGCATCTGCATAATCCTAAATGGCCCGTTAAAAGAGCTATTAATGCTAACTACCGCGTTAGCCGACCCGCGCATATCATTACTAGCCGAAGGATTAATTATAATAGAGCTCGCTCCTTCTGCCGGAGCGATAGAAACCGACAAAGAACCACCATCGTTGGGAATGGACACATAAATCTCGATAACTTTAGTTACCGGCATAGCGGATGAGCTTATTGGGTTCAAAACCAAACTAATCCGCCCGGTATAATATCCCGGGGCAAGTTCCTGCGAATTTGCAATGGCATACACCAAAGTAAATGAATCAGCCGCTCCGGTAGGATTAGAGACATAAATGAGCTCATCATTCCTTACGATAATATCTCCAGTAGGAATACGTAAATCACCATATCTATTTGAACCGCGAAACCCCCTAACCACAAAATTATCCCTTATAATAACTGAGGGGTTATCGCGATTCCTCAAAGGACTTTCAATACGCTGGCGTACCTCATAACGATTATTGAGCGTATCGTTCGACGTCGTAAATGTTATGGCGTGAGAAAAGTTGTTCCGGTCAAACTCAAGCCGGTACCCACCCCTATCAAGCATATAATTCAAATCAAAGACAGCAAAGGCCTGTTGCGAAAAAATCCCTGAGGCTGTCAGCACAAGACTAAAAATAATTAACCCAGATATCCTTTTCATATGCTTATTTTAGCCCCATTTAGCTTAAATTGCAATAAAAATAAAAAACCGGACAAACCCAAATTCGGTCTTATCCGGTTAGATCACATGGCTCCTTTACTCCTCCAAGCAAAGGATCCCGAATATATTACTTTAACTTGTGTGTTATAAATTTAACACTATTTGAGCCAATTGTCAAGAGAAAAATGGAGTAAGAAAGAAAGCGGTTCCATGTTAAAGATCCAGCCTCATGCCGTCGTAAGCGGCAATTACCTCTACCCCTGATTCTTTTGATAATCTTTCCGCTTGTTTTAAAGGCCCTGCCTTAAGCATAGTCATGCCAAAGTGGGTAAGCACGGCTTTCTTGGGTTTCAACTCACTGATAATCATTCCCGCCTCTTTAAGGCTAAGATGGTCAATGTCCTGGCGCGGTTCATAAAAGACCACCGCGATAATCAGGATATCTGTTTTATAAAAATCGGCTAATTCCGGGAAATACCTGGTGTCTGTAATCAGCCCAACGCTGGTTTTTCCAATCTTAAACTTCAATCCATAAGTCTCGCATGGATGGATATGGCGCATTGAAGTAAGAAAGCTAAAATCCCCCACCCGGTAATCGCAATTTTCCTTGATAATTTGTATCTTCTCGGGAAAATTAGCCGCGTACCTGAGAATAACCGAATCATCCCCAACCGCGTCAGAGGGACAAAAAACTACTCCTCTTTTCTTAAACCCTCCTTCAGTCATTGCCTCAATCATTACGTTTATATCATTGGCATGATCCAAATGGCGGTGGGTCAGGATAATAGCATCCAGCTTTCCCGGATCAAGCCTTGGCCGGCTGGAAGCGCAGCGCACAATACTTCCAGGGCCAGGGTCAATCAGGATGTTAGCCGGCCCGGAAGAAACCCACAGGCCTCCGGAAGCGCGCAATTGTTTGATCATCACAAAACGCGCTCCCGCGGTACCGAGGAATTTGATATAATTCTCTTCTTCTTGTCTTACTCCAGCCATTTTTTCTTAAGTTCGGCGTTAATTGCCTGCATTTTAGAATAGGGAATAGTTTTCTCATCCCTTTGCCGGCAAAGGGAATCAAACGCCCTCTTGCTCTTACTGCCGCAGATAAAATCTTCCACCGGGCAGATGCGCGCTTTTAAAAACCTGACAGCCAATTGCACACCCTTGTCGTCCGAAACTACGATGATATCTCCGGGCCGGCCGGATTCCTCAATCAATCTTTTTATCAATTCATCCGCCTCAATCATACGCGAAAACAGGCAAAGCAAGCCCTCCTCTTCGGGAAGATCCCCTCCGGCAGGAGGATAACCATCAAAAACAAGGATAACCTTATTTTTTGCGCTTCCAGACAACCTGTTTATTCTGATGAAGTCAGCCAGTGAAGTTTGGATGTTGGGGGATTTGCTTTCCCGGGGCTTAAACTGAGGATGATTGATTACGTTGTAGGCGTCGATGATGTACTGTAAGGACATAGATAATTCCTCCTATAGCCCCATAAAAAACCATAAAAGAAAACGATACAAGAGACATCGCCAGGGCTAATTGTTTTATTACTCCGGCCTTGGCAAAATAAAC
>JBAZOE010000080.1:0-5686 GCA_041648875.1 Candidatus Omnitrophota bacterium
GCGCGGAGAAAAAAGACGCTTTAGCGATAGAGGCAATAACCTCTTTAGATGAAGATAAGCTTGAGTTTGTGGTTAGAAAATCAGCTATTTCCATGTGCGGTTTTGCTCCGGTTGCGGTCTTATTAAGGGCTGCCAGGCTTCTTGGGGCAAAAAAGGGCAGGTTAATTAAATATCAAACCAGCGGTGAGGCCAGCGGTGACATAAGCAGTGTTGTTGGCTACGCCGGAATCACAATCAATTAAGATAATGGACGAGATTAATAAGTCAGAGGACAATGGTTCGGCTTCCGATAGCCGAAGCCATAAGCCAGAGGGCAATGGTTCGGCTTCCGATAGCCGAAGCCAAAAAAAGGTTGATGAAGATTGGAAGCAAAAAATAGAGAAAGAAAAACAGGCTCCGAAAGAGGAAGGCAAATTTGTTCCTCCTGAACCGGATTTTAAATTTTTTGTCACTACTCTTGCTTTACAGGCTTCTATTGCTTTAGGCCATATGGCCAACCCGGAGACTCAAAAAACTCAAAAAGACCCTGCTCAGGCAAAATTTATTATTGATACTTTAGGAATGTTGCAGGAGAAAACTAAAGGGAACTTGACTCCGGAGGAAACCACGCTGTTGGAAAACCTGCTTTATGAATTAAGGCTGGCTTATCTTGCTCCGGAAACAAGGGAGAAAAAATGATTGATAAAGAACTCTTAGATATATTGGCATGTCCGGCCTGCAAATCCGACGTGGAGCTAAAGGATAAGAAAATAGTTTGTAAGAAATGCGGAAAAAGATATCCTGTGCGTGAAGGGATTCCGGTAATGTTGGTTGATGAGGCGGAAGAGGCATGAAAAAGATATTAGTTATACATGGGCCTAATTTAAACCTTTTAGGCAAAAGAGAACCGGGAATCTATGGCCATCTGACTTTAGCCGGCATTAATCAGATGCTTAAAACTCAGGCCAAGAAAGATAAGGTTTCTTTGGTTATCAGGCAGTCTAACCATGAAGGCGCCATTGTGGATTTAATCGGCAGCGCGCGTAAAAATAAATTTCAGGGTGTTTTGATTAATCCGGCGGCTTATACTCATACAAGCGTAGCTATCCGCGACGCCATAGCCGCATGCGGATTAATTGTGGTAGAGGTGCATATCTCCAACATTTATTCCCGCGAAGAGTTCAGGCATAAGTCGTTGATCAGCCCGGTAGCTAAGGGCACTATCATGGGCTTTGGCGCAAAAAGTTATACCTTGGGTTTGGCTGCCATCCTTGATTTGACCCAGACAAAATGACCCCCCGTTTAAAGAGCATATATTCCCAGTTGAAGCAAAAAAGGCTTGATGGCCTGTTAGTTTCTTTGCCGGCCAATATATCCTATCTTACTGAATTTTTAAGCCGTGATTCTTACCTTTTGGTTTCCGAAAAAGGAAATATCTATTTTACCGATTCCCGTTATACTGAAGAAGCCGGGGCTTCACTAAGCGACAATATTAAGCTTAAACAGTGTAATGGTTCGGTGTTTAAACAGATTGCTGAAACATCCCTGGGCCTGGGGCTAAAAAAGCTGGGGTTCGAGGAGAGGAACCTTGCGTATGCGGAGTTTGCTAAGATTAAGGAGCATGCTAACGGTTGTTTTGAGCTGATTCCTACGCACAGTATAGTTGAAGATAAGAGGCAGGTTAAAGACCTTCAGGAAGTCAAAAAACTTAAACAGGCAGCCCGGATCACTGGTCTGGCTTTAGAGCATATCAAGAAATTTCTTGTCCCGGGGGTAAAAGAAATCGAAGTAGCGGCGGAGTTTGAGCGCTTTATAAGATACCATGGCTGTGCTGATTCTGCTTTTGATATAATTGTGGCTTCAGGGCCTAACTCCAGCCAGCCGCACCACCTTTCGGGGCAGAGGAGGTTAAGGGATAATGAGTTGGTGCTTATTGATTTGGGTGTCGATTATCGAGGATATAAATCCGACTTGACAAGAGTTTTGTTTTTGGGTAAAATAATAGTTCTTGTGCGCAAGGTTTACGATACTGTCCTTAAAGCCCAGGAATTGGCAATAAAAAGGATTCGGCCAGGCGCAGAAATGGCTGCGATTGATAAAGTTGCACGGGAATATATAGCTTCAAAAGGGTATGGTAAGTATTTTACCCATAACCTTGGCCACGGCCTTGGTTTAGAAATACATGAAGATCCGCGTATTTCAGGCAATGAAGCAAGCTCGGTCAAGCCGGGCATGGTTTTTACGATAGAACCGGGGGTATATTTAGCCGGCAAGTTCGGAATAAGAATAGAGGATATGATTTTAGTAACCGATAAAGGATGCGAGGTCTTAAGTGGCGCTATCAATTAATGAAATCAAATCAGGGGTAACTGTTTTAGTAGATGACATTGTCTATGTCTGTGTTGACGCCCAGCATGTAAAACCCGGCAAAGGCGCGGCTTTTGTGCGGGCAAGGCTGCGCGATATGAAAACAAATAACATCCAGGAGAAAACCTTCCGTGGCGAAGAAAAAATAGAGCAGGCTTTTGTCGAGGAGCGCAAGCTGCAATACCAGTATTCAAGCAGCGGAATGTTCCACTTCATGGACCAGGATAATTTTGAGGAGATTGCTATATCCGAGGATATTATCGGGGATAAGGCCAAGTTACTGAAAGATAACCTGGAGATTATGGGGTATTTTTTTAAAGGCGCCGCATTATCCGTTACCTTGCCCAATTTTATCGAATTTAATATTATAGAGACAGAGCCGGGGTTTAAAGGCGATTCATCCAAGAGCGGCAATAAGCCGGCTAAGGTGGACACCGGGGCAACCATACAGGTTCCATTGTTCATTAATGTGGGGGATAAGATTAAAGTAGATACGCGTACAGGCGGGACCTATACCGAAAGGATCAACTGATGAACATCAAGGAAATCAAAGAGATGATTAATCTGATGAATGAAAATGGCCTTGTCGAGCTGGAGATAGAAAAGGATAATATGCGTATTCGGCTTAAGAAAACAACCAATGGTATTGAAGGTTACAACGGGCCTGTAGTATTCCAGGGGCAGAATATTCCTTTGGTCCAGGATAAAGCCCAGGCTGTGCCGGCGCAGGAAGAGAAGAGCATAGTCAAGACGGTAGAGATTAAAGCTCCCATGGTAGGAACTTTTTACCGCGCGCCCAGCCCGGAATCTCCCGCTTATGTTGAGGTGGGCCAGGTTATTGAACCGGGGCAGGTAATTTGTATTATAGAAGCGATGAAATTGATGAATGAGATAAAATCAGAGATTAAAGGCAAAATCCTTGAGATACTGGTAGATAACGCTGAGCCGGTAGAATTTGGCCAGTCTTTATTCCTTATTGATCCACTCTAAAATATGTTCTCTAAAATCCTCATTGCCAACCGAGGCGAAATCGCCTTAAGAATAATCCGCGCCTGTCATGAGATGGGTATCCGTACAGTAGCCGTCTACTCTCAGGCCGACCGTAACAGCCTGCATGTCCGCTTTGCCGATGAAGCAATTTGTATCGGCCAGGCATCAAGCAGCAACAGTTATTTGAATATTCCCGCCATTATCAGCGCAGCCGAGATTACCGATGTTGAAGCTATTCATCCGGGTTATGGTTTCTTGGCTGAAAACGCGCACTTCGCCGAGATATGCGAATCTTGTAAAATCACTTTTATCGGGCCGACTCCGGAGAATATCCGCCTCATGGGTGATAAGATGGCCGCGCGCACGACTATGCAAAAAGCCGGCCTGCCTATTGTGCCGGGAAGCCGGGCGATCATTAAAAATAAAGAAGAAGCGCTTAAGACCGCTAAAGAGATCGGTTATCCTGTTATAATCAAGGCAGCTGCCGGAGGCGGAGGCAAAGGGATGCGTATTTGCCACAATGATTTAACTTTAGTTTCCAGCCTTTTAACCGCTCAAAGCGAGGCCGAAGCGAATTTCGGCAACTCTAGCGTTTATATCGAGAAATATATTGAGAAGCCGCGCCATATTGAAGTGCAGATTATCGCTGACCGCTTGGGGCATATTTTGCAGTTGGGGGAAAGAGACTGTAGTATCCAGAGAAGGCATCAGAAGCTGCTTGAAGAATCTCCTTCTCCGGCAGTGGATAGCAAAATGCGGCGTAAACTGGGAGAGTTGGTTTTAAAAGGAATGAAATCCATAAATTATCTTAGCTGCGGGACCATTGAGTTCTTGCTGGATGCCAAAACCAATAACTTTTATTTTATGGAGATGAATACGCGTATTCAGGTTGAGCATCCGGTTACTGAAATGGTCACCGGTATCGACCTGATTAAAGAGCAGATCCGTGTGGCCAGCGGAGAGAAGCTGAAGATCCAGCAGGAGAATGTGCAGATTAAGGGAGCGGCAATCGAATGCCGTATTAATGCCGAAGACGCGGATAATAATTTTATGCCTTCTCCGGGTAAAATCGAGGCCTTGATTCTCCCCGGAGGGCCCAATGTTCGTCTCGATACGCATATTTATGCAGGTTACGAAGTGCCTTCTTATTATGACTCTCTTGTGGCTAAACTTATTGTTTATGGCAATAACCGTTATGAAGCAATCAGGACTATGCGTAGGGCATTAAGCGAATTTTATATCGCTCCTATCAAAACTACTATTCCTTTTCATCTTAAGCTGATGGATAATCCTTTGTTTAAGAAAGGGGATATCTCCACGCATTTTGTGCAAGATCTTTTAACAAACGATGCAAAAGGAGAATAAGTGAATCGCGATGACTCCAGGAATGAGCTTGGCAGCATAAGAATACATAAGAATGTAATTTCTTCTATAGCTTCTATTGCCGCTTTAGAGATAGAAGGGGTAAAAAAAGTAGGGGCAAATTTAAAGAGCAGCCTTCTTGAGTTGATTGGCCAAAAATCCTTTCTTTCTATAAAAGTGGATATATTTAAGCATGGAGAAGTAAAGGTAGAGATCCCCGTGGTTATTAAATATGGTTATAACATACCGGATACCGCTTGCCGCGTCCAGGAGAATGTCCGCCTGGCATTAGAGAAGATGAGTAATCTTTCCGTAAAAGACATTAATGTAAATGTGCAGGGTATAGAAAGGGGGTAAGTAATGAAATTTTTTACCGTATTGGGAATCATGTTTTATGCCATTATTATTACCGCCATAGGGCTGGCTCTCATTGTTTTTTCGTTAAATTTGCTATTACCCCAGGATATCAATAATTTGCTTATTTACGCCCAAACCAGCCCGAATTCCAGGTTGATTATCGGATTATCAGGAATGCTTTTAATCCTTATAAGCTTTTCTTTTGCCCAGATTATTTTAGGCAGGTTCCAGAGGGAAAAGACAATTGCTTTTACCACTTCCAGCGGACAGGTGACTATTTCGCTTTCTGCGGTGGAGGATTTAATCCGCAGGCTGGCAGGGGTAATCCCGGAGGTAAAAGAGTTAAGGCCTAATGTTGTGGTAAACAAAAAGGGTATTATCGTGGATATGCGTATAATCCTGCGTTCCGAAGCCAATATCCCCGAGCTTACTTCAAGGCTGCAGGATATCACTAAATCCAAGATCCAGGAGATTTTAGGGCTTGAAGAACAGGTTATCATAAGGATACATGTAGCAAAAATATCTCATGATGAAAAGGATAACCGCAAAAGAAGAGATTTTGACAAAGAGGATCCATCGGCAATACCATTTAGCGGGTATGGAAGAGCATAACAGGGAGGAATAAAGAATG
>JBAZOE010000081.1:0-5653 GCA_041648875.1 Candidatus Omnitrophota bacterium
GGCATTGGCGGTATGAAGGGGTTAAAAATAAAGTATAGATTTTTACCTTGGAGAGGTATAATAAACTAACTAGGGGGCCGGGCAGTAAAGTATTAACCTAATTAACAAAAGGAGGCTCAAATGGAGAAGAATGTTTGTAAGTGCAACGCGATTCTAAATGGCATTGGTATATTATTGCTTTTGGCGGCGGCTTTTGATATCCTTCCGTTGACTGACAACCTGGTTATATTTCTTGCCTTGGCTTGTTTTATCATCAGCGCGGTAATTAGAAAGATTGGAAAAGGCACGAGCAGCTGTTGTAAATAAGATAATAAGTAGTCGTCTACGTATCCGAGGAGGTGTCAAATGGCAAAGTTTTTTATGTACGGCAAGTACACCAAGGAGGCGTTGGGTGGTATCTCAGCTGATAGGACCAAAAAGGCGCTTGATGCAATTACAAATGCCGGCGGCAAGGTGAATTCCATGTACGCGCTTCTGGGTAAATACGACATGGTGCTTATTGCTGATTTTCCCGGAGTTGCTGAGGTAATGAAAGCCTCAGTCGCCTTAAACAAACTGACAAATATCTCCTTCACCAGTTTTCCCGCAATTACCATAGAGGAATTTGATAAGATTATCGCGTAAGGAAATATGGGGTTCTCCAGAGGCCGAGTAATTAAACTTGGGATAATGGCGGTTTTTTTATGCTGCATGTTCTTTGCTAATTTTGTCGCGGTCAGGATGATACTGTGTTATGGGATGGAAACCTATTTTTATGATAAACTCCTGGTAGCTTATACTATTGGCGGAGCAAAAGGCCTTAAAACGGAGTTAAATAACATGATTGTTGGCGATAATCCGGGGCGGGAGGCGATATTGGCCAGGGATTTTACGGCCAGGCTTGAAGCCTTAGGCGACATTAAAGCCTTTCTCCAGGATAAAGTTTATAAAGGTAAAAAGATAGTCGCCTCTGTCCGGAACTTGCGCCTGGCGGCGATCTACCTGATGTTTATATTATTTGCCTGGCAGCTGATTATCAAATCTTGTCATAACTTTAAATCTAAGAGATCCTCGTAAGAACAAGACAGGCGCTCAGCCAATAAGCAGATAAAAGTCAATAGTTTATTTCAGGTTATCTTTAGTCATTCTGTTATGAAGATCTGAAGTGTAATTGGAAATTTTTATACTTTCGCGGACAAAAACCTTGCCCTTTAAGGCAAGGATAGAGAATGCCCGCTCAAGTATTTCATTTCGATGTAAAACTTTATCCGCGAAATGGTAAAAAGTAAGATTTTAACCCCGTGCATATTTTTTTTACCCATAGCCGTGATCTTTATTCCCGGCTGCGTATACCTTACCCATTTAAATGAAGCTATGTTTGTGAAAAGCTTAGAAGATAATCAAAAGGAAAAGCAGTCCCAATTGGATAAAGAAGAAAAGTTATATAATAAGCTAAAGGCAGATATTGACAGCGGCCGTTTGGTTAAGCTAAAGCAAAAACAGGAGATTTTCCGCCTTTACGGAGAGCCGGCTTTGTGCAGGCCTGCTGAAGGCCGGGCCGGTATTAAAGAAACCTGCCTTTACCGCAAGCCTTCGGGAGGTTTATTCGCGGAGATAATCCTGCTTAATTTTGGCGCCGGAGATAAGTTGTATTCCTGCCAGATTCAAAGCCCGAAAGAATAGTGAATGCAGCCAGCTTGGCTTGACATGGCTTGGTTTATCCATTGACAACTGAATAAATAGTGCTAAGATTATTTTAATTTGCTTACTTTTTGTATTTAAACGATCAACTAAACGAAAGGGGGTGAATTGAAATGAAGAAAATACTTTTTGTGCTTATGGCTCTTTGTTTTGTAAGCTCTTTAGCTTTTGCTCAGGATGCGGCCAAGCCCGCTGAAACAACTATGGCTGCGGATGTGTCTACGACTGCGCCTGAAGCGATAGTCTTAAAGGGTGATATTATTGACAACACGTGCGCGGATGCTAACAAAGATAATTTGGCGGAATTCGTCAAGACGCACACTAAAGAGTGCGCTTTACTGCCGAATTGCCAGGCTAGCGGTTATTCTATCCTTGCCGATGGCAAGCTTAGCAAATTCGACGCGGATTCAAATGCCAAGGTAGCGGAGTTTCTTAAGAACGCTGACAGCAAGTTACAGGTAATAGTTACTGCCAAGCAGGTTGGCGATGAGTTAAGTTTAAACTCAATCGAAAACCAGGAATAATCCATATTAATATTTACAAAAAGGCCTCTTTTATATTTCAGAAGAGGCCTTTTTCTTTATGGGTGATTTATAATTGACAATTTAATAAAATAATTGTAAAATTTTTTTGTTAAGGCTGAAAGTTTGAATTTTTAAGGAGGAGTTTTATGCGATTATCCGGTTTATTAAGAAAAACTTTCCTTGTTTTTGCGCTTGCATCATTAGTATCATCCGAAGTTAATAGCGCTGAAATTGATGCCCGCTTGACCCCTGTTGTTAAAGTTGTTAAGGACGCCGCTGGGTCAGTGGTTAACATCAGTACCGAGAAAATTATACTTTTACGCCAGGACCCTTACTGGGGAGTATACGGAAATGAATTTGATATCTTCTTTAATCAATTTTCCACTTTTCATGGCCTAGCACAAGCGTTGAAATTGAAAAGCGTAGGCTCCGGAGTAATCGTGGACAAAAGCGGCTTAATTGTAACCAACGCGCATGTAGTCAATATGGCCAGCAGTATTTTTGTTATTTTGAATGACGGCAAACAGGTGCAGGGGGAAGTGGTATATGAAAACAGGTATGACGACCTGGCGTTTATTAAGATTACTCCGCCAAAACCGCTCATTGAGGCACTTTTGGGCCAGACAAAAGACCTTATGCCGGGAGAAACGGTAGTGGCGATTGGAAATCCTCTCGGCCTTGAGAATACGGTTACCTCCGGAATTGTAAGCGGTAAGAACAGGAAATTTTATTCTTCGCAGGGTGATTTTGTGATGGGCGATATGCTCCAGGTAGACGCGCCGATTAACCCGGGAAATAGCGGAGGAGCGTTGTTTAATTTAAACGGCAAGCTCATCGGCATAAATGTAGCGGTAGTGGAGTCTTCCCAAAGCATAGGCTTTGCGATTCCTGTTGAAAAATTGAAGCAATCCCTGGAAGAATATAAGCGTAATGAGAATCTACCGGTAAAGAAACAAGATAGCCTTAATCCTAAAACCGGCCAGAATAGCTCAACCGGCAGCCCTGTATTCTATGAGGCGAATTTAAATATGGAAGAGACGGCAAGTGAATATATCCTGAAACTTGATATCAGCGGCCTGGATAAGAATAAGGTAAAAGCGCATATCAGCGCTAATCTAATTACCTTAACCGGAGAATATTCCAGCAGGGTAGAAGAGAAATCTCCGGGGAGTTTTCAGGGATCCCGGATTTCCGGCTCTTTTGTAAAGACGGTCCCTCTGCCCGCCGATGCCGATCCTGCCGGCGCTAAGACAGAAATTAAAGAAGATACGCTTATTATACATATCGCTAAAAAGAAAAACAAATAATCGAAAGCTTAGTAAACAATGGCGGACATAAAACAAACATCCCGGGCTTTAAAAAGGCTTGGGATTTTTGTTTTATTGGAGTAAAATAAACCAAAGGGGAGGTTAAATGAAAAAATCTATCGGAGCAAAAACCATTGTTTTCCCGACTCCGGTTTTTATTGTAGGCACGTATAATAAAAACGCCAAGCCGAACGCAATGGCGGTTGCCTGGGGAGGCATATGCTGTTCTGATCCTGCATGCGTCAGCATCTCTTTAAGAGAAGCTACGTATACTTACGCTAATATCCTGGAAAAGAAGGCCTTTACCATAAGCATCCCTTCAGAAACATACATTAAGCAGGCGGATTATTTCGGTATTGTTTCAGGCAGGACAGAAGATAAATTCAGCTCAACCGGGCTTACCCCCGTAAAGAGCGAATTCGTGGACGCTCCTTACGTCAAAGAATTCCCTTTTGTTTTAGAATGCGCCCTCATCCAGACAGTTAAAATAGGATTGCACACACTTTTTGTCGGACAGATTAAAGATGTAAAAGTAGATGAAATAGCCTTAACAAAAGAAGGATACCCTGATATCGAGAAAATAAAACCTATGATTTTTAACCCTGCGAACCGCGCCTATTATGGCATAGGTAAATTTTTAGGCAGCGCATTCTCCATCGGGAAGAAAAAATAGGCAAATCTGAAGTGAAATATGTATATGAAAAAAATAGTGGCGATAGCAATCTTTTTGGCTTTATTCTCAAGCTCCCTAAGCTTGGCGGGAACAGTCAGCTTTAGCCTGGATAACGGGCCTTTTGATAGCCTGCCTGAACCCCGGCTAAGATATCCTATTACCGACACGGTTACTTTAACCGCGAACCAACCCTTGGAGTTTAAATGGTGGAATGACTTAATCGGTATACGCGGATTTACCCTTAAGATATATAAAGGTTATAATATGTACGCGGCGGATTTACTCCTTAAAGAAGATCTTTCCGCTGATGTTTCTTCTTTTAAGGCGGCCTCTGATTTTTTCCAGGGCGGCCAGGTCTATACCTGGAGCTTGATCCGTATTTCATACACCGGAGATAAAAGCGATAAGAGTTTTAATTCCTTTAAGGTGATTAAAAATCCGGGAAATAATCCCTGATCTGTTGCCTATAAGCGAAGAATATAAAAGGAGCCTATTATGAAAGTCTTGGTTGCGGCTGTGGCGGATCACGCCTGGGTTGAAAACGGGTGCCTTTCTTTATGCAGGGCATTCGACAGCATAAGTGTCGATAAATTCCCATACGCGATACCGCGTATGAGCGTTGCTTTGCGTCTCCTGATTAACAGGCTGGAGGTAGGGGAGCATAAACTAAACATCTCATTGACAGATGCCGATGGCCAGAAATTAATGAACAGCGACATGAAGATCAATTTTCAGCTTCCTCAGGAGGCAGTCCCTGAAGCTTCCTTTTCATTCGCCATTAACGGGCAAAATGTCGTTTTTCAGAAACCTGGAGATTATGTAGTTAATATGGTAATCGACGGCAGGGTTGAGGCTACTGTTCCGCTTTATGTAAGGCAAGCCAAGGGCAGCAGCAATCTGGATATCCCGGACAGGATTTAATAAAGGTATAATACCTATATGGGCAGGATTAAACTGGACTTACACGATATCTATAGCAATGGCAGGGCGATTGAATCTGAACTTAAGCGGGTAATAGATGAGGCGGTAAAAAAGAAGATCGCCGAAATTGAGATCATCCCGGGTAAAGGTAGCGGCCAACTAAAGAAACACGTGTTACGCTTCTTGATGCAGCCGGACATAAAACGCCTTTATCACCGCCTGGAAAAAGACGACAAAAATTTCGGCAGGATCTTCCTGCACTTTAGATCATAAGACGTTTTATGTAACTCCTTGTTTGCTAAGTAGATAGAAAACAATTCTAGGCTGCGCCCAGAAATAAACATAATTTTACTGGACAAACACGCAAAATGTGTTAATATTACTTCAGTAGTAAATAAAGGATTAGATGTTTGTAGGCCGCGAGGTTTAGAAAACTAACCTTCGCGGTTTTTTTATTTCTGTCATTATTTGCTATAATTTCTAGGGAAGGGGGTAGTAAATAATGGCAAAAGGTAAAGTAAAGTGGTTTTCAGACCAGAAAGGTTTTG
>JBAZOE010000082.1:0-5645 GCA_041648875.1 Candidatus Omnitrophota bacterium
GACCCTAAGGGCAGCGGTTTTCAGATCATCCAATCGCAGATCGCCATTGGTTCGGGAGGGTTCTTCGGGGTGGGGCTGGGGCATTCCCAGCAAAAGCTTTTTTATCTTCCCGCCGCGCATACTGATTTTATCTTTTCCATTATCGGCGAAGAGCTCGGGCTTATTGGAACTCTCGGCGTAATTGTATTATTTATGATTTTTATACGCCAGGGGCTTAAAATTATAAAAAACGCGCAGGATAAATTCGGGTATTTTCTTGCCCTGGGCCTGGTTTTGATGATTTCCCTGAAGGCAATTGTGAATATCGGTGTTTCCTGCGGAGTTTTTCCAACCAAGGGGCTGCCCCTGCCTTTTATCAGCTATGGAGGATCTTCGTTGATATTTGATATGGTTAGTTTAGGCATATTAATCAATATCGCCCGTTCCGGGGAGTATCCTTAATATGAAAGTTTTAATTGTTACCGGCTCAAGCGGAGGCCATATTTTCCCCGCCCTGGCTCTAATGGAGCGCCTGAAAGATTCCCGCGCTGAGTTGCTCATGGTTTTGCCAGATAAGAATAGCAGCGGCAAGTTTACCCCTGATTGCGGAAGCATAAAATATATCCATGACTCAAGGCTTAGGCCGAAATTAGACAGTAAGAATATAAGGGAAGCTTATTTTTTTTTAATAGGGGCCTGGGAAAGTTTGCGCGCGGTAATTGAATTCAAACCTGATGTTGTCATCGGTTTCGGCAGCTTAAACACGCTTGCTTTGTTGTTTTGGGCCTGGCTGTTTAGAATAAAGACAATAATTCATGAGCAGAATGTTGTCCCCGGCAGGGCAAATCGGATATTGGCTAAGTTTGTGGATAAGGTAGCGGTATCGTTTGTCCAAACAGGCGCTTATCTAAAGGTATCCCGGCAAAAAATTGTCTTAACCGGTAATCCTGTCCGCAAGGGCATGGTTAAACTAGAAAGAAAAGAGGCTTTGGATTTTTTTGATTTTAAAGAAGGTAAATTCAACATATTGATTACCGGAGGAAGCCAGGGGGCGCATAAGTTAAATACTGTTTGTTGCGCCGCCTTAACCGCTTGTCATGAAAAAAATGACTTGCAACTGATCCATATTTCGGGGGAGCAGGATTTTGGGCTGTTAAATGAGGCTTATGCTAAGGCGCAAATTACGCATAAAGTTTTTAGATTCTTTTCCGATATGCAGTATGCTTACAGCATGGCGGATTTAGTAATCTGCCGGGCGGGAGCCACGACCATTGCCGAGCTGCAAAGATTCGGCTTGCCTGCTTTATTGATTCCGTATCCTTTTGCTTATGGCCATCAGCTAAGCAATGCCAGGCTGCTGGAGGAGTCCGGTTCCGCATTGGTTATCCGGGATGAGGAGCTATGTGCTGAGAAAATTAGAGATAAGATAGGCCAGTTTATGAATGAGCCTCAAAAATTAAAAAGCATGCGCCAGGCTTATGTCCGGGTCCAGGCAATAGACGCCGCCGGCCTGCTTGCTGATGAAGTTTTGAATTTGAATTAATGAAACCCTTAAAATTATTGTTTATATTTTTGTTTCTGCCGCTGGTTGCCTTAACGGATGAGCCGGCCTGGCAGGAGGTTAAAAGCACGCATTTTCTGGTTTTCTATAAGAACGCCAAAGAGGCTCAGCTTAATGAATTAACCGCAAGAGCCGAAGAGTGCTATAATAACATCACCGATGATTTAGGTTTTAGCCGTTTTAACTTCTGGACCTGGGATAACCGGGCAAAGATATACCTCTCTGATAGCCAGGAGGAGTATCAAAAGTTAACCGGCACCCCGAGTTGGTCTGCGGGTAATGCCCAGGCGGATAAAAAAGTTATCCAGACATTTATTACCGCCGGGGGTTTTTTGGATAATGTCCTTCCCCATGAAATGGCGCATATTATTTTCAGGGAGATGGTGGGTTTTGATAATCGCGCTATTCCCCTTTGGCTTGAGGAAGGGGTTGCTACTTTTCAGGAAAAGAAGTTTTCTTTTGATAAAAAATATTTAGCCGCCAGGATCAACCGGGGTGATTTTTTAAATCTGGATGATTTGAATAAACTTGACGTCGCGCGCCTAACAGATACGGATAAGGCGGAGTTATTTTACACAGAGTCATTTTGCCTGGTGGAGTATTTAATCGAAGTATTCGGCAAAGACAGATTTGTGCTTTTTTGCCAGAATCTGAGGGATTATAAGGATTTACGCAGGGCTTTGGCGTTGACGTATTCTTTTAATGATTTGGCGGATTTTGAAAGCTCATGGAAAAAATATATTCTCCAATGAAGGAATATTATCATTTTATAGGAATCGGCGGGATAGGGATGAGCGGGATAGCACATCTATTGCTTAAGGCAGGTTACTCGGTCAGCGGTTCGGATTTAAAAGAAAACCGGGTTACCGATGAGCTTAAAAGGCTGGGTGCCAGGATATATACCGGACACAGCTGCCGGAACATAGAGGGCCAAAGCGCGGTGGTTTATTCTTCGGCGATAAAAGAGGATAACCCCGAGATGCAACAAGCCAAGAGTTCAGGCATACCGTTGCTCAAGAGGGCGCAGGTCCTGGCGTTACTTATGCGCCAGAAGACCGCCATCACTGTCGCCGGAAGCCATGGCAAGACTACTACTACTTCATTGATTTCTTATATGCTGCTTGAAGCAGGGCTTTGCCCTACCGTAGCCATCGGCGGGATACTAAAGAACATCGATACCAATGCCTGCCTGGGTAGCGGTGAGTTTTTCGTGGCGGAAGCCGATGAATCGGACGGTTCGTTCTTATATTATCAGCCCAGATATTCCATTATCACCAATATTGATTATGAGCATATGGATTATTACCAGAGTTTTGAGAATGAGATAAATGCCTTTAAGAGCTTCTTGAAACAAACTCAGCCTGGAGGCTGTATTTTCGCCTGTTCAGATGACCTGAATCTTAAGAAGTTATTCTCCGATTATAAAGGAAAAGTGGTTTTTTTCGGGCTCAATGGACCTGCTGATATATGCGCTAAAAATATCCAGTTTAACGGCCTGGCTTCAGATTTCGACTGTTTTTTTAAAGATAAATTTGTCTGCCGTTTCCACCTTGCTTTGGGAGGAAGGCATAATATCTCCAATGCCCTGGCGGTTATCGGCCTGGGGCTGGAATTGGGGATTGATTTAACC
Organism: Candidatus Omnitrophota bacterium; assembly: GCA_041648875.1. Lineage (GTDB taxonomy): Bacteria > Omnitrophota > Gorgyraeia > Gygaellales > Profunditerraquicolaceae > UBA6249. The sequence goes on from JBAZOE010000082.1 coordinate 3,171, forward strand.
CATATCCGCAGGACTCTGGAGGGGTATAAGGGGGCCGGCCGCAGGCTTGAGATTAAATTTAAAAACGATAAATACCTGGTTTTGGATGATTACGCGCATCATCCTTCGGAGATCAAAGCAACTTTGACAGCGGTATCTAATTTGAAGGCTAAGCGTAAAATTGTCGTTTTCCAGCCTCACCGTTACAGCCGCACAAAGCTGCTTTTAAATGAATTTGCCGCCTCTTTTGATCAGGCGGATTATCTGATTATCACGGATATTTACGCTGCCAGCGAACAGCCAATAGACGGGGTTGACTCACAATCTCTGTTAAAGAAGATAAAAGAATCATATCCGGATAAACAAGCGGTATACCTGGCTAAGGAAGAAATAGCAGGGATCCTGGCGGATTTTATACAGGCGGAAGATTTAGTAATCACTTTAGGCGCAGGCGATATTGTGAGGGTGGCGGATGCTTTGGCCGAAAAACTTAAGTAAAAGAATAAAAACCAATGTCAGACTGTCCGGCCTGACGAGTTTTAAGGTCGGAGGCGCGGCAAGGTTTTTCTTTGAAGCCAGGAATATCAGGGAATTGCGGGAAGCCTTAATTTCCGCGAAACGGGCGGGAATTCCGGTTTTTGTATTGGGGGCGGGAAGTAATATTTTAGTCAGCGATTCAGGCTTAGACGGCCTGGTGATTAAGTTAAGCGGCGATTTCCTAAAGCTTAAGTATGGCGGGGGGGCTTGCCTTGAAGCGGGGGGAGCTCTTAAGTTGAACCGGCTCATTTGGTACACCAGGAACAAGGGTTTATCCGGCCTGGAGTTTCTGGCGGGGATTCCCGGCAGTTTAGGGGGAGCCCTGGCAGGCAATGCCGGCGCATGGGGCAAGTCAATAGGAGATACGGTTAAAGAAGCGCGCGTTTTAGATTACAACGGAAAGCCAAAGTTATTCGCGGGCAAAGATTTGAAGTTTGCCTATAGAAAATCTAATTTAAATAAATACATTATTATTTCTTCTAAACTTAAATTGCGCAAGGCTGATAAGGGCGCTATTGGCTCGAAGGTAAAGGAGTACCTTTTACAACGCAATATCGCTCAAGGCAATAACCTGCCCAGCGCAGGGTGTATTTTTAAAAACCCCCTAAATAATTCCGCAGGCAGGCTTATCGATGCCTGCGGCTTAAAAGGGAAGTCTAAGGGTGGGGCAATTATCTCTAAAATCCACGCGAATTTTATTTTAAACAAGAATAGAGCTGCCAGCAAGGATATTTTGTTCCTTATGGATTTAATGCAAAAAAAAGTAAAGGAAAAATTTAAAGTTGATTTAAAGCCAGAGATAAAAATATGGAGATAAAAGATTTTGGCAGGGTGGGGGTTTTAATGGGTGGGCCTTCTTCGGAGAGAGGGATATCTTTAAAAAGCGGTAAGGCGGTTTTATCCGCGCTCAAAGATTCCGGGGTTGAGGCATTGGGTATCGATATACTGACCGATAATAAAGAAGAGAATATCCGCCTGTTGAATAATTGTAATCTAAATTGCGCCTTTATCGCCCTGCACGGCCGCTTCGGCGAAGACGGTCAAATCCAGGAGATTTTAGAGCAGGTAGGCCTGCCTTATACCGGCTCAGGAGTTACGGCCAGCCGCCTGGCAATGGATAAGATAGGTGCGTTAAGAATTTTTAAAGCCGGCAGGCTTTGTGTCCCCCGGTCGCAATCCCTGGATAAGACATCTTATAATAAAAACAGGGATTTTAAAAACGAACTGGGCCTGCCTCTGGTAGTAAAACCAGCCAACCATGGATCCAGCATCGGGCTTTCAATTGTGGAGCTTAAGCAGGATCTATCAGCGGCTATAAACCTGGCTTTTCAGTTTGATGAACGCATAGTGATTGAGGAGTATATTTCAGGCAGGGAGCTTACAGTCGGGGTTTTGGATGAAAAGCCTCTGCCTGTAATTGAGATTGTGCCGAAGCATAAATTTTTTGATTTTGAAGCCAAATATCAGGCGGGCCTGACGGATTATATTATCCCGGCTCCCCTTAAGGCGGAGATCTCGGAAAAAGTCCAGCAGGCGGCTTTAGAGGCGCACAAACTTTTGGGTTGTTTTGGGTGTTCGCGCACAGATATTATATTAAACAAGGATAATCTTGCGTTTGTGCTTGAGACAAATACAATACCGGGGATGACTGCCACCAGCCTCCTGCCTAAGGCTGCCGGGATTTTGGGTATTGATTTTAACCAGCTTTGCCTTAAACTATTGGAATTAGCATATGAAAAAGAAAAAGTTTAAGCTGCCTTTTATGCCCCTTTTTATCCTGGTAATAATTTTACTTGCCATCTCTTTATTATTAGGATATATTTGGAAAGTCTTGACTACCTCTGATTTTTTTGCGGTTAAGCAGGTCTTCGTAAAGAACTCCAGTGTGTCGTTTGAATATTTAAAAGGCAGGAATATATTTAACCTGAATTTAAATAATGAGTCGGAAAAAGCCTTATC
>JBAZOE010000083.1:0-5601 GCA_041648875.1 Candidatus Omnitrophota bacterium
GTGCTGCTGGGCAAAAAGCCCAAGATAAGCAAGCCATACCGCCTGCCTGTTATTTGTTATCCCAAATAACCCGCAATACTCTTTTGGCTCATCACTTGAGGTTTTCTTTAACATATTCCACTCCATTTCTGAATATTTGCAATCCATCGCCTTCATGTTTGGATTTTAATTCCCAGTTACGCGGATGGTTTGCCGCGTAGATATGCCTTTCCGGATGCGGCATCAGGCCCAAGATCCTGCCTGTCTCGTCGGTAATCCCGGCAATATTCTCTATCGAGCCGTTGGGGTTAGCCGGATACGCGCATAATTTACCTTGAGCGTCGCAATATTGAAAAACAATTTGCGCGTTTTTCTTAAGCCGGTTTAACACCGGTTTATCTTCCGTTATAAATTTACCTTCGCCATGGGCTACCGGAAGATAAATTATTTTCTTCAGGCCCTTCGTCCAGACGCACTTGCCAGCCGGTTTCAAATACACCCAGCGTGCCTCAAATTTACCGGAGTCATTGATGATCAAGCTGGTGCTTTGTTTTAGTTCGCGCACAGACCCAGGTAAAAGGCCGCTTTTGACCAGGATCTGAAAACCATTGCAGATGCCGATAATTAATTTTCCTTCAGCAATGAACTGGCGCAGCGAATCCGCAAGCTTAAACCTTAGCTCATTGGCAAAAATCTTCCCCGAAGCGATATCATCTCCATAGCTGAAACCTCCGGGCAGGGCCAATATATGGAAATCATTAAGCATCCTTTGCCTGCCGGCTAAGCTGTTGATATGCAAAAGTTCGCACTCTCCACCGGCAAGCTTAAAAGCCGCGGCGGTCTCTTTATCGCAGTTGGTGCCTGCGCTTCTTAAAACGCAAACTTTAGGTTTTTTCATAAAATCTTTTTATGGCCTGCGCCACCTCTTTAGGCTCATCAGCCAGAACAAATAACTTCAAATCCTCTTTACTGATATTCCCGTGGCTGTGAACAGTAGACTTCAACCACTCCAATAACGGCTTCCAATATTTACTGTCAAAAAGGATTACCGGGAATTTATCTATCCTGTTGGTCTGGATAAGGGTAATTGCCTCAAAAAATTCATCCAAAGTCCCGTATCCTCCGGGCAGGATCACAAAAGCCTTGGCGTATTTTACAAACATAACCTTGCGCACAAAAAAATAACGGAAACTTAAGATCGTATCCACGAACCTGTTCGGCTTCTGCTCGCAGGGCAGCTGGATATTCAAACCGATAGAATGCCCCTTCGCGGCCCGGGCGCCTTTGTTGGCCGCCTCCATAAGCCCTGGCCCGCTTCCGGTAATTATGGCGTAACCCGCCATGGCAATCTGATATGCTATCTCCTCTGCCATCTTGTAATGCCTGCTTCCCGGCTTAGTGCGCGCCGAGCCAAAGATAGAAACTGCCTTGCCTATTTTGGAAAGTATTTCAAAACCATCTACGAATTCCGACATGATGCGGAATATCCGCCAGGTATCCTCCTGAAGGAAATCATCCTTTATAAGCATAGCTTTCTTAGCGCACGGTTTTATTTTAACCATTTTCCCCCTACCACCTTAAAGGTTTTTGCCAGCTTTCTTTTAATTTGCGCGTATCCGCGTCTACGCAAATCTTGCCGTCCAGGCCGTATATTTTAAAGCTATTGCCGCTAGTTACACAGCCTGCCAGGCAGGAATCCAGACCCCTTAATATTCTCTCAAACTTTTCCTTATTTTTCCTGTCCACCTCCACCACAAAACGTGAATTAGACTCTGAAAAAAGAAGGGAATCATTTCTCGGAGCCTTTGATTCATAAGGGGCTCCTGATAAGAATATCTCCGCGCCCAGGCCTCCGCTAAAAACCATCTCCGCCAAGGCTATCGCCATGCCTCCGTCAGAACAATCATGCATTGCCTCAACCAGGCCTTTTTCCGCCGCCTTGCTTAAAGCGGAAAATACCTTCCTTGACTCCTGATACCTGACTTTGGGCACCTGGTTTCCCACGGCGTTATATAAATCATAGTAATGCGAGCCGCCTAACTCATCGCGGGTCTTTCCCACGATGTAAATCAAATCTCCCTCTTTTTTGGCGTACATGGACACACATTTATTTACATCATCCATTACGCTAATCGCCGAGATAAGCAGTGTCCCGGGTATAGGGGTTGATTTTCCATGCACGCTGAATTCATTATAAAGGCTGTCTTTACCGGAGATAAACGGCACTCCGTATTCTTTGGCGGCATCATAACAGCCATAAGCGGCGCGCACCAGGCTGCCTAAGCGGTCCGGCTTATCCGGATTCCCCCAGCAAAAATTATCCAATATCGCCACTTCCTTTAATGAACCTCCCACGCTAATAATCTGACGCAGGGCTTCGTCAATACAGGAAGCCGCCATCCAATAAGGATCGATAAAACCAAAACGGAAATTTATTCCATTGGAAATAATGATCCCTTTGTCCGAGCCAAACAAAGGCCTGGTAACGCTGGCATCCGACGGCCCGTCATTGACAATGCCGGCCAAAGGCTTGATAATCGAGCCGCCCTGGACTTCATGGTCATACTGCCGGATCACCCACTCCTTGGAGCAGATATCATAATGCGAAAGCAGTTTCAATAAATCAGCGGTGAGATTTTTCTTTAAGGGAATTTTGGGCTCTTTATGCCTTGGCTGCGCGTATACCGCTTTTTTGGTAATCTGCGGTATGCCGTCATGCAAAAAACGCATGTCTAAATCACAGACTTTGTTGTCTTCATAATAAAGTTCCAGCTTTTTGGTGTCCGTAAATTCTCCGATTACCGTGGCTTCAACATCTTCATTAGCGAATACCTCAATTAATTTATCGATGTTCCCAGGAGGGACCGACAACACCATCCTCTCCTGCGACTCGGAGATCCATATCTCCATATAAGAAAGACCGGAGTATTTCAAAGGCACACGCTCCAGATAAACCTTGGCCCCTAATTCCGCACCCATCTCTCCTACCGCGCTGGATAAACCTCCGGCGCCGCAATCGGTAATTGCGCTATAGAGGTTGGCGTCGCGCGCCTCTAAAATTGTATCGAGCATCTTCTTTTCCTGGATGGGATTGCCTATCTGCACCGCGCCGCTGGAAATCGTTTCGGATTCATGGGTCAGTTCACCGGAAGAAAAAGTCGCTCCGTGGATACCGTCGCGTCCGGTCCTGCCGCCAAGGACAACCACCAGGTCGCCCACATTGGTTTTCTTAAAAGATTTATCTTTGGGCATAATCCCCACTGTGCCGCAATAGACCAGCGGGTTTCCCGCGAAATGTTCATGGAAAAGAATAGCCCCGTTTACCGTGGGGATCCCCATCTTGTTGCCATAGTCGCGCACGCCGCTGACTACCCCCTTCATCACCCGTTTCGGATGTAAGGAGCCGACAGGCACTTTGTTAAAGGCCAGATCCGGCGGCGCGAAACAAAATATATCGCTGTTTAAAATCGGCTTGGCGCCCATTCCTGTGCCCATGGGGTCGCGAATTACTCCGCCGATGCCGGTATTTGCACCGCCAAACGGCTCTAAGGCCGAAGGATGGTTATGCGTTTCAACTTTAAAACAGATATTATTTTTTTCATCAAACCTGATCACCCCGGCGTTATCTTTAAAAACAGAAACACACCAGCTCTTATTCAGCTCTTTGGTTGCCTTCATAATCGTGGATTTAAGCAAGCCCTTAATCGACATATTCCCTAAAGCGGGAGCGGCTTTGTTTTCTTTATAAGAAATATTGCCGCGGAAGGTCTTATGATAGCAGTGCTCAGACCAGGTCTGGGCGATTGTCTCCAATTCACAATCAACGGGATTGCGTTTTTGTTTGCGGAAATAATCCCGGATCTGGCGCATCTCATCTAAATTCAGGAAGAGCTGGCCTTTCTTGCTGATCTCCAAAAGCCGCGCGTCTGCGGCGTTGAGCAGGTCCACTGTAACTAAGTTAAAATAGTATCCGGGCTGATGCTTGATATCGCCCTGCGGGATATTTGGATTAACTATATGCTGGATAAGTTTATTATAGAGAAGCTTTTCCGAGATGGTTTTTAACTGCGCCGGAGAAAGCATGCCGTAAAGAATATATTTTTTGGAGGTCTTAACTGATTCAGCGCCTAAAATCCCTAAATCCTGGATACCTTTTAAGACAGATGCCTCAACAGGATCCATTACCCCAGGGTTATAAGCGACCTCTATTATATGAACTTCCCGGCTATCATTGTGAATCCCCGTAGGGGATGAAACAATCGTGTTTTTAGATTGCTTCGCTTCGCTGGCAATGACGCTGTATTCCTGTGCGACTCTATCCGTTAAAAGTTCCTGGCAGATTGTAATGACCTGGTTTTCGGTGAGATTGCCTTCGAGGATATAGGCCTGGATAAACTTAACTTCTTTAACGCTGTTTATTCCCAGGTCAAGAATATCTTTCTTTACACCCTGGCCGATGGCGTCAAAAATACCGGGTTTATCCACTACTTCTATCTTATACCGCATATCTATTAAAGAGGTTTTCAAAAGGCAGGATTAATTTGCTTTTAAACCGACCTTCTTAAAAATCTTATTTACGTTGCGCAGATAAAAATCCAGATCAAATATCCTGTCCAATTCTTTGGCGTTTAAATATTTCGCCGCTTCGGGGATAGATAAAAGATTATCTTTGAAGTTTCCCGTTCCACTCCAGGTTTTCATGGCTGCTTTCTGCACTAAATCATACGCCTTGGGGCGGGAAAGGCCTTTATTCATCAAGGCAATTAAAACCCGCTGCGAAAAAATCAATCCGCGCGTCTTGGCCAGATTAGACAGCATATTATCCGGATAAACCTTCATCCCTGAAACTACCTCAATGAATTTATTCAACATGTAATCTAAAGCTAAAGTAGAATCCGGGAAAATTATGCGCTCAACCGAAGAATGGCTGATATCCCGCTCATGCCAGAGGCAAACATTCTCTAAAGCTACCTGCGCATTGGCGCGTAAAAGCCGCGCTAAGCCACAGATGCGCTCGCAGATTACGGGATTACGTTTATGCGGCATAGCGCTTGAACCCTTCTGGCCCTTGCCAAAAGGTTCTTCTGCCTCTAAAACTTCCGTCTTCTGTAAATGCCTGATTTCAGTAGCGAATTTTTCTAAAGAAGCGCCGATTACCGCCAGGGTAGCTATATATTGTGCGTATACATCCCTTTGTATAACCTGTGTGGCGATATTCACCGGCTTGAGTCCGAGTTTTTTACAGACATAGCTCTCTACAAACGGCTCGATATTTGAATAAGTGCCTACGGCTCCGGAAAGTTTTCCCACGCAAACTCCGTCTCTGGCTTGTTTTAGACGCGCCAGGTTCCTGGAGGTTTCATCAAACCAAAGCGCAAGCTTCAAGCCAAAAGTAGTCGGCTCAGCGTGCACCCCGTGCGTGCGGCCGATACAAGCCATATCTTTATAAGCCCTGGCCTTTTTAGCCAGAACCTGCAAAAGCTTTTCTAAATCGGCAATCAATATACCTGAAGCTGATTTTAATTGCACTCCTAGCGTAGTATCCAGAATATCAGAAGAGGTGAGCCCCATGTGCAAATATTGGGCGTCTTTTCCTATATATTGGGCCACATTAGAGACAAA
>JBAZOE010000084.1:0-5547 GCA_041648875.1 Candidatus Omnitrophota bacterium
TGTCATCACAGCCCCCATTACGCGTACCATGGCGATACCGACAATATCGGCGATATAAATTTGCGCGCCGAATAGCTTAAGCTGCATTGCGCCTACAAAAGCGAGAATCACCCCTACTAACAAGCTGATTAAAGAAACCAGCCCCAAAGCGCTTGCCCCGCAGCGCTGTAGAAGGAGCATAAATTCATCCTTACGAAAATACGCCTTACCCATGAGCAGGCGGCCAAAGGCATACACAATATCGCCTAAAAAATCAAAAAATATGAATACACTCTCTTTTATGCCGATAAAACCCTCTCCAACCCTATCCAGAAACGCGCCTCTTGCGGCTTTAAGAGGAATTTCTTTATTGTTTGTTTTTAAAGCGAGTGTTGTTATTTTTTTTATTCCTTCGGGCAGGCTGTTATGTTGAACCGCGATGCTTCTATTCCGGCATTCCTTAATCAGCTTGCATAAGAAAGCGATCAAACTGCTATCCCAGCTAGACAAGCCTGTGGTATCAAAACTTACGTTCTTAATATCGGGGTGCGCTAAGAATTGGGAAGTAGCTTCGGATAGTTGAGGGATTTTCGTAGAGATCCGCCAATCACCGTTAAACTTGATAGAAAGAGTATTGTTGGTACCGGAATAATCAAAAGAAACCTTTTCTGACGGCATTTACCATTCTTTCCAATTGTCTTGCATTAAAATTATATGCCCTTAACTCTCGTCGTTACAGATTATTATAAATCTACCGCCCTTGTTGTCAATGGATTATAAAACAGATCCTGCCCCCCTGCATATTCTAGACTTGACAATCCCGTGATTTCAAGTATACTTATTTATCCCGCTTTGCGGGATTTCACTAAATAAAAATTCTTGCGCTCAAAACTTAAAGAAGGGGTAATTACATGCTTAAAAAATGCGTAATCTGTAAAAAAGGGGCACTTAACGGAAAAGTATTATCCAGAAAAGGCCAGTATAAAGCTAAAGGCGGAACCGGTTCAAAAATCGCCCGCTGGTCCAAGCGCAAATTTCTTCCCAATCTTCAAAAAATGCGCATACTGGTTAATGGTGTAGCCAAAAGTGTCTTTATCTGCGCCAAATGCATTAAAAAGGGCGATTTCAAAAAAGCCCTCCCAAGAGTTAAACCCACTATTTAAAAAATATATCTTTGGCCTCAAGGATCAAGGATTCATCCTGCCGCCAACTGTCTATCTTGGGCGTATAAACTAAGTCAAATGACCCAGCCTGCATAAGACTGTTCAATAAGCCGGCCATACCAAAACCAATAACCTGATAAGTAGTTACGCCGTCAGTTGCCCAGAATTTAAGCGTCTCCCGGCTTAAGCTCTGCGCCTGACCTTTTAATTTAAGGCCGCGCGTATAAAACAAGGGCTCCGGGTTTGCCATGCCAAACGGCTCTAAAGACTCAAGCTCCTTGACCATTGTTTCACTTAAATCACCTAAAACTAACTCCGCGTCAATATCTATACTGGGAAGCAAATCATTAAAATCCAGACGGTCATTGGCCAGCTTATTGATACTCTTCCTGAATTCATCAATGTTATCTTTAGTAATTAACAGGCCGGCAGCGTGGGCATGGCCGCCGAAACTATCCAAAAGCTCCTTACAATCGACTAAGGCGTCAAAAAGATGAAAATTCTTGATTGAGCGCGCCGACCCCTTGCATAAATCTTCGTTCAGTGAAATAACTATTGCCGGCCGGTAAAACCTGTCGGCAAGCTTTGAGGCGACAATCCCTAATACACCCTGATGCCAATCATCTTTGGCAATCACAATTACCTTTTGCTCCTTAAAATTCATCTGCCGGTTAATCATCTCCTCCGCCTCTTCCAGGATCTTAGCTTCCACCTTCTGGCGCTGCCGGTTAAACTGATCAAGCTCTTTAGCTAAGCCTTGAGCCTCCTGGCTGCTCTGGCTCATCAATAACTTTAAAGATAATTCAGCGCTGCTCATCCTGCCGGAGGCGTTTAAACGCGGAGCGATAATAAAACTTATATAAGTAGAATTAAATTTTTTGTTTTTAATCCCCGCGTTATCAATTATCGCCCGCAGGCCTTCTCTTTTGGTATCCGGCAGCCGCAATAACCCTTCTTTTACGATAGCGCGGTTCTCCCCGTTTAAAGGAACACTGTCAGCGACAGTGCCTAAAGTAACCAGGTCCAGGTCTTCAGTAAGCGAAGAACCGCTTATTGCCTGGCAAAATTTATAAGCTACGCCCACTCCGGCTAAATCCCTGAAAGGATAACCTGAATCTTTAAGTTTCGGATTAATCAAACTTGAGGCTGCGGGTAAACCGGCTCCCTGCGGCTCATGGTGATCAGTGATAATCACGTCAATATTTGCCTGCCTTAACCCTTCTACCTCTTTATGGTTAGCTGTGCCGCAGTCAGCGGTAACCATAAGCTTTACATTGTTATTTTTGGCAAAAATAACTATCTCTTTATTTAAACCATAACCTTCGGTAATCCGATGCGGTATATGATGCAGGACATCCAGCCCCAACGAAACAAGCGTATTCTTGACTAAAACCGTGCTGGTTATGCCGTCTACATCATAATCCCCAAAAACCATAACCCTTTCTTTATTTTCCCGGGCTTTCTTGACCAAGGCAGCTGCCTTAGGCATATCGAAAAATAATTGCGCGCTGAATAAATCCTTAATATCGGCCCTAAGGAACTTTTCCGCCTCAGAAACAGTTTTCACTTTGCGGTTAATTAAAACCTGAGCCAGGATTTTAGAAATACCTAATTCTCTGGATAGTTGATTTTGCAGGTGGATGTGCGGGGTGGCTAATTTTAAGATCTTATGAGAGGACATAGTTTTTCAATATCCCGCCGTGCTTTTCACAAAGTGAAAAACACAATACTTAAACGCTCACATGCTTTCCGGCTGGCTTACACCTAATAGTTCTAATCCGCAGGATAAAACAATCTTTACCCCTTTAATCAGGGCAAGCCTTGCGCTGGTAAGCGCCTCGGCCTGGCCTAAAACGCGGTGTAAATCATAAAATTTGTGGAAGGTTTCAGATAACTCCTGCAGGTAAACTGTAACCATATAAGGATCGCAAGTAACTAAACATATATTAAGAATGGCCTTAAACTCTAAACATTTCTTAATAAGATCCAACTCTTCCTTCTCTTTGAGCACAGAAAGGTCCAGATTACCATTGCTTTGGGTAGTAACGCTCCGTAATATGCTGCAAATACGCGCGTGCGCGTACTGCACGTAATATACGGGGTTTTCCGAACTTTGTTTTTTTGCCACTTCAAGGTCAAAATCCAAGTGGCTCGATGTGCGGCGCATTAAAAAGAAAAATCTAGAGGCATCTGAGCCTACTTCATCCAGAACTTCGCGCAAAGTGATGTATTGGCCGCGCCGGGTGGACATTTGAACAGGCTGGCCGTTGCGAAAAATAGTTGCCAACTGGACAATAATTACAGATAAATCCTCCGGAGAATGCCCGAATGCCTGGATTGAGGCCTTAATACGGTTAATGTAACCGTGGTGGTCCGGGCCCCAAAGGTTAATCAACCAGCCAAAACCGCGGTTAAATTTATCCTCGTGATATGCGATATCCGGAGCCAGGTATGTCTGGCTGCCGTCGCTTTTAATAATTACCCTGTCTTTATCATCGCCGAAAGCGGTTGATTTAAACCAGAGCGCGCCATCCTGCTCAAACAAAAATCCCTTTTCCTTTAATTGGCTGAAGGCCTGCTCGATTTTGCCGCTTTTAGCCAGTTCCTTCTGCGAATACCAGCAATCAAAATTCACCCCGAAATCAAAAAGCTCCTGTTTTATGATCTTCAGGATATAATCCCCCGCAAAATCCCCCAGGGCCGCATCTTCAATCTTTTGCTTATCCGCTTCTTTGGCAATATCATATATATAATCACCCTGGTAATAATTCTCGGGGAACTCTTCTTTCTTTCCCTCTAATTCCTCCCGGCGCAGCTGGACTGATTTACCCAAAATGTTAATCTGGTTACCTTCGTCATTAAGGTAATACTCGCGCTGTATGTTGAAATTAAGAAACCCAAGAATATTTGCCAGGCAATCCCCTACTGCCGCCTGGCGCGCGTGGGCAACCGATAAAGAACCGGTAGGATTAGCGCTGACAAACTCGATCAAAACCTTCTTGCCCTTGCCTAAATCCTGCCTCAAAGCATCTTTACCTTGAGTGATTATCTTGTCCAACTGATTATAAAAATAATCCGCGTTAAGATAAAAGTTTACGAAACCGGCGCCTTCAACTTTTACCTGGTTGATTAGTTCTTTTAACCCGGATTCCGGGACTTCTTTCTGGATTAATTCAACCAATGCCGCGGCAATCTGGCGGGGAGGATTCTTAAGGGCCTTGCTTAATTTTAAAGCGATATTAGTGGTGAAATCTCCAAAACGGCTGTCAGTGGGCAGATCCAGGATAACCTCATCCTGAGATAACTTGTCTAATTCGCCTGCCCGCAACGCGCGGATAACCAGGGCCGTCAGTTCCTCTTGAATATTTTTCTGCATTTTAGTTTTTTAAAAAAGAAGGTTACAAAACGGAGGCCAAATTATGATTTTGACAACTGGCTTTGGCTGCTGCGCAGAGGCGCGTACCGGCCTATCCTATAAGGCCGGGTAACGGAAGCCAAACCATGATTTGCTAATCACCTTGGAACAGAAACACGGACTTTCTTTGCGTCAGACCAAAGGCTCTCTAAAGAATAAAACTCTCTCATAGGTTTATAAAAGGAGTGGGCGATTACCGAAACATAATCCAAAGCTATCCAACCGCTTTCATCGCCGCGAGGAACCTTTGAGAGAGATTTTATCCCGTTCTTTTCCAAATCTTCCTGAATTGCCTGGGCAATCGCAACGGTCTGCCTTAAAGAATTTCCGCTGGCGATAACAAAATAATCACAGAATCCGGCTATTTTTGAAACATCAAGAATAACGACATTCTCGGCTTTTATGGATTTAGCAGCCCGGGCAATAGCTTGAGCCAACTGTTTTGATTCTATTTTAATGCTCCTAGTTCGAGATAATTACTTGGTTTTTCCTAAAATTTTATACATTCCGGTTCCGCACTCAGGGCATTTGCCTTTAACCGCCGGCCGGCCGTTCTTCATGGTTACCTTTTGCTCATCCTTCATATTTTTTTTACCTTTACATTTCACGCAATATCCTGTTTCTGCCATCTGTTCCTCCTTTAAATGAACGCTTAACTTACGAATACGAAGTATTCGTAAGTTAATGCGTGAATTTATCCCACCGAATATGTTAAAATTATCTAAGATAATTTTAACATAGCTTTGAGGTGAGAGTTTGCTTTATTTTCACTAATCAATATGCTTTATACTATCACAGCATGATTTTTATGTCAAACAATTCTTAACGAGCGCTTGACTTATGGAACGAAGTGAACATAAGTCAATGCGCGAGTTAATCCCCGGAGTTGCGAACAAGTTTCGAAGAAACTTGTTCGCAACTCCGGGGATATTGGATAGCTTGACTTACAAACACAGCAACTTTATTTAACAGGCTTCCTGCCGTTAGAAT
>JBAZOE010000085.1:0-5541 GCA_041648875.1 Candidatus Omnitrophota bacterium
CTTCGGTAACCGGCCGCGGGCAAATTGTTTACGCCAATAAGAATTGGAATACCCAGGTGGAAGGGGTAGGCGTAGATTACGCGCAAATGCGCGCGGCTGTCCCTGTTGTCGGAAGGTTCTTTACCGCGCAAGAGGTCAGGATGAGAGACAAGGTAGCTGTTTTGGGCATGACCGTGGTTAAGGAATTATTCGGCGACTCCAACCCTGTGGGGCAAAACATCAAGATTAACCTTCTCAATTTTAAAGTAATCGGGATACTCCCTGTAAAAGGAGGCAGCTCCTGGCATGACCAGGATGATACGCTGGTCATCCCTATTACCACCGCCATGTACAGGGTTTTCGGAAAACAATACATCGACAGCATTTCCGTGGAGGTAAACAGCCCGGATTTGCTGGATGCCGCGCAGGAAGAGATATCCGGGACGATTATCAAACAACACCGCCTGAACAAAGACAATGAAGATTCTTTCCAGATCCGCAATATGGCCGATATCAAGAATACCCTTGAGGCTACCACTAAAACAATGTCTGTGTTATTGGGCTCGATCGCCGCGATATCGCTTTTAGTCGGAGGCATAGGGATTATGAATATAATGCTTGTTTCGGTTACCGAGCGCACGCGCGAAATCGGGCTGCGCAAAGCTATAGGGGCAAGCAATAAAGATATCATGGTGCAGTTTTTGATTGAGGCGGTATTAATGTCGTTTATCGGCGGCTTAACCGGTGTTTCTTTGGGCTGGGGCATAGCTGCGCTGATAAATATTCTCGCCGGCTGGACAGTGAGGGTTTCTTTATCTTCCGTAATCCTTGCCACTACTTTTTCATTGGCGGTAGGAGTGGTATTCGGGCTTTGGCCTGCCAGGAAGGCTTCCCAGCTTGATCCGATCGAGGCATTAAGGTATGAATAAATTTGCGGTGGAAGTTTAAAAAGCTTGTGATGGACAGGCAGTTATGATATGGTAGTTAGCGGATTAAATTCCGCGGTTGGTAAAATATCTCAGGAGATCAAGTGAATATATTCGTAGGTAATTTATCTTTTTTGGCCAAAGAAGATGATGTCTATAGGGCTTTTTCGGGTTTTGGCGCGGTTGCCAATGTGGCAATCGTAATGGAGAAAAAAGGCAAGAAATCCCGTGGTTTTGGGTTTGTCGAGATGCCGGATGAACAGGAAGCTTTATCTGCCATTGCTGTTCTGGATGGCAAGGAGATATTAGGCAGGCCGATTAATGTTATGGTTTCTACTCCTAAAAAGCCAAGAGGCGCGCGTGCCAAAAAAGAAGACAGTCCGCAGCCGCCTGTTATCGCTGATAACCGGCAGGAGCCTTCCCTCGAGAGGACCGGAAGGTATAAACAGGGCAAGCGTTCAATCAATTATCTTAAAAAGCGTATATCCGCGGGGGTTACCGCTCCTCTTCTTGAGCGTAAATTTAAAGTTAATCCTATGCGCTGGCGTAAAAAACCAAGATGGGCTGTTTCTTCCCGGAAACCTCAAGGTGAAGTTAAGCCTAGCGCAAGAAGAGAAAGTTTAGCCAGGCATAAGAAATGAAATTAAAACTTAATCTTTTCCCTGTTGTCCCGGATATGGAAGAGAAAATGGCTGAGATTATCCAAAAGGCGGTGGACGGCCGCGCCAGCATAGTGGAGATTGCTTACGGGACAGCCGCCGACAGCGTAAAAAAACGTATTCTTAATTTCTTAAACAAAAAAGAAATCCGTCTGCTTTACTCAAGATTAGAGAAAACCGATAAAGGCTGGGGGAGGATTTATCTGCATTTCAGGTGGAAATAGGGGTAAGCTATGGTAAAGAAGAATATTCTTGATGAATTTTATTCGCTGGTACAGGTGGATGATTACGACGGCCATTACGCTGAAGATATAAAAGACAGCGCTTATTTTGGCATGCCTCTGGAAAAAATTGTTGCCGCGGAAAAACGCATGCGTTCACCGCGCGAAAAGGGCATTGCTTATTTTTCTATGGAATATGGCCTGGCCACCAGTTGTTATAATAAATTCTCCAGCCAGCTTCCGTTAAACTCCGCTAATCAGCTTCCGGAGAACGCGGTTTTCTCCAATTTCCGGGTAGCGGATTATTTCTTTGTCCTTCATTCCGATAATATCCTGGATTTACCTATTTACAGCGGCGGCCTGGGTGTTTTGGCGGGAGATACGGTAAAGACCATGGCTGATTATAATCTTCCGGCAGTGGCAATAGGGGTACTCTGGAATTCCGGTTATTTCAGGCAGAAGTTCTGGTTTAAATATGGCCAGGCCCCGGAGAAGATGCGCTGGGACCCGTATACCTATCCCGGTTTAATCCCTCTAAAAAACAGAATTAAGATATCCCTCAAGCAGGAAGATGTGCATCTCAGGCTTTGGAAGTATTACGTTTACAGCTATAAACATGATGCCGTAGTGCCGTTGATATTGCTGGATTCCAATATCGAGCCTAACAGCTCCAGCGCCAGGAATTTAACCGACCAGCTTTATCGCAGCGATAATGTGCTTTTGAAGTTGCTGCAGAGGGTAATACTTGGTTTCGGCGGCATAAGCGCCTTAAATGAGATGGGGTATAATATCAATACGTACCACCTTAATGAAGGCCATGCCGTTTTCGCCTTTGTCGCTAAAGCCAGGGGCCTGGCAAACGATGAAGTGGAGCAGCTTAAAGGCAAATTTGTTTATACCTGTCATACCCCTGTGGAAGCCGGGCATGACAGGTTTTATATGGATGATTTAAACAAAGTGCTTAAAAAAGAAGATACTGATATTATCGAGAGATTCGGCAAGGAGCGGTCCGGTTTAGCCAACCTTACATTGCTTTCAATGAATATCTCTTCGGCGATTAACGCGGTTTCTCATAATCATCAGAAAGTAATGCATATCCAATTTCCTAAATATAAGGAGCAGATACAGTATGTTACCAACGGCGTTCATCCTTATACCTGGATGTCGCAGAAATTTAAGGATCTTTTTGAGCAATTCCCCTTAGCCTTTCCTGATTTCAAGAGCAACCCGATGATTTTAACAAAGGCCGCGGGGCTTAAAACGGATTCTGATTTCCGCCTCCGGTTATGGCAGGCGCATCAATCTAACAAGGCGGATTTATGTAAGTTTTTGGATAAATGGAGGCTGGATAAAGATATCTTTACGATTTGCTGGGCTAGAAGGGTGGCCGCGTATAAAAGGCCAAGCCTTATTTTGCATGATATCGGCAAATTGGTGCGCATCGCCGAAGAAATCGGGCCTTTGCAGATTATCCTGGCGGGCAAGGCGCATCCTAACGACAATTTAGGTTTTACTTATATCAACGAAATGCTGGATAAGGTCGATAGGTTGAATGAAGATTACAGCAAGCTAAAAATTATTGTGCTGGAAAATTACGACATATCTCTTGGCAAGCTGCTTACTTCCAGCGTTGATGTCTGGTTGAATAATCCCCTGCCTCCTTTTGAGGCTTCAGGAACAAGCGGGATGAAAGCGATTTTAAACGGGGTTTTACAGATGAGCACGGTTGACGGCTGGGTGGCTGAAGCCACGGACAGGCCGATCGGCGCGTTTTTTGGATACAAGAATAGCGAAGGCAGCGTAGGCAATGAATATGATTTGCATATGAACGAAGATTCCGAAGAACTATACAGCACTTTAAGCGGGCTGGTGCGCCTTTATTATAAAACTAACCAGGATGGGAAAGCGGATGCTTCTTCCGCCTGGATTGATATGATGATTGAATGTATTTGTGCTGCCGCGCAATTTAACACTTATCGCATGCTTGACCAGTACAAGAGCCTTATTTGGAAAATCGCTTAAAAACCGTATAGATTTCGCGCCCATAGCTCAATTGGATAGAGCACTTGCCTACGGAGCAAGTTGTTGCAGGTTCGATTCCTGCTGGGCGCAATTAATATGGAAAAGATTGAAAAGTTTTTCATGTCAGAGGCCTTAAAAGAGGCGCAAAAGGCATTTGAAGAAGATGAGGTGCCGGTAGGGGCGGTAATTGTCCATGAAGGCAGGATTATTGCCCGCGGCCATAACCAGATTGAACGCTTGAAAGACCCTACGGCTCATGCCGAGATAATCGCCATTACCAGCGCGGCGAATTATCTGGGGACAAAATGGTTGAACGGTTCCAGCCTCTATGTTACAATTGAACCATGCAGCATGTGCGCGGGTGCGATGGTCCTGGCTCGCGTAAAGAGTTTATATTTTGGCGCAAGCGACCCTAAAACCGGCGCCTGTGGTTCAATCATTGATATTGCAAACCATAAGAAATTAAACCACCGTATAAAAACAACCAGAGGGATCCTCGAAGCTGAGTGTGGTTCTTTGCTGAAAGATTTTTTCAGGAAGAAAAGAAAGAAATCATAACTATTGGAGAGGTGGCTGAGTGGTCGAAAGCAACTCACTGCTAATGAGTTGACCTGGGCAACTGGGTCCCTGGGTTCGAATCCCAGCCTCTCCGAAAAATTCTGAGGCTTATCTGGAGTGCCTGATGTATCATAAAGGAGCGTAGAAAATGATAATGTCCATTGGCTTGACTTTCCCGGGCGCCCTGCAGGATGAATCCATAATTTGTTATCTCTGCAAGAAATTTGAAATCAACTTGAATATTATTGAGGCTTCTTTTTCCATGGACGCGGGTTGGTCAATCCTTACAGTAGAAGGCCAGCAGGATGAAATCAAGCGGGCCTTTGAGTATTTGGCGGAAAAGGGCGTAAAGGTCCAACAAATCCAGATAGATAAGAAATAACAATCGTTCTAATCAATGGCTTATACTGTTTTTGCGTTAAAATGGCGGCCGCAGGATTTTGAGAGCGTTGTCGGCCAAGACCACATCGTCGGCACTTTAAAAAATGCGATCCAGAAGAACCGGCTTGCCAACGCCTATCTTTTTACCGGCCCAAGAGGGGTAGGCAAGACTTCAACCGCAAGGATTTTGGCTAAAGCGTTAAATTGTAAAGAGGGGCCGACGGTTAAGCCCTGTCAGAAATGCTCTTCATGCCTGGGGATTAACCAGGGTAATTCCCTGGATGTCATTGAGATCGACGGAGCTTCTAACCGCGGCATTGATGAGATAAGGGCTTTGCGCGAGAATGTAAAATTCTCCCCCACACAGGGCAAGTATAAGGTTTATATTATTGACGAGGTGCATCAAATAACCCCCGATGGTTTTAACGCCCTGCTTAAAACCCTGGAAGAGCCGCCGGAATTTGTAAAATTTATCTTTGCTACTACCCATCCGCAGAAAGTCATGCCGACAATCATCTCCCGCTGCCAGCGCATGGATTTTCGCAGGATTACGGTAATTGAAATTATCTCCCAGCTTGAGAAAATCATCCGTGAGGAAAAGGCCGCGGTGGATAAGGAAGTCCTCTTTGCGGTTGCCAAAAGCAGCGACGGTTCATTAAGGGACGCCGAATCCATTTTAGACCAGCTGGTGTCTTTTTCTCAAGGGAGTGTTTCTTTAAAAGACGCTATCTCGGTTTTGGGCATGGTTGAGCAGGATGTCTTGTTTTCGCTCACCGATAAGATAATTCAGAAGGA
>JBAZOE010000086.1:0-5494 GCA_041648875.1 Candidatus Omnitrophota bacterium
AAAATTCGGCGGACAAAGCGCTTTGATGCGCGACATCTGGTCCAGGCTGCCTGATGCCTCTTTTACCGCCACAATATTCTTACAGTCTTTTGCCAAACCGGCGATTGTTTCCGGCTCGATATTGACTCCGGTGCGTCCGGCGATATTATAAAGGATGATCGGTATCTTTACCGATTCGGCAATAGCTTTAAAATGCCTGAATAGGCCGGACTGTGTCGGCCGGTTGTAATACGGCGAAACCTGCAAAGACGCATCCGCTCCGGCGCTGGCTGCCTGCTTAGTAAGCATTATCGCCTCTTCGGTGGAGTTTGAACCGGTGCCCGCGATTACCGGGACCCTTTTATTTACCTGCTCGATAGTAATCTCAATTACTTTCTCATGCTCGTCAAAAGTAAGCGTTGCCGATTCTCCGGTAGTGCCGCAGGGCACAATTCCGCTGGTCCCATTCTTAATTTGAAAATCGATCAATTCCCTTAACTTCTTTTCATCGACTTTACCATTATGAAAAGGCGTAACTATGGCTACAATCGAGCCCTTAAACATAATACTCTCCTTTGTAGACTATCCTGGCGCTGCCCTCTAACCAAACATCTTTAAATTTATTATTTTCTTTATTAAAATATATTTTTAGGACCTGGCCGCTTTGAGTTTTGACCCTGACCAGATCTTTCAAATTATCTTTTAAAGCGAAAATCAGCGCGGCGGCTGTACTGCCTGTGCCGCAAGCCAAAGTTTCACCCTCAACCCCTCTTTCATAAGTACGCACGCGGATAAGATTACTTTCTTTAACTTGCACAAAATTCACATTTGTGCCGGCGGGAGCAAACTTGATATGCCATCTTATCAAGCAGCCGATACTATCAACATCCATCTTATCCAGGCCATCCACAAAAACCACAACATGAGGAACACCGGTATTGATAAAGTTCACTTTAATCAGGCGGCCGTTGACTCTTAAGGGAATATCAAGTTTAATCGCTTTGGGATCGGTAAGCTGAATTCTTACCTGATTTTCGCAAACCCGGGTATTGATCAAGCCGGCAAGAGTAAGCATTTTAGCTTTCTTCTTTCCGCTGAATAAAGCGGCGCAGCGGGCCCCATTGCCGCACATTTCCGCCTCTGAACCATCGGCGTTAATAATACGCATGCGTAAATCGGCATTTTTAGCCTTGTTGATCAATAACAAACCGTCAGCTCCTACGCCAAACTTCCTGTCGCATAAGGCCCTGGTTAAAGCGCATAGATTACCAGCCGGCTTTTTATCAATAACCACAAAATCATTTCCGGAGGCAACCATTTTAGTAAATTTTATTTTTTGCATATTATTTATTAAGCTCATTGCGGATTAAATCCGCGCAAGTTTCTCTTTTTCTGATTACACGTACTTTATCCTTAGATACCATGACTTCTGCAGCCCTGAGGCGGGAATTATAGTTGCTGGACATACTAAATCCGTATGCTCCGGCACTCATCACCGCCAGATAATCGCCTTCTTTAACATTAGCGATCAGGCGTTCCTTTGCCAGGAAGTCCCCGCTTTCACAAATCGGGCCGACCACATCGGCTTTTTCAGCCTTAATAATCTTACGCAGAGGCAGGATATTGTGATACGCTCCGTAAAGCGCCGGCCGGATCAAATCATTCATCCCGGAGTCAACGATAATAAACTTCTTTTTCGGAGTATTTTTGATATATAAAACTTTAGTTACCAATATCCCGGCATTACCGGCAATAAAGCGGCCCGGTTCCATGATTATCTTTAATCCCGTGCTCTTTAAGAAAGAGATTATTTCATCGGCGTAAATCTGGGCGGTTTGAGGCACTTCGTTATCATAAACGATCCCCATCCCTCCTCCAATATTCAGGTATTCAAGTTTAATGCCTTTTGCGCCTAACTTTTTGATAAAACCACTAACTTTCCTGAGAGCCGCCACAAAAGGAGCGCTTTCGGTGATCTGCGAACCAATATGGATATGCAAGCCGCAGATTTTTACGTTTTTGAATTTATCACGCAAGAGCAGAATTTTATAAGCGTTATTTAAATCAATGCCGAACTTATTGGTAATTTTTCCGGTGGTGATAAATTTATGCGTCTTGGCTTCCACGTCAGGATTTATGCGGATAGCTACGCGGGTAATTTTACCGAGCAAGCCGGCTATACGGTCGATGCTCCTTAATTCCGGAAGCGATTCTACGTTAAAGAAAAGTATTCCTTTAGTGATTGCCGTGGAAATCTCCTCTTCGGTTTTGCCCACGGAGGCATAAACAATTTTATTGGCAGGGCAGCCAACTTTTAAGGCGCGAAAAAGTTCGCCGCCGGAGACGATGTCTAATCCGGCGCCTTTGGCAATCAAAGCTTTTAGTATGGACAGATTGGAATTGGCTTTTACCGAATAGCAGATAAGAGGGTTGATTTGAGAAAACGCGGCTTTTAATTTTAAATAGTGATCAATTAACGTATGATAGCTATAGACATAAAGCGGAGTGCTATATTTTTTAGCTAAATCCTCTATTTTGATATTTTCACAATAGAGCTTATTTTTTTTATACTGAAAATCGTGCATTTATATTATTTTCCTAAGCGGGTCCTGTCTGCCAATCCACCTCACCGTGCTCCCCGCCAAGAATCGTGGCGGGTGCGTCGCGGCAAGGGCTTCGTCTTGGCAGCCACCCGCTAATCCCTTTTAATCGACTTCTTGGATTCTACTGAAACCCTTGGATCAAATAATCCTACTATTTCACTTTTTACAAATTTATCCGAGAACTTCTCCTTCAAAACATCCTCCGGGATAATCTTTATTGAAATATTGTTATCTATGGAATATTTTACAAGTTCTCCAACAATAGTATGTGCATTTTTAAAAGCCTCACCTTTTTTTACTAAATAATACACTAAATCCGTAGCGTATAGCGATTCATCTTTTAGATGCTCATCAATCTTCTTATGATTAAACTTTAAAGTTTTTAATAACCCCGCCAGCACCTTCAACTCCTTAGAGATTATTTCGAAAGAGTCAAATAACGGTTCTTTGTCTAGCTGCATGTCTCTGTTATAGGTTAGCGGCAACCCTTTCATCATAGTTAAAGCACTTATTAAATTTCCGTATAATCTTCCTGCATAACCCCTGATTAGCTCTAAAACATCGGGATTCTTCTTCTGGGGCATAAGTGAGCTACCTGTACAAAAAGCTTCGTCAATCTCAATAAAATCAAATTCCTTAGTTGACCATATAATTAAATCTTCAGCTAATCTTGACAAATGCATAGCGACAATAGACAAAGCGCTGATAGTTTCGATAACAAAATCTCTATCACTTACCGAATCCAATGAATTACTGGTAGGCTCAATAATATAAAAATTTTTGAGCTTCACGAATCTTGGCTCTTTTAATATTTCTTCTAAGTTGATACTATATTCGGAAGATTTAATCGGAGTGCCTGCGAGGGCTCCTGACCCCATCGTTATCTTCATATTTTTCCCGATGTAGACCAACCTCTCATAATCCCTTAACAACATCTTAGAGTATGCCCCCAGATAATCTTTTAAATAAACAGGCTGGGCATGCTGCATATGAGTAAAACCTGGGATAATAATATCGTTTATTTTAACCAAATCTTCTATAACTGTTGCTAATTTAGTAATATCTACATTTATATGCGTCATTGCATGTTTACAGTACATTTTTGTAGCGAATGCAACCTGATCATTTCTCGATCTGGCCATTTGTAACTTTAATGCTGTTTCTCCAAGCTTCTCATGTAGAATATTCTGGATATTAGTATGAACATCTTCACTTTTTTCATCCCATATAAAAGTATTGTTTTCAATACTATTATATATAGCGCCTAACTCTTTATCTAAATTTAAGGCTTCTTGAGCAGTAAGATATTTGGCTCTCTCTAAAATCTTTACATGGATCAATGAACCAATTATATCCCAATCAGCAAGCCTTTTATCATATTGAATTGATCTAGTAAACTCTTCTACCAATGGATCAGTTTCTTTATCAAATCTTCCGCCCCACAATTTTTTTGCCATTTCTTCTTCCTCCACGAGGAGGACACCCGCGCAAATTGCGCTACCTAGCGCACACCAACACAATTCCTTATTAGTGTTGGGTGCCTCAGCGCGGGGTGCCTTTCCTATCTTTTATACGGCATCCCCCAAAGTTTGATAAAACCTTCGGCTAACTTCTGGTCAAACTTATCTTCTTTACCGTAAGTGCTTAATTCTTTTTTATAAAGAGAGTTAGCGGATTTCCTGCCTACGACAACGCAACTGCCTTTTGATAACCTCAGCCTGATAGTGCCGCTTACCAATCCTTGCGTCTTCTCTACAAAACCGTCCAGGGCGTCTTTTAAAGCGGAAAACCATAAACCATAATAAACCAGCTCCGCGTATTTAAGGCTGACTATCTCCTTAAAATGGGCCAGCTCCCGGTCAAGGACCAGTGCCTCCAATTCCTTGTGCGCGGTATAAAGTATAGTGCCCGCGGGAGCTTCATAAATCTCTCTGGATTTAATCCCCACCAGCCTATTCTCCACCATATCGCTTCTACCGACCCCGAATTGGCCGCCGACCTCGTTTAAATAGTTAATAAGGTTCTTTAATTTAAATACCTTGCCGTCAATCTTGGTTGGCAGGCCTTTCGCGAAAGACACTTCAATATACCGCGGATAGCTTGAGGTATGCGTCGGGCTCTTGGTAATCAAATAAGCGTCTTCCGGAGGCTCCTGCTCCAGATTTTCCAAAACACCAGCTTCGATACTTATGCCCCAGATGTT
Source organism: Candidatus Omnitrophota bacterium (assembly GCA_041648875.1). Lineage (GTDB taxonomy): Bacteria > Omnitrophota > Gorgyraeia > Gygaellales > Profunditerraquicolaceae > UBA6249. The sequence continues at coordinate 4,786 of JBAZOE010000086.1, forward strand.
GCGGTCAACGCTATAAGGCTTTTTCTTGGTTACATCTATCGGGATATTATATTTTAAAGCATAATCAATCTCTTCTTCCCGCGATTTGAATTCCCAATCCCGCACCGGAGCGATAATCTCAAGTTTCGGGTCCAGAATCCCTACGGCAACCTCAAGCCTCACCTGGTCATTACCTTTTCCGGTACAACCATGGGCAACAGCCTGCGCTTTTTCCTTATGCGCTATCTGAACTAAATATTTGGCGATCAATGGACGGCCTAATGCCGTTGCCAAGAGATATTTGCCCTCATAAACAGCGTTAGCCTTTAACGCGAGGACAATAAAATCTTTAATGAATTCATCCTGCAGGTCGCGGATATAAACTTTAGTCGCACCGGCAGCCAAAGCCCTGGCTTCAATCGCTTCAAAGCTTTCACCCTGGCCCAGGCCCTGGCCCAGATCAGCCACAAAACAGATTACCTCATACCCTCTTTCTTTCAACCATCTGACTATACAAGAGGTATCCAAACCGCCCGAATACGCCAAAACCACTTTTTTCATTTTTACTCCTTGATAATTTCAGTTTTTAATGCGCATGTCTTGTCTTGTTTCCCGCAGGGACGCTCGTTTGCCCCTGCGAGTCAAACTTCGCTCGGGTTTCGGCCTCGCTCTACCTACTTCGTATATAGCCGGGTAACCTTGCCCGCTCGGCCTGCAAACGCCCTGCTTA
>JBAZOE010000087.1:0-5361 GCA_041648875.1 Candidatus Omnitrophota bacterium
TACCGCCGCGCCAAAGCTGTTCATCATCATTAGCGTGGTAGTCAAAACCGCCGGCCCCGTTATTAATGGCGTGCCCAGCGGGAATACCCCCATATCTTTATCATGAGAACTGGTCAATACGTTCTTCTGCGCCCCCGGTAATAAAAGGCGCACCGCGATAACAAACAATAACGCTCCTCCGGCAATCTGAAAATCGGGGATGGTTATGCCTAAGAGTGAAAAAACCCAGGTGCCTAAGAACATAAAAATAACCGCGATAACCATTGCGGTGATAACCGCGTCAAAAATTATCTTATTCTTCTGGATTTTTGATGAGCCCTCAACCAAAGAAAAAAAGATCGGGATATTGCCTATGGCATCCACCGCCACAAACAGCGGAATAAAGCTAAGTATATACGGCCTAAGCGCTTCCATCATGACTATATTATATAAAATCCCCCCCTAAAACGCAATATAAATAATTAACAAAGCAAGATCCATTATTCAATTCTTCGTATCAACGGCAGACAAAGGAAGCTGGTCAAGGCGGATAAAACAATCAGCCATTTCAAGCCGACAAGCGGCAGCAGAAACGCACCGGACAAATTACTGGCTACCCCGGATAAATTATTTAAACTGCACAACAAGGCAAATGAAGTTGCCTCTAGGCCCTTAACCGAATGCCTGGCCATAAAATCCATAACCATCAAAAATATAAACATCCCCAAAAAGCTATAAGCTATGTCATAAATAACAGCAGTTACAGGGGTATAATACAGATAACTTAAAGTAGTCAAAGCCCCCAGGAATACGGAAAAATACAGCCATTTCTTGATATTTATCCTCTGGCTGAATTTATAATAGAGCAGCGAACCGACAACCCCGCAGACCGTGCTAATAGTCCCTAACGTGCCGATCCACATCTTGCCCCATTTAAACGCATCCCGCTGCATAAAAAATAAAGGAGTTCCGAAAGAAGGTGAATATTTGTATAGAAAAATAAATAACCCGATAATCAACAACTTTTTATCGCTAAAAAGCCTTTTTAAATCAGCTGATAAAGATCCATACCTTCTCTCACCCGGCTCCTCCTTGTAAAAATAAGTCGGCAGCCCTACTAGTAAATAAATAGGGATAAGACATAAAAAAGCGGTTTTATAATCCCATTTCTCGGCGATAAAAGCCCCTCCTATACCGGTAAACAGGCCTGCCACTAAAATTGAAACCCACTGGATACTCTGGATCTTTCCGGTAGCCTGATATTTTTTGCCTTCCACGCACATTATACCGTCAACCGCTACATCGCGGAAAGCGGCGTTGGCGGAAGTAACCGCAAGCAAAATCACCAGGAAAATAATCGGCATCTGCATCAGACCCAGGAACAAAACAAAAAGTATATCTAGGCCCAGGGAAATAAATATCCAGCATTTTTTACTGAAAGAATGATCTATGGCATAGCCGATAAACGGCTTCACCATCCAGGCAAAGGTAGTCAGACTTCCAAGGATCATTATCTTTTCCGGAGAGAAATGCAGGGTTTCTTTGAGGTAATAAAACAGCCCCTGGCCGGGTAGGCCTTCTATGCCTTGCGTAAAATAAACCGCGCTGCTCAGCGCAAATATCCAAAATAACTTCTTATCTTTCATAAGTAGAAAGGCTACCAGTTAATCTGGTAGCCTTCGAAGACTCTAAAAACTAAATATATTACTCAGCTTTTCCTGCCTCCGGCTGAACTTTTTCCGCAGGCGCAGCAGTTTTAGCTGCCTCAACCTTTACTGCTTCTACTTTGGAAGCTTCTGTTTTAGCAGGCTCTGTATTTGCTGCCGCCTTCACCGGGACAGCAGATTTAACATCAGACATTAACGACTTGCTTTGTTTAACGGATAATACCGCCAGACTTAAACAGGTAATAAAGAAAACTACGGACATAATCGTAGTTGTACGCGTAAGAAAAGCGTTGGTCTTTGTCCCAAACATCGATTCAACCCCGGCAAAACTCTCAACTAACCCCGCTCCTCTTCCGCGCTGGATTAAAACCAGGATGATCAAAACTATACAGGCAATCACATGAATTACAGTTACGAACGTCATCATTTCACAACCTCGCTTGCTTTAGTGACTATCACGCTAAAAGAATCCGCCTTAAGGCTGGCTCCTCCCACCAGGGCCCCGTCTACATCCGGCTTGTTCATTAACTCCGTAATATTATCAGGCTTAACGCTTCCGCCATATTGGATCCTTATACTGTCGGATACCTCCTGGCCATAATTTTTCTTTAATAAATCACGGATAAACTTATGCACCTCCTGCGCCTGTTCGCCAGTTGCGGTCTTACCCGTGCCAATTGCCCAGACCGGCTCATAAGCAATAACTAATTTTAATATATCAGAAGCGCTGATATCTATCAATCCGTTGTTGATATGATCTTCTATAACTTTAAATGTTTTATTGGATTCTCTTTCCTGTAAATTCTCACCCACACAAACAATAGGAGTCAGCCCAGCTTTAATCGCTGCCCTGGTCTTCTTATTCACAGTCTCATTAGTTTCGCCAAAAAACTGCCTGCGTTCAGAGTGGCCGATAATCACATATTGGCATCCGGCGTCTTTTAACATCAGCGAAGAAACCTCTCCAGTAAAAGCCCCTTCCTCCTGCCAATAAAGATCCTGCGCGCCTAAGCCGATGCCTGTTTCAACCAAAACCTCAGCTACTTCGCTTAAAGCGGTAAACGCCGGGCACAATACTACATCCACCGCCTCCAAATCCAGCTTAAAAAATTCACGTTTTAAGCCATTGGCAAGCTCGATGGCCTCTACAATCGTCTTGTACATCTTCCAGTTTCCGGCAATAATCGTTTTTCTCATCTTATTTTTCAGTAAGCGCGGCAATACCCGGTAAATTTTTACCCTCTAAAAACTCCAGGCTTGCCCCTCCTCCGGTTGAAATATGCGACATCTTATCTTCTAATTTAAATTTAGCGATGGCCGCCGCCGTGTCCCCTCCGCCGATTATAGAAATACAATTTAACCCGGCGATAAAACCAGCCAGAGCCTGCGTGCCTTTGCTAAAAGCATCCATTTCAAAAATTCCCATCGGCCCGTTCCAGACAATGGTTTTAGCGGACCTTAATTTCTCTTCGAATAATTTGATTGTCTTTGGGCCAATATCCACGGCAATCTTGCCGTCAGGAATATTTTCTCCTACGATTTCAGTTTTAGCGTTAGCGTCAATATTATCGACTACCACATTATCAACAGGCAATAAAATTTCCTTATTTAACTGTCTAGCTTTATCTAAAATTGACTTAGCTGTCTCCAGCTTTTCTTTTTCCAGCTTGGAATTACCGATCTGCTTTCCCTGACTTTTCAAGAAAGTATAAGCCATTCCCCCGCCTACAATAATGGCGTCGCACTTAGGCAGGAGGTTCTCAATAAGGCCGATTTTATCCGAAACCTTTGCTCCACCCAGGATAATCATAAACGGTTTTTGCGGATCTTTAACCGCCTCGCCCAAATATTTAATCTCCTTTTCCAAAAGCAGCCCTGCGCATGATTTTAAAAAATGCGTTACCCCTTCGGTTGAGGCGTGAGCCCGGTGCGCTGTGCCAAAAGCATCGTTAACAAATATATCCGCTAAAGACGCCAGCTTCTTTGAGAAATCAGCGTCATCGCCTTCTTCCTCGGCGTGATATCGTAAATTCTCAAGTAAAACAACCTTTTCTTTTGATTTATCGATATCCGGCTTGATGGTATCACCTACGCAGTCATTAAGAAATAATACCTCCTGTCCTAATAACTCTTTTAAGCGCGCGGCTACGGGCTTAAGGCTGTATTTAGCAACCACCTTGCCATCCGGCCTGCCTAAATGGCTCATTAACACCATTTTTTTTGCGCCATGCTCTAAAATATATTTTAGAGTAGGTATAGTCGCCCGGATTCGCGTGTCATCAGTAATATTCAGGCTGGCATCCTGCGGCACATTAAAATCCGCACGCACCAGCACCGTCTTATTCTTTAAATCAACATCTTTTAAAGTCAGCTTCGCCATAAGTTTATAAACCTTTCTTAATTATATACTCGCACAAATCCACTACCCTGTTTGAATAACCCCACTCATTGTCATACCAGGAAAGAACTTTAACAAAATCATCCTGAATAACCTTAGTGCACTTGCCGTCAACTATCGAACTCAACACGCAATGGTTAAAATCAATTGAAACTACCGGGTCTTCCGTATATCCGAGTAAACCTTTCATCTCTCCTTCCGAAGCTGCCTTAAAAGCGGCGTTAAGCTCTTCGGCGGTAACCTTCTTAGATAAGGTAGCGGAAAGATCAACCACAGAAACATTCGGCGTGGGAACGCGGATAGCGAAACCATCCAGCTTTCCTTTTAACTCAGGGATAACCAATGATAAAGCCTTAGCAGCCCCGGTTGATGTGGGAATCATGGAAACCGCCGCGGCCCTGGAACGGCGTAAATCCGAGTGCGCCATATCCTGCAGCTTCTGGTCATTAGTGTAAGAATGGATTGTCGTCATCAGCCCCTTCACAATACCCCAGTTATCATTCATAACTTTGGCTACCGGAGCAAGGCAGTTGGTAGTACATGAGGCATTGGAAATTACATGATGATTTTTCGGATCATACTTTGATTCATTGACACCCAGGACTATAGTTATATCCTCGCCTTCAGCGGGAGCCGAAATTATAACTTTCTTAGCTCCGCCCTTGGTTATATGATTTTCCGCGCCCTTGACCGCCTTGCCTTTTTTATTCACTCCGTCTTTTTTGATCGTGAATAATCCGGTAGACTCGATCACAATCTCTACCCCTAAATCTTTCCAGGGCAGTTCCGCCGGGTCCATTTTCTTTAAGACTTTGATCTCTTTTCCGTTTACGGAAATTACGTCATCGGCGGTGGCTTTCACATCCCCGTCAAAACGCCCATGCACGGAATCGTACTTAAAAAGATAAGCGTTGCTTTTGGCGTCGGTCAAATCGTTGATCGCCACAAGCTCGATATCTTTGCTGTTTTTTTCCAAAATTGCCCGGGCCACTAAACGGCCTATCCTGCCAAAACCATTAATACCTACTTTAACAGCCATCTTGCTCCTCCTCGTAATTATAAGTTTTCCCTATCTACTACCTACTATCTGCCCGCCTGCAGGCAGGCTAACTACCCTATTAAATTATGTTTGATCTTTTACGGCTTTTAAATACTGCGCGGCTAATTCAGGCGAGGTTGGATCAAGGTAGAAACCAGTCCCCCACTCAAAACCTGCTACTTGCGTCAGCTTAGGCATAATTTCGATATGCCAATGATAATACTCAACGTCAGCCTCACCATTAATAGGTGCAGAATGAATTATATAATTATATGACA
>JBAZOE010000088.1:0-5334 GCA_041648875.1 Candidatus Omnitrophota bacterium
GTCGATGATGTACTGTAAGGACATAGATAATTCCTCCTATAGCCCCATAAAAAACCATAAAAGAAAACGATACAAGAGACATCGCCAGGGCTAATTGTTTTATTACTCCGGCCTTGGCAAAATAAACTACATATAAACTTTCCCTTAACCCTAAACCCCCTATAGCAATTGGCAACAGGGTGATCGCGCTGATTATAGGCAGGAAAATAAGGAAATAAATAAGATTTATTTTAATTCCTAAAGCAAGCCCCGTAAAATAAACACTCACGGGAAAAATTATCTGGATAACAAAAGATAAAGCCAGATTGCCGGCAACCATCCTCTTGTGATTACGAAAAACGTGGATTTCCCGGTGCATATCCCTAATCATCTCCTTGATCTTTCCCGCTCCCGGAAGAGACAAAAACTTCCCTATTCTGGAATAAATAGAATTATTAAATAGGATCAAAAGGACGACAACCAGCAACAATACAATCACAGCTACAGAAGAAAAAACGATTTTATCGTGTATAAGGTCGCTGCCAAGTAAAACAGCGGGTAAAACCACAAACACTAACCCTATGTAGCCGCTTAATCTGTCCAAAAAAACGCTAGCGATAACCTGTTTGGTTTTATTAGTATGCACAGCAAGATCAGCTGTCCTGACCAGATCTCCACCTATGGTCGAAGGAAGAAAAATACTGAAGAAAATTCCTCCGGAAAAAGAACTGATCAGTTTTTTTAAAGGAATGTTGATTTCAATAGCGTTAAGCAGCATCTTCCAGCGTAAAAAACCAAGCAAATGAGTAATAAAGAAAATAAGAAAACTTAAAGCTAAAAACAACTTATCCGCTCCTCTTATGTCATTTAACAAAACCTCAAAATCGATTTTGTTAAGCTTAAACAAAAGCACCAGAAGCACGACACTGATAATGATTCGGAAAAACAAGGTTAATACTTTTTTAAATTTAGCCATTTTATTTAAGCTCTTTGCCGGTTAGCTTGCGATAGGCATCCAGGTATTTTTCTGTTGTCCTGGAGATTATTTCTTCAGGCAGTGACGGCGCCGGATGCGCCTTATTCCAATCCAGCGTTTCTAAATAATCCCGCACAAATTGCTTATCAAAACTCGGCTGCGGCCTGGACGGCTGATAGCCTTCAAGCGGCCAGAAACGCGATGAATCAGGGGTAAGGGCTTCATCAATAATAATAATCCGGTTATCGTAAACTCCAAATTCAAATTTTGTATCCGCGATAATAATCCCTTTTTTTAAAGCGTAATCACTGGCGCGTTTATAAACTTCCACGCTTGCCTTCTTTAAAACTCCGGCTATTTCACTGCCCAGCAGGCCTTCAACGTAGCCTTGATCGACATTCTCATCATGACCGGTATCCGCCTTAGTCGATGGAGTAAATATAGCCTCAGGCAGCTTATCCGATTCTTTTAAGCCGGCGGGCAAACTTATCCCGCAAACCGACTGCTTCTGCTTATACTCTTTCCAGGCTGAGCCGGAAAGATAACCCCTTACCACGCATTCAACGGACAGGGGTTTAGTTTTTAAAACCAGCATCGAGCGGCCGGCTAAATCATTTTTATATTTTTTCAATTCAGGAGGATATTCCTCTATGTCCGTTGTTATCATATGATGTTTGATTATATCCTTAATATAATCAAACCAGAAAGCGGATATAGTGGTCAGCACCTGCCCTTTATATGGTATCCCGCAGGGCAGGACCACATCAAAACAAGATATGCGGTCGGTAGAAACAATTAAAAGCTTATCCCCCAAATCATACACATCCCTGACTTTTCCCCTGCGGAAAAGCTTAAGATCGTTAAATTCTGTTTTTAACAAAACATTACTTCCCATATTTCTTTAATCTTTCCAACAGTAAGCGGTACTCATCCCAAAGCTCTTTTGGCAGGTCACTTTTAAAATCCCCGAAGAATTTATTTACTCCTTTTAGCTCATCCAGCCACTCGGCTTTCTCAACCTTAAGCAGTTTCTCCAACGCTTTATCGGAAAGAGCCAATCCGGTCATATCGATATCAAAAGAATACGGCAGATAGCCAATAGGAGTTTCCATGGCGTTTACTTTATTATTGCAGCGATCCAATATCCATTCCAGCACCCGCAAATTATCGCAAAAACCCGGCCAAAGTAATTTACCGTGTTCATCTGTCTTAAACCAATTTACATGGAAGATCTTTGGCGGCTTGGCCATAAGCTTTCCCATATTTAACCAATGCTTAAAATAATCCGCCATATTGTAACCGCAAAAAGGAAGCATGGCCATAGGGTCCCTGCGCACCTGCCCCAGTTTGCCTACCTGGGCAGCGGTCAGCTCGGAGCCCATAGTCGCCCCCACAAACACTCCGTGCTGCCAGTTAAATGATTGATACACCAAGGGAGCTACGTGCTGGCGCCTGCCGCCAAAAATTATTGCCGAAATCGGCACCCCGTGATGCTGCTCCAGCCTAAAAGAAGCTGAAGGGCAATTCGTGATAGGGGCGGTAAATCGCGAGTTTGCGTGCGCCCCTTTTATTATATTGCCCTGCGCGTCTTTTGTATTCGGCTTCCAGGAATTACCCTTCCAATCTATACCCTGGCTGGGAACTTCTCCGTCAGCGCCCTCCCACCAAACCGTATTATCCGGTTTTAAAAGCACATTGGTATAAATCGTATCTTTTTTGATTGTCTCTACCATATTGGGGTTAGATTTAGAGTTTGTACCCGGGGCTACCCCGAAAAACCCTGTTTCGGGATTGATTGCCCAAAGCGAGCCGTCGGAATCAACGCGCATCCATGATATATCATCGCCTAAGGTCCAGATACGGTAGCCTTTTTGCTTGAGCCCTTCAGGAGGGACTGTCATCGCCAGATTTGTCTTGCCACAGGCGCTGGGAAAAGCCGCGGCTATATATTCGACATGGCCGTTAGGCTCCTCGATACCCATAATCAACATATGCTCAGCCATCCATTTTTCTTTCCGGGCGACATAGCTGGCGATACGCAGAGAAAGGCATTTTTTACCAAGAAGCACATTGCCTCCATACCCTGAACCCACGCTCCAAATGGTATTATCTTCCGGAAAATGCAAAATCAATCTCTTATTAATATCCAATTGGGCTTTTGAATGCAGGCATTTAGTAAAATCATCCTCTTTTTCCAGCTGCCTTAATACGGCTTGGCCGCAACGGGCCATAATTAACATATTCAAAACAACATAACGCGAATCCGTCAGCTCCACTCCGATTTTGCTAAAAGGCGAACCTACCGGCCCCATAGAAAACGGGATCACGTACATTGTCCTTGCCGCCATAGAACCCTTAAATATAGGGATTGCCTTACGATAAGCCTGAGCCGGAGGCATCCAATTGTTATTCGGCCCGGCATCCTGTTTTTTCTTAGTACAGATAAAGGTTAAATGTTCCGTGCGCGAAACATCATCATGGGCAGTCCGATGCAGGAAGCAACCCGGTAATTTGTCCTTATTCAAACGCAGTAACTCCCCCGAAGCGACACATTCTTTTTCAAGGGACAATTTTTGCTCCTCAGAGCCGTCAATCCAAACAACGCGCTCAGGTCCGCAAAGCTTGGCCATCTTAATTATCCAATCAGCCAATTTTTTATTAACCGTGGGAAAATTTTCCATCTACCCGCTCCTATCCGCAATAAACTTGTACGCAGAATCGGCTGCCACCGCACCGTCACCACAGGCGTTTATAACCTGGTATAAACTCTTTTTACGGCAATCGCCGCAGGCAAATACCCCTTCAACTGAAGTAGCCATAGATTCGTTTGAGATGATAAAACCGGCTTCATCCATATGCAGCTTGCCTTTTAAAAATACCGTTTCAGGCTCATAACCAATATAAATAAAGACGCCATCACAGGCAAGATCACTTTCTTTGCCGGTAGATAAATCCTTGACCCTTACTGCCTCAACTTTTTGGGTTCCTTTGATTTCGGTCACCAGGCTGCTTAGAATAAAGCTGATTTTTTTATCCTGCCGCATCTTTTCCTGCAAAATTTCTGAAGCGCGCAGGTCCTGGCGACGATGAATTACGCTGACTGAGCCGGCAAAACGGCTAAGATATATTGCCTCTTCGGCAACCGCGTTCCCGCCTCCGATAAGCACCACTTTTTTTCCTTTATAGAATGGAGCGTCGCAGGTAGCGCAATATGAAACCCCGCGGCCGGTAAACTCTTTTTCACCAGGAACATTTAATTTACGCGGATGCGCGCCGCTGGCAATAATAACCGCCCTAGCCGCATATGTCGCGCCTGAAGCCGTAATTGTCTTTTTTTCACAATCTAAATCCAATACTTCGTCACTTTCGATCTTTACGCCTAATTCCTTGACCTGCTGTTCCATGCGGCTGATCAATTCAACGGTAGATATGCCGCCGGGAAAACCCGGATAATTCTCAATACTCTCGCTCATCAGGATCCTGCCGCCGGGAGCCATCTTCTCAATTAAAAGCGTATCCAAACGGCTGCGCCCGGCATATAAGGCGGCAGTAAGCCCCGCGGGACCAGCGCCGACAATAATTAAATCATACATTTAGGATAACCTCGCTAAAGCTGCAATTTAACGGCCTTTGCGCTTTTCTTTAACGCCGCCAATTTTCTTTTGATTTTCAACTTCTCCAGGAAAGACGTATAATCAATTATCAATCTTCCTTCTAAATGGTCAATCTCATGCTGCAAAACACAAGCGAAGAGGTCTTTAGCTTCTATTTTTAACGGCCGGTTATTTTCATCGAGCGCCTCCACCCATATCTGTTTTGAACGCCTTACCTTGATACAGATTCCCGGTACGCTAAGGCAACCTTCCTGGATAGCCTGAAAACCCTGGTGCTTTACAATTTTGGGATTAACCAGCTTATAAAGGCCCTCCCCTATGTCCGCCACAATTAACCGCGTGCTTATACCAACCTGAGGGGCGGCCAGGCCGATCCCGGAACTGCCGTACATCGACTCCGCCATTAAATTCAGGATCCTGCGATGTTCAGCAGTAACCTCTTTGGCCGGCTTTGCTTTCTTCCTTAATACAGGATCACCCAATATTCTAACTTTTAATCTGGTTCCTGGCATTTACTTTAATGACTTTCGGTTTAATTTTATTTGCCGGCGCATCTTCAAGCAAGACGTAAGAAACGATAATCACCTGGTCTCCAACGCAAGCTCCCCGGGCAGCAGGGCCATTCAAACAAACTACTCCGCTTCCGGGCTTGCCTTTAATCACATAAGTTTCAATACGCTGCCCATTGCTAAGATTAAGCACCTCTACTTTTTCATGCTCAAGGATATCTGCCGCCTGGATCAGGCGGGCATCGATAGTAATACT
>JBAZOE010000089.1:0-5324 GCA_041648875.1 Candidatus Omnitrophota bacterium
CAAAGATCGGTTGAGTTACGGTCCAACCCAATGCTTACCTGCGGCAATAATGCTTTTTTCGCCGCCTTCCTTCTCCATTGAGCTATTTTTTCCGGGCTTACCTCGGCATATTCTATTGCCGCTTTTTGCACATCCGCTATCTTTGGCTCGCGCTTGAAATACTCCTGAAGCAAAACCTGCCCGGAAATACCAAAGGAGTTTTTCCGGCTGCTTTTAAATATCCCTTTATCTCCTACGGCATAAATATTTCCTTTGTCATCTAAAACAAGATAATTCAACTTCCCGGCGGATAAATCAAAAGAAACCTCTTTCCAGCGGTCATCTTGATATAAAAACACACCCGAACGGCTAAGGCCAAAGATCCCGGAATCAGGCGATAAACAAAACATTTTTACATCGCGGTCCAATAAACCATATTCGCTTAACTTGCTCCATGTTTTAGCTTGATCAGAGCTTTTATAAACTCCTTTGGAGCTGGAGAAATACACACATTCAGGACTTTTAATATCTGCCTTTACAAAATTAATATCAAATAAACCTACTTCCCCATCGGTATCATCAATATCAGTATCCCCTTGTTGATTATCTTCTTTTTGGAAACTCACAAAAACCCTCTCCCAGCTTTCCCCGTTGTCCAGGGATTTAAATATCCCGCTGGCGGCAGCCAAATAAATAACCTTACTCTGCCTGAGATTAGAATCGATATTAAAAATAACGGATTTGTTTATTTTACCGTTTTCTTTTTGCCAACTCCGGCCGTTGTCATGGCTCATAAAAAGCCCCGCTCTTGTCCCAACAAAAATAACATGAGGAGCAGCCAACACAGCAGTACACTGGCTCTCTTTACTATTTTTCCCCCGGAACACCCTTTCCCAGCGATCGCCTAAATCTTCACTGCGGTATAAACCATTATCAGTAGCCGCATAAATAACGTTTAAACTGGAGGAAGCAAACGCCAAAAGATTGATATCTTTTAACGTCCCTCTTATCGATAATACCCTGCGCCAATTCTTACCCGCATCATCACTCTTCAATACATTACCTCCGGAGCCTGCGAAAATAATACCGCTATCCCCCGGACTTACCAAAATAGCCCGCGCGTCATGATTATCCCCGCTTATGTCCTCCCAGGTAAGATCCTGCGCTAAAATGACTCCCGGCATAACAATTAACCAGGCCATCGCCAAACCAATTATTTTTGTCCACATTTTACACCTCCTGGCATAATTGACGCAGAAGGTGAGTAAATCTAACCAAAAAAAGGCGCCCTTTTTCAAGGACGCCCTTTAATTTCAAGATTGCTGCTTCTTGCTTACCAGAGCCAGGCTCTTATCTTATCATCCGCCACCTTCCAGGCATATTCCGGTTTCATCGCCGGTTTAGTATACGAGGGGACCGGGAAAGTAATTGTATCATAGACTCCGGCCAAGGCGCGCATAGCGCTGGTGATTGTCCCATTAACCACTCCTATAGTTACCCCAGCCGCAGGATCCTGCTCATTAGAAACCTTTGCAACTTCAGCAGGCAACTCCATCCAAAATGTAGCCATATTGATTATCCCGCGCTCAAGTTTATTAACCGGAGAACCGGCATACGGGATTTCATCCCGGTCAATCTCCACAGGAGGAGATGTAAAGGTAAATTCGTTATCAGAATCATTATCATAACAATACCCAATCGTTAAACACCCAAAAATTAACGTGAATACGCTCAGAATTAAAATTAAGTTCTTCATTAGCTTCCTCCTTTTTTAATCTCTATTTTCCCTAATTGATACGATAGTTTTTCTTTAAAAGACTTGGCTGAATCTATTTTCTCGCCGGATATACCTGCCTCCATAGCAAAATCAATAAGGCCGCGCAAGATATCATTATAGGAAAGTTTATGGCCGGTAGAAAATAAGGCATCTTTGCCTATTTTATCAAGATAATCCATCTCCTGACGGCCTAACATGGTAATTACTCTATGCGTAGTTACTTGGCCCTTACTATCATGCATATTTAACCACCTCCTTAGCGGCGTATTCCAAACAACGGCATACCTTCAAAAAGCCTCAATGCTTTAAGAAAATTCATATGCTTTTTATGCTGTTTCTTGGCTTTAGCCAAGGCCCTATGTAAAACCTTTTTCATCTTACTCTCCTTTCCCAAAATTTAAGCCTCCATCGTTAAGCAAGCGGAACAAAAGTATGCCAATAAACAAAAAACCCTAAAAGGCACATTTTAGGGTTTTATCCCTACTTGGCAACCCCGCTTTCCTCTTTTTAAGAGGACCGGAAGCTTTGCGCCCCAGCATTACTGCTGGTTAGCCCTTATCATTAGGTTAATAGTTAAAATACCAAATTGTCAAAATGTCAATTTACACAGAAGTGTAACATATTTTTAGCTATTTTTCAAGCCCCCAAGGATTCTTCAAAGTCCATTAAGCCGGGCTAAATTTTCTTAATCAAATCTTTGGCAACTTTCTGGCCTGCCAAAAGCATCCCCCCGAATACCGGGCCCATGCGCGGGCCGCCGAATACGGCGTTTGCGCACATGCCGCAGGCGTATAAACCGGGGCAGATTTCTTTTGAATTGCGCACAATCGTATTCTCTCCCACATCCGCCCACATCGACTGCTCGCCCATAGTCTTACCGGTCTTTGTCTTAAGCCGGATACCGGATTTCTTCTCTATGATACGGGCAACCTCCGCCGGATGCCCCGTAGCGTCAACAACAACTTTAGCGCGCATAGTAATAGGATCAACGTGCAATTTAGCCATCTCAACGGCACTCCAATTTAATACCAGGCCGGATACTTTTTTATTACGCACCATTACATCTTCCACGCTCATAAGGTTAAAAATCTTTAAGCCCGCCTTTACCGCCTTAGAGCAAATGGTTGAAACAGCCTCGATTGAATCAGCCAGATAATAGCCCGTTTCATAAAGCCTGCTTTTAATGCCGAATTCATCCAGGATACCCCTGGCTTTATGCTGGACCACTATCTCATTAAACATAATACCCCCGCCCCACATGCCGCCGCCAACCGAGAGCTTCCTTTCAAAAAGCACTACTTGTTTACCCGCCTTAGCTAAATAATAACCGCAGACCATGCCGGCAGGCCCGGCTCCGACAATCGCCACATCAACATCAAGTGCCTTTACCAGTTTTTCTTTATAAGACTCAATTATCGCTTTTGAAATAACTATTTCATCTAGTTTCACTTTGGCCTCCTATTTAAGTTGTAAGCAAAAATCCCCATGCCGCAAGCACAGGGATCAAGATTGACACGCTCCTTTTCCTCCGCTGGCATTATCCAGATCAGGTGTTTTAGGGTAATCCGCTTATCGCGCGGAACTCTCAGGCCGGTTAACCAACCTCCCCATATGATGAATGATTAAAACACTTTTTATGATAATTGTCAACAAATTCCTGGCAATAAAAAGGGAGAGGAATTTATCCCCTCCCTTTTTATTATTTGTTACTATCTTAACAACCGCACTTCATACTGCATTTACAGTCAGCGCATTTACAGCTATTCTTTGCGCCGCAAGAATCCGCCGCCCAAACATAGCTATTGGCAAAAAACATAGCCATAATAAGCGCACTTATAAATAGACATTTTTTCATGTTAAACCTCCTTAAATTTGAATTTTATCGATAGAAATTAAGAACGGCTGGTTTTCGGAGGGTGAAAGATATCTTCAACAGAAAGATAGCCATAGGCAAAACAGGGCTTAGAAACAGAAAACCCTAAGAATGCAAGCTTAGGCAATGTAGCGGCCTTTATTAAATAAACCTGGAGCGGCGCAGAATAACCGCAAAAACAAATCTTTGTATTTTCATGGCATTTGTTTGAGCTATTGCATTTATTATCACAACAGGCGCAGCCTTGATGCGTACTGGCATAGACATACTCTACTAGCGGGCCAACAACCAGAGTCAAAATCATAAAAATAACCAGAATTTTTACTATATTCTTCATATGAAAGTATAACTTATTTTCCCGGCTAAAACAACGAAGTTACCCAAAAAACTTATCCCCTTTTGCCCAATTCTCGCCGCTTACCTCATCGATAACCAGATAAAGGCTTTCCTTGGGTTTGCCGGCGACTCTTAACAAGGTATCGGAGAATTCCTTGGCGATCTTTTCTTTTTGATCTTTACTCAGCTTTCCCACTAATTTCAAATTGATATAAGGCATATTCCCTCCAATGACTAAATCCTTCGGCTTAACAGCCTCATAATCAAAATGATAGCCTGGAAAATCAGGCTATCATTTTGAAATTAAAAATATTCCGGTTTGGGCGAACAAATTTGGCAGAAACGGGATCCTCCTTAGCTGCCCGATACAAACGCCGCGCTCGATATTAATGCCTTTAATCCGGCAGTAATTCTTAAAATCAGATATGCTCAAAAAATGCAAGTTAGGCGTTTCATACCACTGGTAAGGCAGCGCCCCGGTTACCGGAGTCCTGCCCTGAAAAAACATCTGCAGCCTTGACCTGTAATGCGCAAAGTTGGGAAAACCCACAATTACTTTTTTCCCCACCCGCAGAGCATCGATAAGCACTTTATCCACATGAAGGATCTGCTGCAGGCTTTGGTTAAGCACCACATAATCAAAAGATTTGTCCTTGAATTCAGCCAGCCCGCTGTCAACATCCCCATGGAATACATTTAAACCCTTGGCTACGCACTTATAAATCGCCTGCTCGTCAATTTCAATTCCCTGGACACGCGCTTTTTTCTCCCTGATTAACAGATACAAAAGGTCCCCGTTACCGCAGCCTAAGTCTAAAACAGTAGATTGTGGTTTAACCAAACCCAGGATCACCTCATGGTCCAGCTGGATATCTTTACGCGCCATAATCACCGGTCACCTCATAAGCATAAAGCATTTTTTTAAGAAAGTGCTTGATCAAGTGTGTTTCCTCTTCAACCTCTAAAAGAAACGCGTCGTGGCCATAGGTTGAAGCAATTTCACAGTAGGTTGTCTCAACCCCCGAAAGCTTGCAAGCTTTGACTATCTCTTTAGATTGATACGCCGGGTACAGCCAATCGGATTTAAAAGAAATAACCAAAACTTTTACTTTAGTGCCTTCCAGGACCTCCTCAAAACACCGTCCTCCCGAGGCATCGAAATTATCCATTGCCTTGGTAATATAAAGATAGGAGTTGGCATCAAAACGCTTCACAAAATTATCCCCGCGATAACGCAAATACCCTTCCACTTCAAAATCAGCGGTAAATTTAAAATGCTCCCCCGCGCCTTTCTTGGCGCGGCCAAACTTCTCGGCCATGGATTTATCGCTCATATACGTAATATGGCCGATCATCCTG
>JBAZOE010000090.1:0-5252 GCA_041648875.1 Candidatus Omnitrophota bacterium
TAATCTCCTTAAGTATCTTCTTCATTTCCTTGCGGGTCTTTTGCGTGATTATCCTTGGGCCGCGGGTAAGGTCGCCGTAACAGGCGGTATTCGATACCCCTCTGCGCATGCCGCTGATACCTCTCTCTTGTATCAAATCGGTAATCAGTTTTAATTCGTGAAGGACCTCAAAATAAGCGATCTCCGGCTGATATCCTGCCTCAATCAAAGTATCAAAACCTGCCTTGATTAATTCGCTTACCCCTCCGCAAAGCACCGCTTGCTCCCCGAAAAGATCAGTTTCCGTCTCCTCTTCAAAGGTCGTCTCAATCACTCCGGCGGTAGTTGCTTTCAAAGCCTTGGCATAAGCCAAAGCTGTTTTAAGGGCGCTTCCGCTGGCATCCTGGTAAACAGCAACCAGTGAAGGGACACCTTTACCCTCTTCATACATTTTTCTTACCAATGCACCGGGGCCTTTAGGAGCAACCATAAAAACATCTACGTTTTTAGGAGGCTTGATCTGCTTAAAACGGATATTGAATCCGTGAGAAAAACAAAGCGCCTTGCCTTTTTTCAGGTTCGGTTTGATCGACTCTTTATAAACCTTGGCCTGTAGATGGTCCTGAGTAAGTATCTGAATAATATCCGCCGCTTTTGCCGCCTCAGCCGCGCTTACAGGGGTAAAGCCGTCCTTTTTTGCCTGTTCGTAATTGGGGGTTCCCTCCATCTCGGAAACGATTACCCGACAGCCTGAGTCCCTAAGGCATAGTGACTGCCCGCGTCCCTGGATACCGTATCCGATGATCGCGATTGCCTTATCTTTCAAAATATTCAAATCCGCGTCCTGATCATAGTAAATCTTTGCCATCTCTCCTCCTGTTTTAGGGACGTTTCTCAATCCCATCGGAGAACTGTCCCCGGGGACACTTCTCCGTTTGAGCTCAGAAACGTCCCTGCTTTGGATCCAGAAACGTCCCTGACTAATTACTGATTGCCAATTTTCCTGTCCTAACTAATTCCTGTATCCCGAATTTACTCAATTCTTCAAGCAGTAGCTTAATCTGCTGGGCATCCCCTACCGCCTCAATGATCGCGGTATCCTCTTTATGATGAATGATCTTACCGACGAATTTATTAAAGATAGCCTCCAGCTTATCCTTATCTTTTGAGGCGTAGTTTATCTTTGCCAGGATCAACTCACGGTCAATGTGTTCTCTTTTGGTAAAATCGGTTACCGTAATAACATCTATAAGTTTATTAAGCTGCTTTTTTATCTGCTCCAGGACATCCTCATCCTTTACCTCTACCACCATGGTCATATATGAAATAGAAGGATCCATCGTCTCGCTGACCGCTAAAGAGGCGATATTATAACCGCGGGCGCTGAATAAGCCGGCGATACGCGCCAGGACCCCGAATTTATTCTCTACCAATACCGATATAGTATGTCTCATTATGCCAACCCGTCGATCATCTTATTTATGGCCTGGCCGGCCGGAACCATCGGCCAGACGTTTTCTTCCGGTTCTATCCGGAAATCAACAAACACCGTATTGTCCGTTTTAATTGTTTTCTCAAGGGCTTTACGCACCTCGGACTTCTTAGTTACCCGTATCCCGATGGCCCCGTAACTGGCAGCTAGTTTCACATAATCCGGGCTGGTGATCGGAGTATAGGAATAGCGTTTCTTATAAAATAACTCCTGCCACTGCCTGACCATTCCCAGAAAACCATTGTTAAAAATCAATACCTTCACGTTTATTTTATTCGCTACACAAGTAGCCAACTCCTGAATATTCATTTGTATAGAGCCGTCTCCGGCAATGTTAAAAACTTCTTTATCCGGGCAGCCAAGTTTAGCTCCTATTGCCGCCGGAAAGCCAAACCCCATTGTCCCAAGGCCTCCCGATGAAATGAATGTACGGGGAGTAAGATACTTATACCACTGGCAGGCCCACATCTGGCTCTGTCCCACCTCGGTACAGATCACCGCATTCCCCTTGGTTAAATCCCAAAGTTGCTCAAGGATATACTGGGGCTTGATCAACCTACCGGTATGTTTATAAGCCAAAGGATGTTTCTTCTTCCAGGCCTCCACAGTCTTAAGCCACGTTTGAGTATCAGGAGCCTTTTTGATCTGCTTAATCAACGAGCCAATAATGTTTTTAGCATCCCCTACTATTGGAACATCCACCTTGACATTCTTACTGATTGATGAAGGGTCAATATCGATATGAATCACCTTGGCGTATGGAGCGAAGGTATCCAGCCTGCCGGTTACGCGGTCGTCGAAACGGGCCCCTATAGCAATGATTAAATCTGACTCCATGATAGCGTGATTGGCGTAAGCAGTCCCATGCATACCAAGCATGCCAAGCGACAGTTTATGCGTGCCGGCAAAACCACCCAGCCCCATAAAAGTTGTAGTTACCGGAGCCTGAATCTTTTCCGCCAGTTCCCTTAACAAAATATGCGCCCCTGAACTGATTATCCCGCCGCCGGCGTAAATAATGGGTTTTTTGGCGGCAGAAATTAATTTAGCGGCTTTCTTGATTTGTCCCGGATGGCCTGAATAAGTAGGCTGATAGCTGCGTATCTTTATTTTTTCAGGCCAGATAAATTCAGTTTCAGCCCGCTGCACATCCACGGGGATATCGACTAACACAGGTCCGGGCCGGCCGCTGGAAGCGATATAAAAAGCCTCAGCAATAGTCCGGCTCAAATCTTTTACATCTTTCACCAGAAAATTATGTTTGGTTATGGGCCGGGTGATACCGGTAACATCAGCCTCCTGGAAAGCGTCATTACCAATCAGATGCGTACCCACCTGGCCGGTTATCGCTACCATGGGGATTGAATCCATGTAAGCGTTGGCAATGCCGGTTACAAGGTTGGTCGCGCCCGGGCCGCTGGTTGCCAAACAAACCCCTACCCTGCCGGTTACCCGGGCATAGCCGTCTGCCGCGTGCGCAGCTCCCTGTTCATGACGGGTCAAAATAAATTTTATATCAAAGTCATAAAGTTGGTCAAATATAGGCAGGACCTGGCCCCCGGGGTAACCGAAGATCACCTCTACCCCTGCCCGCTTTAAAGACTCTAATAATATTTGCGCTCCGGTCATCTTGTTTTTATCTTCCTATTGGAAAAAATATCATCGTAAGAACGCTAAAAATAAAGGCAGATATAAAAAATACCAGCCAATATTTACCTACCCTAATCATTTCTTTTTTCACGCTAACCTTGGCCCCTGGTTCTTTCTTTTTTAACCGTATGGCAAACCAAAAGAAAAGGGATGTAGTGACAAGCAAAAAAACTATTGAAAATATATGTTCTATTGGGCTGATATAGGAAAGGGATACCCCTATACCTATTGTCCCCATAAAAAACCAGAACAGTCCTGCCGCAATAATAACAGCTCTTAGAAAAGCCCGCATTTTTACTAAAGTAGAATCGCTCCCTTATCCGCGGAACTAACTAACCTGGAGTAACGGGAGAGATATCCGGTTTTAATTTTTGGAGCAACCGGTATCCAGCCTTTAAACCTCTTTTCTATTTCCGCCTTGCTCAAATCTAATTCAATCTTACGATTCGCTATATCGATATTTATTGTATCACCATCCCTGATAATTGCAATCGGCCCGCCTGCGGAAGCTTCGGGTGAAATATGTCCGATACAGGGTCCTTTAGTTCCTCCGGAGAAACGTCCGTCGGTAATCAAGGCAACCGAATCCGCCAAGCCCAACCCCACGATCGCAGCGGTAGGGGCAAGCATCTCGCGCATACCCGGGCCGCCTGCGGGTCCTTCGTAGCGGATGACCACGCAATCACCTTTCTTGATCTTATTATTCATGATCGCCTGCATTGCCTCTTCTTCGCGGTTAAACACTTTTGCCTTACCGGAAAATTTCATCATTTTAACGTTTACCCCGGACTGCTTCACTACTGCCCCATCAGGCGCCAGGTTACCGTAAAGAACAGCTATGCCGCCCTGTTTATGATATGCATACTCGAACGGCCGGATTACCTCTTCATCAAAAATCTTCGCTTTATCAGCGATCTCAAATGTCTTTTCGCCGCTGACATTAAACGTATTATTCAGCTTGGATTTTAGCCTCTTTAATACCGCCGGGATCCCGCCGGCATACTCTACGTCCTCCATAAAATGTTCACCCGCGGGCTCAAGATTAGTGATATGCGGCACGCTTTTACTGATTTTATCAAAAGTTTTAAGGTCCAGCTTTATCCCCGCTTCATGGGCAATCGCCATAAGATGTAAAACCGTGTTGCTCGATCCGCCTAAAGCCATATCCACAACAATTGCATTCTCCAGAGATTCTTGGGTAATAATATCACGGGGGCAGATATTCTGCTTAACCAGCTCCACAACTCTTTCGCCGGAGCCTTGCGCAATTCTGCGTTTCTTGGCTGAACCAGCCAGGGCGCTGCCACAGCCGGGAATAGACATACCCATTGTCTCTGTAAGGCAGGCCATAGTGTTTGCCGTATATAACCCCTGGCATGAACCCTGTCCGGGACAAGCCTCCATTTCCAAACAAGTTAATTCTTCCTGCGTGATGTCCCCTTTTTTGGCCCTGCCCATTCCTTCATAAGTATCGTGCACAAAAGCTAACTTTCTTTTATTATAATGTCCGGAGAGCATCGGCCCGGCGGTAACAATTATCGCCGGTATATTTAACCGCGCTGCCCCCATAAGCATACCCGGAGTGATCTTATCGCAGTTAGTAAGACAGACTATTCCATCCAGCTGATGGGCGTTACATACTGTTTCAATCATATCCGCAACAAGCTCTCTTAGGGCCAAAGGATAGCACATCCCCAAATGACCCATGGCTATGCCATCGCAGATACCGGGCACACCGAATAAAAATGGTACTCCGCCGCCATAGCAAACCCCGCGTTCAATAAACCTTTCCAGGTCGCGCATGCCGACATGTCCGGGAATAAGATCAGTAAAAGATGTGGCTACTCCGATAAACGGACGCTTTAAATCATTACGCGATAAGCCGGTTGCGTGCAAGAGCGCCCGATGAGGCACTCTTTCCAAACCTTTCTTTATTTGATCCGAACGCATATTTTACCTCGCTTATTTATGCTTTTGGCTCCACAATTGTTTTCCCTGCCTGCCATATACTATCTACTATATGCTGACTAATCCGCGCCTTCTCCATCGTGCACTACACCTGCCGCATCCTGGCGCTTACGCACAATCACTCTTTTTAAAGTAACATATTTATCAACCTGGCTTGCGTTAT
>JBAZOE010000091.1:0-5194 GCA_041648875.1 Candidatus Omnitrophota bacterium
GAAGCCCGTCATTAAACCCGTTTACGCCCAGTGAACCGCTGCCGCTTATCGTGCCCGACAAGAGCACATCGCTGTGAAGAGCATTGAAATTGTTGTCCGTCCCTATGACGGCAATATCATTCGTAATACCAAAACCGCCATTACCGGCATGGAGATCTCCACTCAAATAGGTCACCGTCTTGCCGGCTGTGCTGTCGACCGTATACGTACCTGTCCCCAGCGCATTGACATTCTGGATGGTGATTCGTCCGCCGTTAAAATTGGTGGTCCCGCCGCTGTAGGTGTTCGCGCCGGTCAATGTCAGCACAATACCGGCACCCGCTTTTTTCGTCAGGCTGCCGCTGCCGCTGATCACACCGTCCAGCTTGATGTTATTAGCGCCGGCGAAGGTCGCATCACCGTCCAGTGTCACATTATTCGCCAGTGTCAAATCGATCCCGCTCTGCAGAATACTGCCGCTTTTCATTGTCAGACCGCCGGTTCCCAGCGCGCTGGCATTGCCGACAATCAGTGTTCCGGCATTATGAACCGTGCCGCCGCTGTAGCTGTTCGCGCCGTTCAGCGTCAAAGTTCCCAGATCATCTTTGGTCAACACATTGGCCGCTCCGCCGGAAACAATGCCGTTCACTGTCAGCGTCCGGCTGTTGCTTACGGACCAGGTCTGAGACGCATTCAACGCTACATTCGGGTTGATGGTAAAGTTGAACCGCGCCTGGGTCAGGTCGATCCCGGCAGAACCCAGAGTAATAGTCGGAGTAATTCCATTAATCGTAATGCCCCTGCCGACAGTAGTCCCCATTCTGATTCCCTGCCAGGAAACATCGGCACCCAAGGCATTTGTCGCGACCGCCGTTCCATAGGCTCTATCCCACACCGCAACGTCAGCGCTCGTCGGAGCTATGCCACCCTCCCAAGCCGGCCCTGACTCAATATTATTTGTATTGACCGTCGCCCTAATGACATCCGCCGCCTGAGCCGCGAAGCACAACCCCGCAGCCATCAGCATTATTCCTCATACTTTTTTCTTCATTGTTTCTCCCTGTTCTAGGTTCAGCCTATCTCACTTTCTTACCGCCCCTCACTCCCGATACAATGGTTTAAAATATTTTTCAGGCCCGCATCATCCACCCGGCGCTCCTGAATTGAAATGCACAATACACGATTAGGATGCCTGCGGAATTGACGATAGGAGAAAAAACATGCACTTTTGGATAATTATGAACCGAATTGGTTTTTCCGACGATGACCCGCGATTCAACGCCCGCATCCGTTTGTACGGGGTGGGGCGAGAGGAGGTGATGCCGCCGGGGTTTGTGTCCCGCCGCCGCGGACACCGGGGAGCCCTGTGCGTGCTGTTCCATGATCCGGTTGAGGTCGAGGTCATGGGCGAGTTAATCAAGGTGTTGCCGGAAACTATGATTTTTTGGGACTGGAACCGCCCGCATCATTTCGGCAATGCAGAGCGCTCATGGAGTCACTCCTGGGTAGTGTTCTCAGGTGAAGACTTCGACAAGGATTGGCTGCGTGCCATTTTTGAGCGTCCGCAGCGGTTCGAGGATCCGGCGTATTTGCTGGGCTGCTTCTCACGCCTGCTGAGGGAGTTTGAAAGTTTTGACAAACCCGACCTGCCCGTTCTCTCCGCGAATATCCAGCTGTTACTGCGCGAAATGTGCCGGGAACATGAGCCTGAATATCGCCCGGGAGGTGCAAGAGATCCTGTAAAAGCCGCCCGGCGCTGGATCACGGAAAATCTTCGGCAGAGCCTTCCGGTCAGCGGCGTAGCAAAACACGCCGGTCTTTCCCCTTCCCGCCTGCAACAGCTGTTCCGCGCCCGGCTCAACTGCAGCGTACAGCAGTTCATTGAGAAAGAGCGTCTGCAGGAAGCCCGCTACTGGCTTATGCACACCGGGCTGCGGATCAGCGAGATTGCCGAGCACACCGGCTTCGCCAGCGCGTTCTATTTTACCCGCCGCTTCACCAAAACATTAGGTTTGAGCCCCAGTGAATACAGAAAAGTCCACTACGGCGAGGCCGGAAAGCCCGACGCGCTACCGAAGGAACCCTGAATCTGCTCTCTCCGGATCACTCCGGCATGCCAATGGGCCGATTCCTGTGACTCCGGCAAACAGAAACCGGGTGCCTTGCGTCAGCAGTACGGCGAACACGATCACCTGTACAGAACCGCAATCCGCCAAAACAAAAAATAAGCGGAAATTAAAATACTAAAAAGGCTGTAACCGCGTTATCTTTTAAACCTGTGCCTGCCGAAAAATTGCGAAAAAAAGCTGTTATGCTGAATGCTGGAAACAAATTGCTGAAACTGGCCGGGTTTGGTGCGGCGGTCATTGGTTTTCCAATGCCCGGAAAAGCAGCGGAGATTCAAGGTTCGGAAAAGACACGGCCGAATATCGTTTATATTCTGGCCGACGACCTCGGCTGGGCCGACGTAGGGTTTCACGGACCGGACATCAAGACACCGAATATCGATAAGCTCGCCGCCGAAGGCGTGAAGCTGGAGGCGTTTTACGTGATGCCGGTCTGCACCCCTTCGCGCGCCAGTTTGATGACGGGCCGTTATCCAATCCGCTACGGATTGCAGTATAACGTGCTCCGCCCCGGCGGACAGCACGGTCTGCCGGTCGAAGAGCGCACACTGCCGCAAGCCCTGCGCGAAGCGGGATACGAGACTGCGATTTGCGGCAAATGGCATCTCGGTGTGGCCAAGAAGGAATATCTGCCGATGCAGCGAGGATTCGATCATCAATACGGCTTCTTCATGGGAGCCTTGGATTACTTCACCCACATAGAAGCCAACGGCTTTGACTGGCACCGTGACGAAAAGGTCTGCCGCGATGAAGGATACACGACACACCTGATCGCCAAAGAATCCATCCGGCTCATCGAACAGCGCGACAAGGCCAGGCCGCTCTTTCTTTATGTTGCGTTCAATGCGCCGCACTCGCCTTTCCAATGCCCGCCGGAGTATTCAGCGCCTTATGCGCACCTGCCCGAGCCCCGCCGGACTTACGCCGGCATGGTTGCCGCAATGGATGAAGCGATCGGACAGATCGTTGCCGCCGTTGAACGGCAGGGGCTGCGCAAAAATACGCTCTTAATTTTCTCCAGCGATAACGGCGGTATGCCCAGTAAAGGCGAGCTAATCCAAATCGCCAGCAACGGGCTGCTGCGCGGCGGGAAAAGCACGCTCTATGAAGGCGGCACGCGCGTCCCGGCTTTTGCCACATGGGATGGTCATATTCCGGCGGGATCCGTCGTCGCTGAACCGCTGCATATGGTGGATTGGTACCCCACCCTGCTGAAGCTGGCCGGTGCGTCACTCGACCAGAAGCTGCCGCCGGACGGACGCGATGCCTGGCCGACTATAGCGCAAGGCAAACCGTCGCCGCATGATGCCATCTTTCTCAACAACGTCGGACGCGAAGGCGCAATCCGGATGGGCAACTGGAAACTGGTCCGCAACGGAAAAGATGTCTTTGATGAAGAAGGTGATTCCGGATCGGGCAAGAAAGCGTCAAAAGAAGATAAAAAGAGCGCACGCGATGCCGCTGATACCTTTGAGCTGTTCAATCTTAAGGAAGATCCGTACGAGAAAAACAATCTGGCCGGTCAATCTCCTGAGAAAGTTCAGGAACTTTGCGCCCGGCTGGATGTCTTCGCCAAAGAAGCGGTTCCGCCGATACTGAACCGCAAGCCGCCCGGATTTAAGAACCCGGCCGTGTGGGGAGATTTCGAATAAACAGGAGGCCGTCATGCGGAATATACGACAGAATTTTATAAAACTCGCCGGTCTCAGTGTGGCCGCGCTGGGATTACCAATGGTTGGAAAAACGGCACCGACCGCTCCGGCGAGACCCAATATCATTTTCATCCTCGCCGACGACCTCGGGTTTGAAGATCTGGGCTGTTACGGCGGCGTGACCTACAAAGGTCTGGGCGCGGTAAAAACACCGAATCTGGATGCCATGGCTAAAGAAGGCATGCTGTTCAGACATGCGTTCGCCTGCGCAGTCTGTTCGCCGTCGCGCTCAGAAGTGCTCACAGGCAAATATAATTTCCGCACAGGGTTCCGCCGGATTCTCGGCAAGCCGGGCGTTCCGGATCAACTCGATTTTCAGGCGCATCCCACCATTGCTGCGCGGATGAAAGCGGCGGGATATGTCACGGCGGCCGTCGGCAAGTGGCACGTCGGCCCGCCGTGCACCAAGGGCGACGAGAATGAGGAAATTCCGACGACCTCCGAAGCGGACACGACCTATCCGCATCCGCGCGAATGCGGCTTTGACCGGCAGTGTATTTTCAGCGGCGGCCACTTGAATCAGTATGGCGAGCCCAAGGCCGGCAAATACACGCCGGAGCTTTTGCAAAACTGGACACTGAACTTTCTCAGCAGCCGCAAAGGCCGGCCGGAGCCGTTTTTCATCTACTACGCCTCGCCGATTCCCCACGGCCCGCATTTCCCCACACCGTTGAATCCGGACGGGAAATCCGGCAATCGGCGCGGCGACATTTCGAATTATCCCTATCTGATCGAATATCTGGACAGGCAGGTCGGCGAACTGCTGGCCAAACTGACCGAGCTGGGCCTGCGCGACAATACGCTGGTCATGTTTGCGGGAGATAACGGCAGTTATGGCGTAACCACCCAGATGCGTGATGGGCGTGAAATTCCCGGCGGCAAGAGCAAGCCTTTGGACACCGGCGCGTGGGTGCCGCTGCTGGCCAGCTGGCCCGGCGGAATTAAAGCCGGCAGCGTGTATGAAGGAATGGTGGATTTCACCGACATTCTTCCGACCTGCCTCGAACTGGCCGGCGTGTCCGCTCAGAGCGGAGCCGATGGCGTCAGTTTTGCTCCGCAGCTTCAAGGAAAACCCGGGGCGGCAAGAGAGTGGGCTTTTTCTTTGAGCTGGAACAAGTGGTATGCCCGCGAGACCAAATGGAAGCTTCGCGATACCGGCGATCTCTATGATGTGAGCGACTCGCCGTATGTTGAAGCTTTGGTGGAACCGGAAGATGACACACCGGAGTCGAAGGCGGCGCGCATCCGTCTGCAGGCGGTACTGGATAAACTCAATCCGGGCATAGACCGGTCTTCAATCAAAGAAAAACAAACGGAGACTGAATGATGAATCATAAACTGACCGCAGGAATTTCCGCCGCACTGACAATCGCTGTC
>JBAZOE010000092.1:0-5010 GCA_041648875.1 Candidatus Omnitrophota bacterium
GTTTTTTCTCCAACTCCCGAGAGATCCTCTAAAGAAACACCCTCTTTTTTAGAAATTTTCTTGGTTTCTTTTTTGGCTTCTTTCTTAACTGTTTTCCTGGTTTTCTTTACCTTGGCCTCATCCTCTTGGGCCTCTTTTGCTTCCGGAAGGGCTGCTTTAGCCTCTGCTTTTCCGCCCAGCGCCTCGGCGGCAATCATGCTCTTGGTCCGAATATCCAACTCCCAGCCTACAAGCCTGGAAGCCAGACGCACATTCTGGCCATGCTTTCCAATACTCAATGAAAGCTGATCGTCATCCACAATAACCTCGGCCTTCATCTTCTCCCTGTCCAGCTTTATCTCAGAAACCTTAGCCGGGGAAAGCGCGGCCTTAATATATTCACGCACATCGTCATTAAAACGCACTATATCGATCTTCTCCCCCTGCAGCTCATTGACAATATTTCTTACACGGTTTCCGCGCATACCAACACAGGCGCCTACTGAATCTACCTTATCATTCTTTGAAGAGACCGAAATCTTGGTACGCTCGCCGGCCTGGCGCGATATAGCTTTAATTTCAACTATTCCCTCGTAAATCTCGGGGACCTCCAATTCAAACAGTTCTTTGACCAAATTAGGATGCGCGCGCGATAAAATAATCTGGGGCCCTTTCACATCCTTTTTTACCTCAACAACATAAGCGCGGATACGCTGGCCTTGCTTAAACTCCTCCTTGGGAGACTGCTCGCGTTTAAGTAAAATACCTTCAGCTTTACCCAGAAGGTCAACAATCACATTGCCCTTCTCAAAACGATAGACCGTGCCGCTGACAATCTCTCCTACGCGGCCCTGGAACTCTCCAAAGACAACATCCTTCTCCGCCTCGCGCATCTTCTGGATAATAACCTGGCGGGCAGTGGAGGCGGCAATACGCCCAAAATCAATATTGGTTACCTTTTCGTTATTACGAAAAGCGCGGATCTCTCCCGTAGAGCGGTCAATTTCAACCTTAAACTCCTCATCCGGTTTTAGATCAATCACCCTCTTGGCGGCGCTAAGCATAGCGCTTTCCACCGCTTCAAGCATAACTTCTTTCTTAATCCCTTTTTCACGTTCAATCTGTTCAATAATTGCCAAAAGTTCATGACTCATTTTAATTCTCCTAAATTACCAGTTTTGCCTTGTTTATTTTAATTAAGGGGATCTCTAAAACCTCCCCGGTTCGCTCTACAAATACAGTTGTTTCATTGACCTTGCTGATTATGCCATTCCACTCACATTTACCATTCACTAAATCATTAAGGAAAAACACCGCCTCTTTATTCAGGCAGCGCGTAAAATCTTCTTTTGTCTTTAACGGCCTGTCAAGTCCCGGAGAAGAAACTTCTAAACTATATTCGCCGGTTAATATATTCCTTTCAGCCAGCTCCTGCCGGATGAGGCGGTTTAGTAAACTACACTCCCCTAAACTGATCCCTCCTTGCGGCCTGTCAACAAGCAGGCTTAACAATAATCCGGAGCCATCCTGCCTGAGAATAATATCCACCAAAACAAAGCCTTGCGCTAAAAATAAATCATTAACTGATGAACTTATTTCCTGCTTCAGCGTCTCTCGATCCATAAACACCAATATAATTCTGTTAACCGGCAGCTACACCGCTGGTTAAACTCTTTATTTTTTCCAACGCCTGATCTTTTGGGCAGATTATCTTTTCTTTACTGGCGCGCACTTTTATTTCAACAACATTATCCTTAACCGCGTTGCGGCCGATAATCACCTGCAAAGGTATCCCCAAAAGATCCGCATCCTTAAATTTAATTCCCGCCCGGTCATCCCGGTCATCCAAAAGCGCCTCTTTACCCGCATCAATAACCTGCCGATAAATATCCTTGGCTGAATTCATAATCGCCGCATCCGTTACATCCAAGGGAAGAATAATCACTTCAAAAGGCGCTACTTCAGCCGGCCAGATAATCCCTTCACTGTCATTATGCTGCTCAATTACCGCCGAAACCAGCCGGGATACGCCAATACCATAACAACCCATAATTATTGGCTTAAGTTTGCCGCTGGCGTCAGAAAAGTTAGCCTGCATTGCCTGGCTATATTTTGTCCCTAACTTAAAAATATGTCCAACCTCAATGCAGTTTAGCTTATCCATTTTAGATTTGCATTTCGGACACTCCTGGCCTTGCTCTTCCTTAAAAGCCCTGGCCGCAGAACAGTTTGGGCATGATAGAACAATATCTTCCCCGTCCTGGCTGGGAACCATAAACTCATGCGAAACTTTACCTCCCATAACCCCGGAATCGGCTTCAGTAATCAGGATTTTTAAGCCCAGGCGTGAAAATATATTCTTATAGGCGCTAAACATCGCCTGGTAATTTTTATCCAAACCCGCCTCATCCTGGTCAAAACTATAAGCGTCTTTCATAATAAACTCGCAGGCGCGGATCAACCCGAAACGCGGCCGAATCTCATCACGAAATTTAGTCTGTATCTGGTATAAAACCAAAGGAAGCTGCCTGTAGCTTGAGACCTGGCTCTTGACTAAGTCCGTAATCGCCTCTTCGTGTGTCGGACCAAGGCAAATACTTCTGCCCCGGCGGTCCTTAAAACCAAACATCACCTGGCCTAAATCTTTATCCCGGCCGGTTTTCTGCCAAAGTTCAAGCGGCTGCAAAGCCGGAAGCAATAATTCATTTGCGCCGCAGGCATTCATCTCCTCCCGGATAATCTCCTGGATATTCTCCAGGACCTTTAACCCCAAAGGAAGGTAAGAATACACTCCCGCCATAAGCATACGCACTAGCCCTGCGCGCAGCAATAACTTATGGCTGGTTGATTCGGCCTCCTGCGGGTTCTCTTTTAATGTCGGGATAAAACTCTTGCTCCAAAGCATATTAATCCTTATTAAAAATTTCTTTCGGTAAAATTACCCCTCTTTTGGCAAAAAGCGAATAAAATGCCGGATGTATACCGGTGGCCCTGAAACGGCCGTTCACCTTTCCATGCTCAACAACATCATTTATCTCGTAGAAAAAGATATCCTCCAGATTCACCCAGCCGTCCTTGAGCCCATTCACTTGGGTAATCCGGGTTATCTTACGCGAACCATCAACAAGCTGATCCTGCTGAATAATTAAATTTAAAGACGCGGCAATCTGCCGGTGAATCGCCTCTAAAGATATAGGTATCCCTGACATCAAGATCATTGTTTCTAAACGGTATATAACCTCTTGAGGAGAGTTCGCGTGGATTACTGAAAGGGCTCCGCTATGCCCGGAGCACATCGCCTGAAGCATATCCAAAGCCTCGACACCTCTGATTTCCCCCAGGATGATCCTTTGAGGCCGCATACGCAGAGAGTTATTAAAAAGATCCCTGATACTGATTTCGCCTTTTCCTTCTATATTAGGCGGCTTGGTTTCAAGCCTGACCACATGGTCCTGAGCCATATACAATTCAGCCGTATCTTCAATAACAATTGTGCGCTCATCATTGTCAATATAGCTGGAAAGCACGCTTACGGTAGTGGTCTTACCGCTGCCTGTTGCTCCGGAGAATATCATATTCACCTTGCTTTTTATGCAGGTAACCAGGAAATCCGCCATTCTCTTATCCAGGGTATCCAGGCGGATAAGGTCTTCTGCTTTTTGAATTACCTTAAGAAACTTACGGATAGTTATTGTCGGCCCATCTATAGCTAACGGCGGGATAATAATATTCACCCGCGAACCATCCGGCAGGCAAACATCCGTATAAGGCTGGGCCTCGTCTACACGCTTCCTGGTAGGCGCCAGGATCTTTTGAATAACATACATAAGTTGCTGGTTACTGTCAAACTTAATACCGGTCATCAATTTCTTCCCATTCTTCTCTACGTAAACATTGTGCCTGCCGTTGATCATAATCTCCGTAACTTCAGGATCACTCATCAGCGTCTCGATAGGGCCAAAACCGGCAAGCTCATCAACTAATTCATTGACAATTATTTCCCTGTCCTGAAGAATAGCTTCCCTGTCTTGATCTTTAAGCGCGCTGCGAGGCTGGTTAAGGATTTCTCCAAGGATCTGCCTGATCGTAGCCGCTACTTCTATTTTATTACCGGCGCTTTTGGATAAGTCATTGCTATATTGAGCAATGAAATATTCGCGTACCATATTTTTCAGTGATTTATTAATCACGATTTCTCCTTGGATTTAAGTTCCTGTAATACAACCCGCGCGCAGGCCCCTGGCGCTATTTTCCTGACAATTTTTCCATGCCTAAACAAAACTCCTTCGTTTTTGCCAAAAGCAACCCCGATATCGGCTTCCTTAGCCTCTCCCGGGCCGTTAACCACGCAACCCATTATAGCCAATTTTACCGGCCGGGACAATGGCTTATAGGCAATGGAAGATAATTTACTCTCCAGTTCTTTACTATGGCCACCAGATTAACCTTACAACGGCCACAGGTAGGGCAACTAATGATCTGCGGCCCGAAGCTGCGTAAGGCCAAAGACTCAAGGATACATTTAGCCGCCCTAACCTCTTCTACGGGTTTTTCGGTCAAAGACA
Source organism: Candidatus Omnitrophota bacterium (assembly GCA_041648875.1). Taxonomy (GTDB): domain Bacteria; phylum Omnitrophota; class Gorgyraeia; order Gygaellales; family Profunditerraquicolaceae; genus UBA6249. Next base: position 4,545 of record JBAZOE010000092.1, read on the forward strand.
CCCTTATTGTATCACCTATGCCCTCCAAAAGTAAAGCCCCTAAAGCCACGCTGGACTTGATAATCCCATTGTAAACAGAACCGGTAGCAGTCAATCCGAGATGCAAAGGATAGCTGCAAACATTGGAAATCTTGCGATAAGCATCAAACGTATCCAATACATTATTGGCCTTGAGTGAAATTACTATATTATTAAATTTAAACCCCTCAACCATCTTTACATAATTCATACAGGCAGATACTAATTTATCTGCCATCGAGGATTTCCTTGACCCCGGGTCTTTGACCGAGCCGGAGTTAAGCCCTATGCGTAAAGGTATCCCGGCTGCCTTTAACGCTGAGACAACCGCTTCTATTTCCTGTTTTTTATCAATATTGCCGGGATTCAACCTTATTTTATCCGCTCCATTTTCAATAGCGGCAATTGCCAGGCGCCAATCAAAATGGATATCCGCTACCAAAGGCAG
>JBAZOE010000093.1:0-4944 GCA_041648875.1 Candidatus Omnitrophota bacterium
TCATAAAGTTTTTTACCCTTGCAGAGGCCAAGTTCCAGCTTCACGAAACCCCGGTCATTAAAATAAACCTTAAGCGGTATTAAGGTCAGGCCTTTCTGGGCAAGCTTACCGGCGATCCTTTCAATCTGGTTCTTATGCAGGAGAAGCCTTCGCGTCCTATCCGTGTCAACATTCAGGTAGCTGGCTTCCGTGTAATGGCTGATGTGCGCGTTATATAAAAAAGCCTCTAGTTTATCAATACGGGCAAAACTATCGTTTAAATTAATCTTGCCGGCGCGCAAAGATTTTACTTCGGAGCCCTTGAGTTCAATGCCGCACTCCAAAGACTCCAGGACTTCATAGTCCCTGTAAGCCTTGCGGTTAGTAAGGATAGATTTACTCATTTTAACACAGCCATGGATAAATACAAACTCAAAAATAAAGGTATAGTCAAAAGGCTGAAAATGTGGCTGAAAAATACCCCCTGACTGATAAGCGCATCCTCTTTCTTGTAATGCCGGATAATTACCGATAGTGAAGTTGCCGACGGCATGGCCAGCTGCATAATAACCAGAAGCCCCAAAAGATAAGGCAATCCCAGCTTAAGTACTATGGCAATGCCGGCTATCGGAAGTATGATTAATTTCCCCAAAAGAAGAAGAAAAACTGCTTTCTTATCGATATTTTTTAATTGCACCAAGGCAATATTGCCTCCGACTATAAACATAGCTAACGGTAATGTGCAATTGCCGATCATTTCAACCGGCTTATATACTACATACGGAATAAACTTATTTAAGCCTAAAGCTATAAGTGTAAGGGTCGCTAAATTCGCGATCACCGGGGGGCTGAAAATACTGCGCAGCCGGAACTTTGCATGTTTTTCATATGTAAGCATGTATATACCGCATGACCAGGCAATAAGGTCAAAACCTAAAAGAAATAATATTATATAAATAAACATATTGCCGGCATCGCTGCCGGTGAACATCGCCGCGACAATCGCCAAAGGCAGATACCCGGAGTTCTGAAAACCAACTAAGCTTAAAAACTGCAGTTTATGCGTCTTTAGCTTCAGGAGTTTAAGCAACAACCAGCCTAATATCAGCCCGGCAATGGTAATTATCAAGCTGGTAAGCGGAAAAATCCACCAGTCGGGATAAAGGCTGAAACTAAAATTCTGCAGCAGCTGGGTAAAAATTAAAGCCGGGAAAATAACCTGTATAACCAGCCGGCTTAAGGCGTCCAGCCCCTGATGGGAAAGTATATTCTTCTTTACAAAGATATACCCCAGGCCACCCAGGAAGAATATCTGGGCCATTGCTAAACTGGTAATCTTAAAATAAGTCAAAAACATAGCTTCCCTCTGCCTGCCGGTTTGCCAAGCCTTAAGTAAATTAGTATTATAACAGTAAAAAAACCCTGCGGCAATCCCTTTATAACAGAATAAAAAGTCGTATCAAATCAGGAAAATGTAACCTTTTGGGGACACTTCTCCGATTGGATCAAGAAACGTCCCTGCTTTGGGGCAAGACCTGTCCCTAAACTGGTTGACAGGATAAAAAGGCTAATATATACTTGAATGGATTGCGGGGGTGGCGGAATGGCATACGCGCACGTCTCAGAAGCGTGTGGGGTAACCCTTGAGGGTTCAACTCCCTCTCCCCGCATTAACAATATCGGAGAGGGACTCCCACTTTAGAATTGTTCCGATTTCAGAGAGATAGCTTTTTCTATCGCCTTGATCAGCTTCGCATCATCAACAGGCTTAACCAGATAGTCGCTGATCCCGAGCTTAAAAGCCTTAAGCTTGTCCGTAGGCCTATCGTCCCCGGAGACTATTATTACAGGAATAGTCAGGCCGACAGGGTCATGATTCAGCATATCGCAAATATCCAGCCCGCCGATACCGGGCATAAGCAGGTCCAATAAAATAACATCCGGCCGGAAATCATGTATGCGCTTGATTATGTCTTTTGCTTCCAGGGAAACCATAACTTCATAATCCCCGGAACTCTCGATCCGCAGCTTCAGCATTAAGGCAAAACTCTCTTCATCATCGATAATCATTATTTTCTTCTTCAAGAGCGTCACCTCCCTGGATTAATTATAACGTTCTTCTTCCTGTGTTCAAGAAACCATTTACGGAAACATTCTTGATAGGCGTAAAAAGAAGGTTTACGGGAAAACCCCCAGCGCACCATGCCGAAATAATCCACCCCGTTATTCCAGTGGTTTTTCGTATCCCGGAAAAAAGCCCAGAAAATTTTCTCAACCTGCGGATCTTTCAGCAGCTGGGTGTAAACATCCTTAAGCCACCTGGCCTGCTGGCCCTCGGTGGGGTTCTTGCCCATCCACCACCTGCCTACTTTTAAGCCCCTCTTTACCCCGGGGCATCCGATTTCGGTAATCCATATCTTTTTATCTCCGTCGCCGTTACGCCGCATTATCTTATAAGCCAGTTTCGGATAGCTTTCCACCGCCTTAATCGAACCGGGGTTTAAAGGGTTTTCAAAGAAATGGATATTCAATATATCGAAATAATCTTTTGCACCGTTATCGTAAAGCTTGTTGATGCTGCTCATGCCGTTGGCGATGCCACCGTTTAAGATTTTGCATTCCGGGTCAATTTGCTTGGCAGCAGCATAGACTTCTTTTAATAAAACACAATAAGACTTTAAGCCATCCTGCTCTTTCCAATAAGTAGAGGAATCCGGCTCATTCCAAAGCTCCCAGTATTTAACCTGGTCTTTATAACGCTGTATAACTTTATTTGTGTAATTGATGAATAGCTTGTTATCTTTGGGAGGGCAGTTCCACTCCCCGCATGAAGAGGCCCAATCGGCGCTGTAATGCAAAATACCTAAAATATGTATCCCCTTGCTCCTGAGCACCTGGACAATGCAATCATATTTAACAAAATCAAAATTTCCTTCTTGCGGCTCTATATCTTGCCATAAAAAATCAACTCTTACCCAGCCTACCCCGGCCTCCTGCATCAAAGAGGCAGCTTTCTCCAAGTCAAGGCCGCATGAATATTTATAATTATTCCAGGAATGATTCCAATGTAAAAACTCCAATACACCAAAAGGGCTATTGAGATTTTCCTTATCTAAAATAACCGGGTCAGTTTCCATATTTGACTTTGACAAGCTCTCTCCGGCGTAAATAGCGGGGGAAATCAGCAGGGATAAGATTATAAAACAAATTATCTTATTCATGCGGCTTTTGTTCAATATTGATATAATCACCGAAATCTATACTTTCCCCCAATTCCTGTTTAACCACCCTGATCCGGTCTGGGACATAAGGGTGAGTTTTATAATAAGACTTCTCCTGAAGCGGCATCCTGCGGTTTATATCCTGCAGTTTGGTCAAGAATGTGATCATGCCGTGAGGATCATAGCCGGCAAGCCTGGCGTAACGGGCCCCCAACTGGTCGGCGAGCAATTCGTCTTCGCGGCTATAACCAAGGAGGAATTGGGTAAAGGCGGCATCCGCGGCGTTGCCCATATCTCCTGTGCCCGGGGCTACTGCTACTAATAACCTTAAAACAGAATAACCCTGCATTGCCTGTAATTTCTTTATACTGTGCCGTGCTACGATGTGGCCCACTTCGTGCGCTAAGACACAAGCCAACTCATCGTCGTTTGAGACCTTATCCAGTAACCCACTGTTTACATAAACATAGCCCCCGGGCAAAGAAACGGCGTTAACCTGATCATCCTCTAGGACCTGGAAATGGTAATCGATCTCTTTCCTGTCGCTTACCGCGGCTATTTTATTGCCTATATCCTGGAGGCGTTTCTGCTGCAAGGGGTCATTGGTAAACTTATACTCCTTTTGCACCTGCCGGTCAATTGCGCGGCCCATCTGGACCTCTTTATCCGTACTGTAATAATATTTTTCCTCTTGCTTAGTAACCAGGTTGTATTCAGTTGAACAACCGGATAAAAAAGCAGTAGTTAGCAGGCAGAGAATAAAAAACTTCAAATTCAGTTTCTTAAACATAAGATACAGTTTTCTTATAGGCAGGCCCACGACGTTATAGAAACACCCATCTATCTTTTTGACAAAAAAAGCTCCCTTGCCCTGGATATCAAAACTTCCCGCCTTATCCATAGGAGAAACCCGTTTAAAATAATCAGAGATCTCAGCATCGTTTAACTTATCCATATAAACTTTGGTTTCTTCATGATCAAGCGCGAGCTTTTCTCCGTGCCTGTTTTTTTCTATAACCGCCAGGCCCGTGTATAGGCGCTGCGGCCGGCTTAATAATTTTTTAAGCATGCTGCGGGCATCCCGCATATTCTGCGGTTTACCGAATATTTTGCCATTCTGCACACAGATGGTGTCGGCGGCGATGATAATCCCCTCTTTAATCCTGGCGGCGGCAGCCTTAGCTTTATTACAGGCATTATACTTTACCAGTTGGGGATAAGATAAACCCCCTCGTTCTTCTCTCTCTTTAACTTTAACGGGAATAACCTTAAATTTTAAGCCAAGCTTGCTTAATAATTCTTTCCTGGCTTTTGATTTAGAAGCTAGATATATTCTTAACATATCCACCACGTAGTTAACGGGTATGGCGAACCTTGATTGAGCAGCATCTCAAAAATCCCTGCCAGTAGGCAGGGGCGGGCATGGTCCCGCCGAAGGCGGGGAGCGAAATTTTTGCCGAAGCGAAGCTCGCCACGCTGGGGCGAGCAAGCGGTGATGCGCAAGCAAGGTTCGACAGACCCGTTAATTCTTTGCGGCGCTTTCTCCTGCCAAATATCCGGTCGAGAAGGCTGCCTGCAGGTTAAATCCGCCGGTATCCGCATCCACATCAATCATCTCTCCGCAAAAATACAATCCCTTAATAAGGCGCGACTCCATGGTGCGCGGATTTATTTCTTTTAAACTTACTCCGCCCCGGGTAACCATGCCCTCTTCAATGGGCCTGGCGCAGGAAATATCCATCCG
>JBAZOE010000094.1:0-4865 GCA_041648875.1 Candidatus Omnitrophota bacterium
ACATAACCAGATAATTCTTCATAGCCATAGCCAGAAGAATAAAGAATACCACTACAAAAAACATGGATACCCCAAGATACTGCCTTTTTAAATAAGCCTGGGCCCCTACGCGGACTGCCTGAGCTATCTCTTTCATCTTATCCGTGCCTTCATCCATTTTCATAATGCTTAAGGCCAGATAAAACGCAAAACCTAAAGCTAAAATTGAACCAACCGGCGCCAGCAACAACAAATCAAAACCCATTTTTACTCCGCTCCTTTCAGAAACATTTGTTATTTTGTACTACTGTACAACCTATCAAAAATTAGGAAATATGTTAACATAACCGTGACACTTGTCAATAACAATTACTCCAGCTTCTTTTTATCCTCAACTACCTCGCCTTCCACATCAATAACCTTGCCATGAGGCTTATTACTTCTGTCATGACTTTGGCCAAAGGAAGAACCGGGATTAAGCTGCTGGAGGATTTTCCGCATAAAAATACGCATCTTGATAATAAATATAAGAATAAGCGCTGCCTCAATACCCAGCCAAAGATAGGTTGAATTAAAGACCGCCCTGCCGAATAAAAGGTTGAGGATAATAAGCAGCGGCAACAAACAACCGGTTTGCCCTGACCAAATAATTTGAGGCATCAAAACTTCTCCCAGCGTAAAACTTCTTTAAGCTTACGTTTATCCGCCTGCTTAAAACAATCTTTTTCTAGCGGATAGCCCAGGGCGATCAAGCTGATTAATTTCATCTCTATAGGAACATTCAATAAGGCGCTTACCTGGGCTGAATACGGCTTTTTATCTCCGGCTACCCAGCAAGAACCGATACCAAGAGCTGTTGCCGCTAAAAGAATATTGCAAGTGGCGCTGCAGCCATCTTCAAGGTAATATTTTGTGTCAAGGCAAAAAACCGCGATACAGGCAGATGCCTGGGCAATAAACCTGCCATTCTCAGCTAATTTAGCCAATTCAGATAATTTATGTTTATCCGTAACCACCACAAACTCCCAAGGCTGCACGTTTCTTGCCGTTGGGGCAAACCTGGCGCAATCAACAAGCTTCTCCAGATCTTTCCTGTCGATACCTATATCTTGAAACACCCTTATACTGCGCCTGGCGCGCAATAACTCTAAGTTTTCCATTTCTCTCCCCAATATTAATAACGAATTAAGAGACTAAACCAATTTTTTACGGAGGTCCTCGGGAATGGCCTGCGGCTTTAAATGCTTATCCACACAGACAAGGAGGGTTTTAGCTTTAACAATAAGCCGTTTATTTTGATTGTATATTTCATGCAAAAATTCAACACGCACTCCGCTGACTGCTCCCACCTGGGTCAGGGTATCCAGTTCATCTCCGTAAACAGCAGGAAATTTATAATCCACCTCCTGCCGGGCGACCACAAACATGACCCCGGAATCAGAAAGTTGTTTAATAGAAGCGTTTTTTAACGCGAAATACTCCGTACGCGCCTCTTCGAAAAAATTAAGGTAGTTGGCGTAATAAACCACTCCTCCACAGTCAGTATGGTGATAATAGATGCGTGTTTTCATATTATTATAAATATAACTCTAAACTAATAATTGTCAATATATTCCCCAAAAAAGCTATCCCCCCTAATCTGTTTTAACTTCACCCGTACAATCTTATTTATTAAACCCGGCTTAAAAGGCACCCTGACATTAAGATAATTATCAGTTAAGCCCTCCAAATAGCAAGTTTGGTTTTTGGAAACACCCTCTATCAAAACTGAAAAATCCCCCCCGATAAACTTGCGCATAAAATTATCCCGGCACTCATTAGAAACGTTTTCCAGGTCAAGGCAACGGGCATTAATTGTTTTTGCGTCAATTAATCCGCTGAAACTGGCGGCTTTTGTGCCCGCGCGGACTGAATAAGGGAATATGTGCGCCTTTAAAGGCATTATTTTACTGACCAAACTGACGGTATTGTCAAAATTCTCGTCCGTTTCTCCGGGAAAACCAACCAAACAATCCGTGGTAATGGAAAAACCGGGGATACTGCACTTAATCCTGGAAATTAAATCTTCATACTTTTCTCTGGTATATTTACGGTTCATGCGCTTGAGTATAGCGTTATCCCCGCTCTGAATGGGGATATGCAGATGCCGGCAGAATTTCTTGCCCGCCGCAAGAAGATTAATCAATTCAACAGAAACATCTCCGGCTTCAATCGAGCTTAATCTTATATGGGATAATCCTTCTATCTTTGACAGGGAATCAACAACATCAACCAGTCTTTTCCCGGCTGAAAGGTCCTTACCATATTCACCCAGGCAAATTCCCGTAAGCACAATCTCTTTAAACCCGCAGGCAACCAGTTTTTTCGCTTCTTTAAGAACTTGCTGAAAGTTTTTGCTGCGTTTCTTGCCCCTTACCAAGGCTACCTTACAGTATGTGCAGAAATTATCGCAACCATCCTGGATTTTTAAGAAAGCGCGGGTATGCCGGCTAAAACCGCTTATACCTTCGGGGAAAAAACCTTTTTTCACGACTAAACTGACCCCTTTGATAGCCGCCAATAAATCCCAGTCTTTTTCCGCCATGCAACCGGTAACAATAACTTTCGCCTTTGGATTTGAATGGATGCACCTGCGGATAATATTGCGGGATTTCCGGTCAGCCCCGGAGGTAACAGTGCATGTATTTATCAGAAAATAATCCGGGTCTTGGCTGTTGCCGGCCTCTTTGAACCCCTTGCTCAAAAATCTTTCCAGGATACTTTGCGTATCATATTGGTTGACTTTACATCCGAGGGTAAGAAATTTAACAAGTTTCATTTAATTTAATAAAACTGGCAACGGCTATAGCTGCCGTGTCTACGCGCAGGACCCGCTCACCAAGCGAGATAGGAATAAATCCCGCTTTTTTAGCCAGGGCAACCTCGCCAGGAGTAAAATCACCTTCCGGGCCAATCAAAACTATTATTTTTTTAATATTTTTGCATTCATGGGAAAACACCTCCTTGAGGCTCTTGCGTTTACCCTCTAAGGTAGGCATTAATTTTAAATCAAAATCATCCACAGACAAAAGCACATCCCCTAGCGCGCTTACCGGCTTAATCAGCGCAAGCCTGCTCCCCTGGCTTTGCTTGGCAGCGCTCAAAGCAATTTTTTCCCATCGCTGGAACCGCTGTATTTTTTTCTGTTTATCCAGCCTGACTATTACCCTTTCTGTCTCAAGCGGGATTATACATTCAACCCCCAATTGAGTAAGTTTATCCACAATATCATCCATCTTTACTTTCTTGGGGATAGCGCAGGCAACTGTCAGGGCCGGGCCCGGGACCCTAAGAACCTTTTTTTCTTTTATCTCCAGCTTTGCCGCGGCGGGGCCGATTTCAACCACCGCGGCAATAAATTCATTGCCCAAATTATCAAAAACCGCTACCTGCTCAAGAAGCTTAATCCTTAGCACATCCCTCAAATGATGCAGCTCTTCAGGATCATTCAAAAAGATGTTTTTATCTTTTACATCAATTTTATCGACGAAGAAACGGTTCATTTTGATTTATCTTTCTCAGAAAAAACCTCAGCGTTAAATATATAAAGCTCGGTATTCTTGTCCTTCCAGGCATTCTGAGGCAATCCAGCTTTATGGGCGCAAAGATTATTCAAAAATTCTTCCTTGCTCCAGCCGGTCTCCGTGGCTACCTGGGGAAGGAAAACCCCGCTTTGATAACCTTTACGCACAAGCACTCCATGTTTACCCAACTCTATATTTTCTGCCGAATCCACTTTCTTTAAAGGTGATAAAACGGAGATTTCTATTTCCACATCCTTAAGCTCCGATGAAGTAAGCGGGGAAAACCGCGGGTCATCAAATGCCGCCTCAACCGCCATGTCTCCGACAGTAAGATAAAGAGGCTGGCTGGCGGAAAGATTGCCGATACAACCCCTTAACTGGCCGTGCATATTGAGCGTAACAAAAGCCCCCATTTCTTGCTTTAATATCGGCTCATCCCCGGTAAGCTCCATTTTCTTGCCTGTCCGCAGGTACGCATTAATCGAATCACGGGCAATACCAAGCAGTTTTTTTCTTTGCTGATTATTCAACATATGATCCCCCTCCGGATTATAAACGGCAATGCCGGCATAACCTACTGTCCATTGTCCATCGCTACTACGTCCTGTTACTGCGGCAGAATTCGTCTGGTTCAAGAGTTCCACTTTATCATACCCGGCATCTTTTGCCGCATTTAAAGCAATCACCGCAGCAAACCCGCCGCAGGCTTGCGCCTTTTCATCGCGCAAAGAATAATACAACCCTTCATAATCCATCTTCTTAATCAATTCCAGAGTCAATGAATCTGTTTGCTCCGCCTCTTTAACATCATAACCATGGTATAAATCCGTAGATACCACCAATAAAACATCATTGCGGCTGCCTACTGCCTCCTTAAGTAAAGAGGCGATTTTTTTACAAGCAGTCAGCGAACAATCTCCGATAACCACAGGGACAATCTTAAAATCACCAAGCGCTTTTTGTAAAAAAGGCAGCTGCACCTCAACTGAATGCTCATTATTAAAAGCGGATTCATCAACAAATATATCCGGGCTTTTACCTAATAGTTTAGAGCTGAATTCATCGTCTATTTTTAATATGCCAAGGCTGGTTTTAAACTCACCCTGAGCGTAGACAGCGGCACCGCTAAAAAGTTTATGATGGCTGGTGCCGAGTATAACTACGGTTTTATAAGGCCTTCCCCTGATGAGCTTATAGCCATACGCGGCGGTTTGGCCGGAATAGCCATAGCCGGCGTGAGGCATGATAAGGACCAAAATCTTTCCCAATACGGGATTAGGGCCTGCATTTTCCATCAACTTATCCAGCATTGCGGATAATTCT
>JBAZOE010000095.1:0-4855 GCA_041648875.1 Candidatus Omnitrophota bacterium
GGGATCTTGCCCGGCTCCTCCGGTATAACCGGCCGCCACGCTGATAACTCCGCCAAGTTTTTCAAACGGCTCGGTCATGCACCAAAAACAACCTCCGGCAAAAACACCTTTTTCATATTTTGCCTGGGCATATGAAACAGTGGAGGCAAATGATAAGAAAAATAACCCCATAAGGCATATCCCCAATAACTGTTTTTTATTCATTCTAGTACCAACAAGCTCAAGCCCTATTCCCGAAAGTTATTTTTCGCATTCACAATCTTCTGCTTTTTTCTTGCAACCGCTGCAAACCCCTTTTTCAATAGGCTTGCCGCATTTTTTACATGGAGAACATCCACAGACATCACACATTTCAATCACCTCCTTTACCTATATTCACCACCCTAACCCAGCCGAGGCATCCTTAAACGCTTTTGTCAAATCTTCCAGGTTTTCAGCCTTTAGGCGGATGTAAGCATGTAATCGATTACCTTATCGCTTACTTTATTTTCTTTTAAGTATTGAATCACTTCCGAGGTCAAATGGTATTGGGAACGGGTTCTTTGTATTTCACTGATGATCACGTCATCGGGTACGCCTTGCTTGCCCATTTCCGCGATACTTATCAAGGTAAGGTACTGCGGATTGTTTGCCCGGCCCATCTGGTCGGCTTTATCCAATTGGTTGCCTATTAACCCGCCGCTTATGGCTCCCACTGCCGCTCCGATAGCCGCTCCCTCTAATCCGTGGCCCATCTGATGGCCGATAATGCCCCCTGCTCCGGCGCCAATCAGGCCTCCGGTAACCGCCCCTGTTGTGGATTTAGGCCCCATGGACTGGCATCCGGCAGTAAGTAACCCCATTATTAAAACTCCACTAAACACAATCTTGCCACCCATCTTTAGCCTCCTGCTTAAACTTTCTAATAACTTTTTTAGTATGCTTTAACCCTTTCTTCCAGCATAAAATTAATCAAACGGTCACTTGCGCCATTCTGCCTTAAATATGTTATGGTTTCCGAAGAAAGCTTGTATACGGAGCCTGTCCTCTGTATCTCTTCAATAATTACGTCTTCCGGAATTCCCTGAGAGCACATATTGGCGACGCTGGTGATAGGAAGATATGAGGGATTTGAATACGCGAACTCCTTTTCATACTGATAGTAATATATCTTCGCAGGCAGCACATCATAATAATGGTAATATCTCTTCTTGGGGTAATAATAAATCTTCCTGTAATTATAGTAATCGCTCGGATAGTATCGATAATTCTTGTAATAGCTGCGGTGATGGCCATCGTCACCGCCCCTGCCCCGGTCGGCGTATGCGTATGGAGCCGTATTAAACCCCTGCGCCAGGATTAATGTTACCAATGCCAGATAAATGTTTTTTCTCATTGTCAGTCCCCCTTTTTTTTGATTAAAGCGCCTGCCCTTTTTACATTTATACACCCGCGGGGCGTTTGGACAATAGCAAACCTCCGCTTTTTATATACTTTTTTCTACTGAAAGATTTGGAGGAATGAAGGATGGAAAAAAGGAAAACGCAGTTGGGCTGGCCCTTACGATTATTTACCGCTTGATTTACGCAATTGGAATTCAACGAAAGCCGCCAGGACTTCCTGGATTTTCACTGAAGGCAAGACCACAAAATAGTGGCTGATTATGGCATGGCCTATTTCATGCCCCAGGACTTCACGATTAAAATGCTCGGCAGATATGTAAACCGTATTCAAATCATAGGAATAAAAAGAGTGGCTTTTTACAAGTTGTTTCTCAAATAAATTGTTATAGACAGTATTTATCTGGTTAAGGTCGCGGCCTATCTTGATATTGCCGTGATAACTATAGAGATGCATATCTAAAATATCGCAGATCTGGCTGAACAAGGTATCGATTAAGCCAGCCAGGTTATTTTGATAAGGGCCTCCCGATATAATAACATCCTGCGGCCGGATATCCAAGCCAGCCGCTAGTTCTTCGGGATCCAGCTGCAACGCGTAATAAATAGTAAAATACCTGCTTTCTATCTTATGAGAAAAGCCAAAACCATCATCTTTAGCGGCTAAGCAACGGCCTGTAAATAACGACGCGCTTAGGGCAAATGCCATAAAGATACCATTCAAGTATTTTAACATCAGGTTTTAAAATAACGGGCCGCCCTGTCTAGTTCTTCGGACAACTTCTTTAATTCCGCGAGGATTGAACGTTTATTTTCGGAAAGGTCATTCTCAACCAGGGTATCCAGTTTTATCTTCAGGGATACCGCGCTGTTTTTGAGTTCCAATACTTCTTTCTTGGTATTGCGTATCATACTGTTAATTTCATCCGCCAGGCTGCTTAGCTGATCTGTCGAGCGTATGCTACACTCCGATGAGAAATCTCCGTTTTCCAGCGCTTCGATCACCTTTTTAAACCGGTAAAGCGGGCCGGAAATCTTATGGGACATGAATAAAGTCAATAAGGCGGCGGTTACGCCCACTAGAACAGTTACCGCTATGACCGTCTGGATGAGCAAAGGCAGGATAAAATCCGCGGTACTCCTGGCGATTACGCGCGAATTTTGTATTGCCACAGTTTTGGATTGGGCCCCAAAGAAATAAAGAAGCGCGATAGTAAGCATGCCGCCGATAAGCACCAGGGCGCTAAGTTTAGCGATAAATTTACCCTGGAATTTCCTGTCGATAAAATAACTTTTCCGCTTATAAGTTTTATTTTTCATCTGCCCCCCTATTTCCTCCGGGAATCAAATCCTTGTTTACCTGGATGTCGGCATTTTCATGCAATTGCCCAAGCCAATCACCCATTATCCGGGATTCATTCAGCCTGGCAATATCTTGTTTTATCTGCTGGTACATTTCTTTATACGGCTTGGCAGTCTTGCCTTCCTTAAGCATGAGCTGGTAAGCCTCTTCTACTTCCCTGTCACTTACCGGCAAATCCCCTGAAATCTCCCCGGCTTTTTTCTCCAGAGCCAATTTCAAAAGCGACTGCGTCCAGAATCTTTCAACCATCTTGAGGAACCGAGGGTCATTATCCAGCCCATTCTTCTGGGCATCCTGCAAAATCAATATCCTGTCAACAAGGTTGTCCAAGAATTCCTTTCTGGACTCCGGGGTATCAAAACTGCCGAAGCTGGAATCCTTAAATTCCTTCTCGAATTCCGCCCCTGAAATCTCGTAGTTATTGATCTTTATCGCCGCATTTCCAGATTCACCGCAGGAACATCCGATAAGGAAAATAGGCATCGTCAAAATAAGGATTATTTTTTTCATTTATCCTCCATTTCTCTATAAATATTATACTCTCTGTAACGATAATTTCTACACAAAATTATGCATTCTCGCTGGAGATCAAAAGTTAACCAAAAAGGCAACTTTTCAAGTTGCCTTTCGGTTTCTCGTTTGAGAAGGATTATTTTTATGAACTGCTATCTCAATAAAGGTAGAATTCCTTCATGGCCCACAATATTCAATTCCCCGTTTAAAAACCTATAATCCTCTTCCGTCAAATCGAACTGTTCAAAAGCCGCCATATCGATTTCGGTTAAAGGATGGTAAAAATATACTGCTCCGGTATAAGTATTAACCTGATACTGATTAAGCTGTTGGCCATCAGGCAATATTGGCCTTGGATTGATAGAATTTGATATTTGGTTTACTGCCTGCTCTGTATTGACGGCGGAGATGATGCTAAAGAGCGCAGGATTAAAGGCTATGCTATAATCAGCCCCCGCTGAAAGCGTACCCTGGCTAATCGCATAGGTCCCTATCTCTTCACCCGCAGCGCGGCCTAACGCGCCGCTAAAAGTATCGCCGGCTATTAAGGGATCATTTGTATAAGTAAAAACAGGATCATCTTCTCCAACAACCTTGGATTGTCCGGCATTAGCGCTTACAGTAATCGGACGAGCGGCGATATCAGCGGTGGTTGAGGCGGTGGTGTTGACGGTGTAGTTGGCTGAGTCAATCCCTGAGATCGAGATGCCGCTTATGCTTACGCTCTTGGCTGTCCCTGCGTTCTTGTCGATAAATGAGGCGGTTGTATAGGCAGCGGTTAACACATCACCGGCTATACGGTCATCGCTTAAAGTTACTGTTGCGTTAGTTGTGCCGTCATAGACTTTGTTTATGCCGGCAGCTGTTACGGTCAAAGCGCGCGGTGTAATATCAGCGGTAGTTGAGGTTGAGGTGGTAGTTAAGGTATAGTTGGCTGAGTCTGCTCCTGAGATGGACAGGCCGCTTATGTTTACAGTCTTGGATAATCCCGCGTTCTTGTCGATAAATGAGCCGGTTGCTCCCAGAGTGCTTAAGGTGACGGTTTCACCGGAGACTACGCCGGCCAATGCCGCGGTCGAGGTGTTGATTACGGCGTTAACTGTTCCGTCATAGACCTTGGAGTCCGCGGTGATGCCGCTTACGGTTAAGGCCTTCTGGGTGATGACGCCGGTTGAGTCATTTATAAAGGTAACTGTATAGTTATTGCCTGCGTTACCGTCGGTAATTGCCCCTGAAGGAGTAAGCACCTTGGCAGTGCCGGTATCCTTGGTATCAAAGCTCTGCGTCCAGACAGCTGAGTCCCCTGCGGCTAGCGAGCCAACAGTAATTGCCGGTACAGCTGTTGATGAGGTAGTGCCGTTATATTCACGGGTATCGGTAGCAGCTGTTACAGTCAAAGGACGGGCAGTAATATCAGCGGTGGTTGAGGCTGTGGTGTTGACGGTGTAGTTGGCTGAGTCAATCCCTGAGATTGAGATGCCGCTTATGCTTACGCTCTTGGCTGTCCCTGCGTTCTTGTCGATAAATGAGGCGGTTGTATAGGCAGCGGTTAACACATCACCGGCTATACGGTCATCGCTTAAAGTTACTGTTGCGTTAG
>JBAZOE010000096.1:0-4841 GCA_041648875.1 Candidatus Omnitrophota bacterium
GCTAAATCAGTCCTTAATGAATTGGCAAATGTAGCAATTAATGTTACAAAACCGGCATGTCCTAAGATAATAAGCACAGAAGCTATCTTTCTTCTCTGGGGATTACTGGTAACCAGCTCTGATTCCCGGGTAGTAAATCCCGTGCCGGTAAAACACGACAAAGCTTGAAACGTAGCCAAAGGCCAGGGAAGGCCGGTTAGTTGGAATGCTATAGCTCCGATTCTCACCGTAATAAACGACACTCCTATAACAATCAGGAATAATAATAAATTCATCTCCTGCCTTTAATATTTTGAAAAAACATGCACAGAGAGATATCGTACCTTACTAGCTCCCCTCTGTCTTTAATTTTGAGCATTCTCTAAACTTTGAATGGCGTATTCCGGTTGTATGATCGGCTTAGAATATGAGGGGATCAAAAAGGTAACCGTATCATATACGCCTGATAAAGCCCTGAATAAGGTTGTAAATAACCCTTCAGCAGTACCAATAAAAAAACCAAAAATTTGGCCTTTTTCATTGGAGACACTGATCATGCTGGCAGGCAGCTCTATCGGGCAAGTAACGATATTTATCAAACCTCTCTCCAGCTTATGCATAGGCGTCCCTGCCCATCTGGTATCTTGCGCGTCAAACTCCGCCCTTAAACTTCCCGCAAAGCCAAAGAAAACAACTATGGTTAAACAAAATACATATACCCGCCTCATCTAAAGCCCCTCCTTAAACAAACTGTTAAAATACCTTAAAAAATATTCCTGCCCAGTTCGGCTTTTATTTGCCTTTCTGCCTCAAACCAATCCGCCCAATCATTGTCTGGGACACAGCCTCTCTTTTCATAAAGCTCCTGCGCGCGCCGGCGGATTTTATCGGTAATGCTTTCTCCAAAAAGAAGCGCCGAACCTTTTTTCTTATTTTTTCCTTTAATCGCCATACTTTGGGCCTCCTTATGGAATCAACGTATTTTAACTACTTTTTCCCAAGCGTCAATGAATCTTTTAACTGCCTGAGAAATAGACTCAAAATCGCCTTTAGCCAGCCAATCCTTCCTAAAAACACTGGCGCCAAAAGATACTGCGCTGGCGCCGCTGGAAAAATAATCCTCCAGGTTATCAGAGGTAATGCCACCGCAAGCTAAAAGTTCTATATTATCAAAAGGGCCTTTAAGTTCACGGAAATATTCCGGGCCAAAGAGCCTTGCCGGAAAAACTTTAACCATAGAAGCTCCCGCCTCATGCGCCCGGTAAACTTCCTGAGGGCTAAGCGCTCCGGGAAAAACGGGTATCCTATTATTTAGGCAATATTCGACAACATCATTAACCAGCACAGGCATAACAATAAAAGTAGCGCCGCTTTGCAAGGCTGATTTTAAATCCCGCATAGTAAGCACTGTCCCTGCGCCCAAGTTCAAGCGGCTCCCGCAGGCTTTCTTTGCCCTGCGGATTAATTCCGGGGCATCCGCGGTATTCATGGTTATCTCCAGGGTTTCAAGACCGGCGGCAATTACCGATTCTAGCAATGGCTCGATAATACCGGATTTTGCTCCACGCAAAATACCAAGAATGGGTTTTTTCTTAAAACCGGCTATATCCATAATAAACTTAATCCCGGAGCCTCATTCTTCTGCTTCACTGATTAGGCTCTCATAATACTCACGGTAATTTTCTTTTTTATCGCTTTCCCGCAAAGCAATTGCCGTACGTGGATGCTCATCAAGAATTCCGGTTATCGCGTAAGGAATAAAATACCCCCATTCTATTTTCTTCTGCAAAGGTATAAACTCTTTGGAAATAACATCTAAAATCGGCCGGATATCATATTTAGGGTTCTTCAGAAACCCCAATATCAGTTCCGTAGGGCAATTACCCGCTGCCCTGCCTAAACCAAAAATAGAGCCATCCACATAATTGGCATCATGGATAATTGCCTCAATAGTATTGCCAAAAGCAAGCTGCTGGTTGTTATGCGCGTGCATTCCGATTTCCTTGGTCTTAAGGATACTCTTTGCTTTTTTAACCAGAAACTCGGTTGTCTCCTGGTACAAAGAACCAAAACTGTCTACGATGTAGACGATCTGGGCCTTAGATTCTCTTTCCAACTGCTGCAAACACTCTGTAAGCTCATTATCCAGGGCGCGTGATATTGCCATGATATTGACCGTAGTCTCATACCCTTTATCGGCAAAATGATTCACCAGATATATTGCCTTATCCACATCCTTGACATAAGTAGCAACCCTGATCATATCCACCGGGCTGTCTTTTTTAGGCAGGACATCTTCGGTATCTACCCTGTCCACATCAACCATAACCGAAATCTTGGTCCTGGATGGGATCCCCTCAACTACTTTCCTTATATCCTCATCGTCGCAGAATTTCCACCTGCCAAATTCCTTACTGCTAAAAAGCCGCCTGGAATTTTTGTAACCGATTTCCATATAATCTACGCCTGCCCGTGAAATCGCCTTATAAACCTCGCGCACAAAACGCGGCTCGAATTCATGCTTATTCATTAATCCGCCGTCCCTGATAGTACAATCCAAAACTTTGATCTTTTCCCTGAACATCAATTCCTCCGTGCAATATTGTTTTTAATTACCCAAATTCTCCTTATTATCATTATTATTGGGGATTTTGTTGCCAATCACGAAATTCTTTATTGCCTTTTTATCTTCCTCTGAAATCTTATCAAAACGTATGCCTATTTTCCTATCCTCACCCGACAGAAGGAAATTAGAAACCACTTCTCCCATAATTTCCATAGACCTCCGGCGTTCATCGCCGCTTAAATGCATATTTATAAGGTCAAACTTGATACAAAGTTGCGCGCCGGCAGGAATATCATAATTTGTCATAATAGCCATACCTAAATCACTTAAATTTATCATTACTGTGTCTACGCTATCAACTAAACCCAAGCTAACGCGCAAGGTATGGGACTTCTCCAGGTTATAAGTAAGAATAAATGCGGCATCTATGCGTTCGGATTTTCTACGATCCTGCCCCCCTGGATTATCTTCCATATTTACCTTATTTAGGCTTTATTATACCACTGTAACCGCTATAATTCTATCAACTCGTAATCAAGGCTTCCTAATCCTATTTCCCGGGCATACTCAAGCTGTTTTATCCCGTCTCCTTCGGGATGGGCTGCTTTAAATATATCCTTGCCGCAGGCCTTATTCACCAGATCAAAGCTCGCTTTATCTATAGCTACAGGGTCATTGGATGCCAATATTCCAACATCGGGGGCAATGCGCGGATTTTCCATACCCCAGCAATCACATTCCTTGTTGATCTTGACGGCAAAATTTATAAATCCTACCTTGTTTTTCCTGCCCTTAAGCACGGCCAGGGCGTATTCAACCATCTTGTATTGCACGTTATCTCCGGTATTAAAGTCTATAAACATGGCCATGGTGGGACAGACTGCCAGGCAACTTGCGCAACCGATACACTTAAGCTTATCCACTTCGGACTTTTTGTCTTTAAGAATAATAGCGCCTGCCGGGCAGATTATTTCACACTCTCCGCAGCCAATACACCTGTCGGAATGGACAACAGGGGCAAGGTCGCAATGCTGCGCCAGCTTGCCTTCTCTTGAAGCGCAACCCATACCGATATTTTTTAACGCGCCTCCGAAACCGGTCAAGATATGCCCTTTGAAATGGCTCACCGCGACTAAAGCTCCAGCGTCAATAAAGACGCGGGCAATCTTAGCGTCTTTGATATATTTCTGGCCAATCCCTATAACAGATACATTTTCTTTTTTGGTATCATCCGGAATAACCACATCCACTCCGGTTGCTTCCTTGGTAAAGCCATGTTCGTAAGCGAGTTTTATATGATCGCCGGAATTCAGGCGCCGTCCGCGATAAAGCGTATTTGCGTCTGATAAAAATGCGCTGGCCCCCCTGCCGGCAATCTCATCACAGATCAGACGCAAATGTTCGGACCTTACAAAACCGGTATTTCCTTCTTCGCCAAAATGGACTTTTACCGCTACCCTGCTTGCCTTGGGGATGAAATCAAAAATCCTGCTTTTCTCCAATAAATTCTTAAGCTTATCATTAATTAACTGGATATTATCGGTATTTTCCACCGAAATAAAATATACCTTACTCTTCACAGCCTAGACCTCCCCCATTTGCTCCCCTGCCCACTGCCATCAGATAGCCCCTGGCCCGCTCGGCAAGCTTATAGCGGTAAACAATCCCCCAGAATTCCCGGCCATGATTCGGCTCTATTAAATGCGCCATTTCATGAATTACAACATACTTCCTGACCCACTCCGGCATCAGGCCTATTTTATGCGATATGCGGATCCGCGCAGAACCATAATTGCAGCAACCGAATTTACTATCCTGGTTGGAAACATATTCTATGGATTCAATCCTTAGCTTATTGTCAAAATACATCTTATTAAGCTTAGCGGCCAGATCCAAAAGATTATGCTCTTTTCCTAACTCTTCTTTAAGCTTTTCCCTGGCGAATTTTAACTTAAATCCGTCGACAATCTTCTCCAGGCGCTCCTGCGAAAGCATCACCGGAGCCT
Source organism: Candidatus Omnitrophota bacterium (assembly GCA_041648875.1). GTDB lineage: Bacteria > Omnitrophota > Gorgyraeia > Gygaellales > Profunditerraquicolaceae > UBA6249. The sequence goes on from JBAZOE010000096.1 coordinate 4,552, forward strand.
TAACCAAAAGCAGATCTTTAACCAAACGCGCGCTTACTGTACGTAAGCGCCTCTTACTACGGATTATTTTTATTTCCATGGCTGAAGAATAAAAAAACCATTGATTTTAGATATATTATAACATAATTAACGCGTAGTTTTATATAATTCGTGACGTTGAGCGGTAATTTGCTCATTGGCAAGATATTCGTCAAAACTGGTAGCCATCCGGTCAATATAACCCTTAGGAGTGATCTCAATAATGCGGTTAGCTACAGTCTGGACTAGCTGGTGATCATGAGAAGAAAATA
>JBAZOE010000097.1:0-4777 GCA_041648875.1 Candidatus Omnitrophota bacterium
GAAAGAAACCTTGCCTTATTAATCAATTCCCTGATCCTTCTCTGATGCCTGGCGCAATTTCCGGAAAAACGGCTGGAGACGATCTTGCCTTTCTCGGTGATAAAAACCTCAAGCCTCTTAATATCCTTATAATCGATACTGCCTAATTTATCCGCGCAGAACCGGCAGAACCGTTTTCTCGCCGGGCCAAGCAGGTCCTTTTTCTTTTTAATAATCTTCTTGTCCTTGCCAAAACCCCTGGTCTTAACTTTCATCTGTTCCCCCTGTCATTGTTTTTCTTTAGTTTGAATTTAGCGCGCTTTTAATCAGGCGCTGATATTAACTTTGATCTTCTTCGGAAGGGTGGGCATCATCGCCGCCTTCGGATAACCAGCTGGATTCACTGCTGGGCTCATCGACTGATACTTCCACCTGTGCCTGGCTGGCTTGCTGAGCAGCCGGCCTGGCCTGTCCGGGCGCTCCCATAAATTGCACGCGTTCTGCCCTGACTTCAATTACCGAACGTTTCCCGCCCGTATTATCCTCCCAGGAACGCGACTGCAGCCTGCCTTCAACAAAAACGCTGCTGCCTTTATGCAGATACTGATTGCATGTCTCCGCCTGCTTGTTCCAAACCACCGCGGTTATAAAGCAAACCTCTTCTTTTAATTCCTGTTCTTTGCTGCGGTATTTACGGTTTACCGCCAGGCGCAGATTGACTACAGCCGTGCCCTGCGGAGTATAGCGTAATTCAGGGTCCTTGGTAAGGTTGCCCATCAATAATACTTTATTATAGCTAGCCATACACCCTCCTGTTAAGCATCCATACGGGTAAATAAAACCCTTAAGATATTCTCATTAAGCTTGTAAATACCGCGCAACTCTTTGATCGCTTGCGCAGGAGCGCTAAAAGCTACCAAGTAATAAATCCCTTCCTGGAATTTCTTAATAGGAAAATATAATTTACGCCTTTCCGCCCAGACCGATGACTGGGAAATCGACCCGCCGTGCTTGACCACCGCATCATCAATCTGTTTGAATAAAATTTTCTTATCTTCGTCGGATAAGTCCGGTTTTACAATCAGCATTGCTTCGTATTTATTCATTTTTGCTCCTTGTGTTAAAACTATCCATAGTTTTGATTATACCACTCTTCACCCAGCTTAAACAACAGTCAACGGCATCTTCTTGCGCTTGCCCGATGAGCGCTTTTTCTTTACGTAAAAAACCCGCCAAAACGTAACGCGCGGCATCTTGCGGGTTCTTCGGCCTGCCGATGCCGATGCGCAGCCGGTTAAAATCCTGCGTCCCCAACTGCTCGATAATTGAAGCTATTCCCCGCTGCCCGCCGCTTGAACCGTGCGGCCTGATCTTGACCCTGCCCAATTCCAAATCAAGATCATCGCAGACCACCAGAAGGTCTTGAGGGCCAACCTTAAATTTCTTAAGCAGGGCCTTAACTGCTATGCCGCTTAAATTCATAAAAGTTTGCGGCAAGGCTAATACCAGATTATGCTGTCCGCAGCTGGTTTTAGCGGTTAAAGCCGGAACTGAACTATCTTTTTTAAGAGCGACTTTTAAGAAACCTGCTAAAGACCTTACTACCGTAAAACCGATGTTATGCCGGCTCCGGGCGTAAATTAATCCGGGATTACCCAACCCTACAATCAGCTTCACCACGGCCCTCTATTTTTTATCCTTATCTTTTCCCTTAGCCTCATCAGCCGCGGCGCCTTCAACGGGGACTTCTTTCTTCTCTTTGATTACTTCTGGCTCAGCCTTAACTTCTCCTTCAACAGCCTCTGCCGGCGCCTCTTCCTTCATCGGAGCAGCAACATGCAAGACAATCGCTGCCGGATCGTTTAAAGGCTTGACCCCCGCGGGAAAAACTATATCCTTAACATGGATAGCCTCACCCATCTTAAGCGCGGAAACATCTACCTCGATATTTTTAGGAATATTGGTAGGCAAGCACTCTACTTCAACCTCCCAGAGTATATGCTCTAAAGAGCCGCCTTCCTGTTTAACTCCGATAGACTCACCCTTAACTTCAATGGAGACGTTAACCTTTATTGCCTCAGTTAAAGAGATCTCATTGAAATCCAAATGAATAATAGCCTCGCTCACCGGATCATACTGAATCTCTTTGACCAGGCATGGGCGGCCCTTCTCCTTCTTATCATCCTTGATCTTAAGGTTGATAATGACGCTTTCCAGATGATGCTGATGCACCAGTTTTAAAAGCGCGCTCTTAGAAAATTTTATGGGTAAGGCATCTTTACCGTGAGAATAAACCACCGAAGGCAAATAACCGCTGTTCCTTAATTCCCTGGCCTTGGCGCTGCCTTTTGTTTCTCTTAATTCCGCTTCTAAGAATATCTCTTCCATTTGTTTTACCTTTCTTTATTGATTAATCAAATAAACAGCTTACCGATTCCTCGTTGTGTATTCTTTTTATTGCTTCAGCCAAAAGATTGGCTACTGAAAGCACCTGGATCTTCGCGTGCTGCTTTTCCGGAGATAAGGGCACGCTGTCGGAAATAAGCAATTTTTCCAAACCCTTACACTGATCTATCCGCTGGATAGCCGGCCCCGACAGGATACCGTGAGTGATCGCCGCATAAATCGTCTTGGCCTTGGCTTTTTTTAAAGCCTCTACCGCTTCGATCAGCGAGCTTCCGGTGGCAATCATATCATCGATAATAATCACATTTTTATCTTCAACCTCTCCCATAATATGCATGGCTTCGGCCCTCTCGGGAGAAACCCGGCGTTTATCAATTATAGCGAGTCCTGCGGAAACTCTTTTGGCATAAGCCCTGGCCATTTTGATGCTGCCGACATCAGGAGAGACGACAACCAAATCCTTAATATTCATCTTAGAAAAATAATCTACGAATACGCCGACGGAAAAAAGATGATCTACCGGGATATCAAAGAACCCCTGAATCTGTCCGGCGTGCAAATCCATGGTTAAAATGCGGCTAGAGCCGGCGATAGTCAAAAGGTTAGCTACTAACTTTGCGGTAATCGGCACACGCGGCTGGTCCTTCCTGTCCTGGCGCGCGTAACCAAAATACGGGATAACCGCGGTAATTCTTTGGGCGGAGGCGCGGCGCAGCGCATCAATCATAATTAAGAGTTCCATAAGGTTATCGTTCGAGGGAGGACAGGTCGGCTGTATTATAAAAACATCTTTGCCGCGGACATTATCATTAATTTTGACCCGGATCTCGCCTTCGCTGAACCTGCCGACTAAGGCATCCTGCAGCTTAACCTCCAAATCTTTGCAGATATCCTTGGCCAAAGCAAGGTTTGCGTTACCGCTAAAAATAGCTAACTTATCCATATTTATTTATCCCCCTGCCTGCCGGTAGGTCTACCTGTCGGTAGACAGGCAGGCTTTTTTCTTAAAATTCTCGCCGGTACTCCTACAACAACGGTATTATCCGGGATATCTTTCGTAATTACTGAACCTGCTCCGGTGACCGCGTCCCTGCCGATTTTTACCGGGGCGACAATTATAGTATCTGAACCAATATAGGCCCTGTTTTTTATAACCGTGTTATTTTTTCTCAGGCCGTCGAAGTTAGCCGTAACTGTGCCTGCGCCGATATTGACGCAGGAACCGATAGAACTGTCTCCGATGTAAGAAAAGTGTTTGACGAAGGTCTTTGCGCCGATCTTGGCACGCACCATTTCGATAAAGTTGCCGGCTGTCACATCGTCTTTGAGCTCGGCGCCTTCACGCAGGTGAGCAAAAGGACCCACTGAACAACGTTTTCCAATTTTAACACCCCTTTCAATTACTGTAAAGGGATAAATCACCGTATCGATGCCGATCCTGGCGGCAAAATTAATAAAGGTGGATGCCGGATCAATAATCGTTACGCCATCCTGCATTAATTTTTCATTAATCCTCTCCCGCATAAGGGAGTTGGCTTTAGCTAATTCAGCCCGGGTGTTAATACCCAGGGCCTCCTGCGAATCCTCAAGCTTGACTCCGTCAACCAGGTAATCTTTTTTGGCTAAAATTCCTATTATATCGGTTAAATAATATTCTTTTTTGAGGTTATTGGCGCGGATATGCTTCAAATTCGCCGCCAGGCTCTCTTTTTTAAAGGCCATGATTCCGGTATTAATCTCCTTAATATCTTTCTGCACCTCATCAGCGTCTTTTTCCTCGACTATCCCGCATATACTAAAGTATTTATCGCGGATAATCCTGCCGTAGCCGGAAGGTTTTTTTAATTGCGCGGTTAATAGGGTGGCATCAACGTTATTTTTTATGTGATAATCCAAAAGTTTCTTGAGCGTTTCTTTCTTTAATAGAGGATTGTCGCCATAAAGGATAAGCACGGTACCCTTAAATCCTTTTAAAGCCGCAAGGCCGGTCATAACTGCCTCGGCTGTACCAACCAGCTTCTTCTGAATGGATATCTTAACCCCTTCGGGGATGAACTTACGCACCAACTCTTGTTTAAACCCTAAAACAGCAACTACCTGTTTAGGTTTCAAAGAAGATACCAGATCCAAGACATAACCCAGCATAGGCCTGCCGCAAAGGTTATGCAGTACCTTGGGCGTACCGGATTTCATACGCGTACTTTTTCCCGCCGCCAGAATTATTACCGCGATATCATTCTTCATATTCTTTATTTACAATACACTTTCATTGGGACGTATGGATTCGAACCATAATAGCCAGACCCAAATTCTGGAGTCCTACCATTGGACGACGTCCCAGAGCAATCGCCTCAAATTTTAATCTTCCCCTTCTCTTGCTCGTAGGCCTCAA
>JBAZOE010000098.1:0-4764 GCA_041648875.1 Candidatus Omnitrophota bacterium
CCCACCGTGGTTAAGCGCAGGTTTGTCGACCCGACATTCTTAACCAAGCTTTTTGAAGTTTGTTATTTGGATGATATTTCTCCCATGCCTAAAGATATAGAAGGGCAAATAATCGATTACCTGCAAGGTTCGCTTAAAGATTTTGACCTTGTATTGGTTACTGATTTTGGCCACGGCCTGATTACGCCAAAGATCATTAAATATCTTTCGGATAACGCAAAATTTCTGGCGGTTAATGTGCAAACTAATAGCGCTAACCTTGGTTTTAATTTGATAACCAAGATCCATCGGGCGGATTTTATCTGTATTGACGAACCGGAGATGAGGCTGGCCTGCCATGATAAAATTTCCAACCTTGAGCAGCTGATTACGGATGTCAGCAAGAAAGTAAGCTGCGAAAGAATAATTGTTACCAGGGGGCACAAGGGTTCGCTTACCTTTTCAGCAAAAGACGGTTTTAGCCAGATCCCGGTTTTTTCCAGGGACGTCGTAGACAGGATCGGGGCCGGGGACGCGTTCTTCTCAATAGCCGCCCCATGCGTTTATAAAGATAACCCCATGCAAGTAGCGGGTTTTATCGGAAACGCGGTAGGCGCAATGAAGGTTTTGATTGTGGGTAACCGTTCGGCGGTTGAACCTATGCCGTTATTTAAATATATCACTACCCTTTTAAAATGAAAAATAACCCACTGCTTGAGCTAGGTAATCTGCTTTTAAAAATCCAGGCTACTGATTCTAAGCGCAGGCCAATTGACTTAGACAGGGCAGTTACGCGGGCTTATGAAGCCATCTGGCGCCAGCATAAAAAAGGGAATAAGGTAATAATCGTGGGTAACGGCGGAAGCGCCTCAATAGCCAGCCATATTGTTGCTGATTTTGTCAAGAACCTGAATATCCCGGCATTGTCATTTAGCGACCCCAGCCTGCTTACTTGTTTAAGCAATGATTTAGGATATGAAAAAGTTTTCTCCGCGCCCATAGGCGTTTTGGCTAAAAAAGGCGATATTCTCTTTGCGATAAGCAGTTCAGGCAAATCCAGGAATATTTTGAACGCGGTTTCTGAAGGCAAAAGAACAGGCTGTTTTGTAATTAGCTTCTCGGGTTTTTCCGCCAATAATCCACTGAGGCGATCGGGCAATATAAATTTCTATGTTCCTTCTTCGTCTTATGGGGCAGTAGAGATCGCCCACCTGGCGCTTTGCCATTCAATCGTGGATACCCTTTATAATAAATAACTAAAGATGGATAAATATAAGATAGACAGCCATAAATTAATGTATCATCCTGATAGGATAAGCGATTGGATGAAGGGCAAGCAAATTTATCCCATTTATATGGAGGTTTCTCCAGCCGGTTCCTGTAACCACCGCTGTATTTACTGCGGTTTAGATTTTATGGAATATCAGCCGAGGTTCCTGGAGAAGGTTATGTTCAAGAAAAGGCTGGCGGAGATGGGAAGGCTCGGCGTAAAGAGTATTATGTATGCCGGTGAGGGGGAGCCTTTTTTGCATAAAGATATCGCGGAAATTATCGTTGCTACTAGGAGATCAGGCATTGACGCGGCAGTGACCTCCAACGCGGTGTTGTTTAATGAGAAAATAGCCGATACTACATTACCGCATCTATCCTGGATCAAGGTTAGTATTAACGCCGCTAAAGCCGCTACTTACGCCAAGATCCACAGGGCGATGCCGGAAGATTTTGATAAGGCCGTAAGGAATATGGCATATGCCGCCAAGATACGCAGAAGGAACGGGTATTTATGTTCCCTTGGCATGCAGATTATTCTTTTGCCGGATAATTATAAAGAAGTGGTTTTGTTGGCCAAGACAGCTAAAGCGATAGGCATGGATTACTTGGTGGTAAAACCCTACTCCCAGCATCCCCTGAGTAAAACGGATATCTTCAAGGATATAAAATACGACCGTTATTTTAATTTATCTGAAAAGCTAAAGAAATTAAATGGCAAAGACTTTAATGTTGTTTTCCGCCTGCATTCGATGAAGAAATGGGATGAAGCCGAGCGTAATTATAAGCATTGCCTGGCGCTTCCATTCTGGGCCTATATTGACGCAGGGGGGAATGTCTGGGCATGCAGTTTATATTTAACCAGCAAGAAATTCTGCCTCGGGAATATCTATAAAGACAGTTTCAGGGGTATCTGGGAGAGCAGAAAACATAAAAGGCTTAATTTCTGGGCGGCAGGCCAGTTGAACACCCGGAAATGCAGGGTAAACTGCAGGATGGATGAGATAAACAGGTATCTCTGGGACCTGGCCCATCCTTCGGCGCACGTTAATTTTATTTAATATGGCCCTTACCGGAAAATCTTTACAAAAGAAAGCCGAGCAAATCCGCCATGACGTGATAGATGTGTCTGTTAAAAATGGCGCGGGCCATATCGCGCCATCCTTATCCTCTGTGGATATCCTGACAGCCCTTTATTACAATATTATGAATTATAAACCTTCTGTTCCTTTCTGGGGCAACCGGGATAGGCTAATTTTCTCCAAGGCGCATGGCTGTTACGGCCTCTACGCTATTCTTGCCGATAAAGGAGTATTGCCAAAAAAAGAATGGAAAAGTTTCTATTCACCGGAGAGTTCTCTTTTGGGGTGCATGGAACGCCGCCTGGATTATGGGCTTGAAGCCGGATGCGGTTCTTTAGGGCATGGCCTGCCTATGGCAGTGGGGCTGGCCTTTGGGGCAAAGCTGCAAAAAAAGAAATACCGTATCTTTTGCGTTATTGGCGACGGAGAGATGCAGGAGGGGACAACCTGGGAAGCGTTCCAGTACGCGGTAAAACATGAGATAAATAATCTTACCGTGATAATCGATGATAACCGTTTGCAGGCAATGGATTTTATCATAAACGTCCTTGACCGCTCAGCCGGGGATAAGATTAAAAGGCTGAAAGGTTTTGGGCTGTTGCCGGTTATTTGCGATGGCCATGATGCGGTTAAATTGGCTGGGGCGTTAAAAACCGTTAACCGGCATTCTTTAAAGGCGCCCGGAGTGATTATCGCCCGGACAATAAAAGGCTACGGCCTTAAATGCATGGAAGGTATACCGAAATTCCATTTTCGCACGCCTACCCCTGAAGAGTTGAAATTAGGGAGGACTTATGCCTGCCGCATGTAATTACCGCAAAGAGGTTGTAGATTTGCTACTGCCGTATTTTCGCAAAGATAAGCGTTATTATTTGCTTGTCTGCGATATGGGGTTTGGCGCGGTCGATAAATTAAAAAACGAATTCCCCGAAAGAATTATTAATTGCGGGATCATGGAGCAGGGGACAGTGGGCATAGCAGCAGGCATGAGTATGAGCGGTTTAATCCCTATAGTATATTCAATAGTGAATTTTCTGGTTTACCGTTGCCTTGAGCAGATAAGAAATGATGTTGTTTTGCAGAAACTAAACGTGAAATTCATTTCAACGGGGGTAAATGACTATTTTGAATTCCTGGGGCCTTCGCATTGCTGCGGCCGGGATGACCTTGTTTTAATGAAATTAATCAATATGAAAACTTATGATCCGTATGCCGGAAAAGTTAATTTTAACAAACTGATTAAGGAATGGATAAGCGCCAGCAAACCCGGTTATATCAGGGCCTAACTAATAAAGCAATCCTATGCAGAAAGATACCGTAGAGGTCACAGCGATAATTCCGGCATTGAATGAGGATGATAATATTGTCCCCGCCGTAAAGAACGCCTTAAGCGCATTTGAGGAATCCGGGATTAATGGCGAAGTAATCGTGATAAATGACGGCAGCAGGGACAGGACGGCAGAAAAAGTGATGAGGCTCATGCGTGAGGATAAAAGGATCAGCCTAATTACACATGATAAGCCTCAGGGGATAGGAGCTTCTTTTTGGGATGGAGTGGATGCTTCTCAGGGTGCTGTTGTAGTGCTTTTGCCAGGTGATAATGAAGTAGATCCTTGGGAGATATTGAGATATTTTAAGTTGCTAGAGCACGTGGATATTGTAATACCATTCGTTTTTAACAAAGAAGTTAGGTCGATTTACAGGAACATTGTATCAACTATTTATCGAATAATAGTGAATAGCACATTTTTGGTAAATTTTAATTATACAAATGGGACAATTTTGTATAGAAAATCAATTCTAAAAGATTTTGATTTTAGAAGCACGGGTTTCTTTTTTCAAACCGATATTCTCGTAAGAACAGTAAAAAAAGGATACCTTTTTGCCGAGGTCCCCTATCGACTGGGGTTAAGAAAAGGAGGGGTTTCTAAAGCCGTAACATTCCCTTCTTTATTGCAGGTTATTCGAGGCTACCTTTTATTAGTTAAAGATCTTTATTTTGTTAGGAGTTTAAAAGTCAGTGATACTTTTAACGCAGATTCGCAAACGGCAGCAAGGAAAGATAATCCTCCGCATAAGAAAATTAACTAGCAGTTATCTGGTGGGATAGAGGGCAGGATAAATGATAAACTTGATAATAGAAACGTTAATCGTTAGTGTTAGCTCGTGGATTCTTACAAGAAAATATTTTGGCACAAAGTCAACCAGTGATTCAATCTTGATATGGTTTACTTTTTTCTTTGCCCAGATTGTTTTAGTGGAGCTTGTATTAGGGGCCCTAGGTAAACTTTTCTTCTGGAATATTTTCTTATTTCATTTAGTAATCTTTCTATCAGTTTTACCCCTTTATTTTAATATGAAGAATTTTTTAGTTTCAAAACCGGATATTGATTTCTTTATAAATAGTAATTTGCTCATTCTTGCTTTTTCAGTC
>JBAZOE010000099.1:0-4752 GCA_041648875.1 Candidatus Omnitrophota bacterium
GTCCGTTACAGTTGATAATTATCGCAAACTTAAGCAAGTTTTGGACAAAAGAAAGATAAAGTTTGTTTGTGTGCAATATCCTATGCGTAGCATACAACCGCTAAAGAAGATATTTCAAGGTGATGAGGACATAGTCTTTGTGGATAACGAGAGGATATTCAAGGATGTCGTAAGAAAAGAAGGTTATAGCGCATATTTTATAGATATGTTTGGTGGTGACTTTGGCCACTGCACTCCTGAGGGCAATAGGCTTTTAGCTGAAAATATAGCGAATGCAATTATCAAAGAAGTGTTCCATAAGTAATATTTATAAATTTAATCCGGGTTGTATCATCAGTAACTGAATATCGCATTGCTATTTTTGCTTGAGATAGGCATAGAACTGTGTTAGAATTTTTATCATGATCATCAGCCAACAAAAACCTTTAGAAGAGTTGTTGCTTAGCCTGAAAGAATATAATAAAATTTTTTTGGTGGGTTGTGGAGAATGCGCTGCCACTTGTAAGAGCGGTGGCCAGCCGGAGCTGATAAAAATGCAGGCTGAACTTAAGGATAGAGGAAAAACTGTTACCGGTTTTTGTATGCCAAGCGCTCCTTGTGTTGCTTCCCAGGTTAAAGCGGAGTTAGCCAGGAATATGAAGGCCTTGCGCGAATCAGAGGCAATTGTTGTTTTGGCCTGCGGATTGGGGGTACAGTCGGTAAAAGATAATAACCGTCTCTCTCAGACAATCTTGCCGGCCAATAACACTATTTTTGGCGCGGTTATGGACAGCCAGGGTAATTTTTATGAGAAATGTTCCATGTGCGCTGAGTGCGTTCTGGGCCGGACTGCGGGAATTTGCCCGGTTACGCTTTGCCCTAAAGGCCTTTTAAACGGGCCCTGCGGAGGCATGAATAAAGGCAAATGCGAGGTGGATAGCGAAAAAGATTGCGCCTGGGTTTTGATTTATAGGGAGATGGAAAAGAGAAATGATCTGGATAAGATCAAACAGATTAATAAGGAGCGGGATTATAAAAAATCATCCCGGCCGCATAAATTAATCATGAGTAGATAATGGCAGAGCAACTTCCTTATAGCGAGAAAGTTATGGATCATTTCACCAATCCGCGCAATGTCGGCGAGATTGCCGATGCCAACGGTATCGGCACCGTGGGCAATCCCGTCTGCGGGGACGTGATGAAGATGTACCTAAAAATTGAGAATGAGATTATTGTTGATGTTAAATTTAAGACCTTTGGCTGCGGGGCGGCGGTAGCCACCAGTTCTATGGTTACGGAGATGGTTAAGGGCAAGAGTATTACCGAGGCTTTAACCATTACCAATAGCGCGGTTGCCGAAGCCTTGGGAGGCTTGCCTCCTGTGAAAATGCACTGTTCGGTTTTGGCAGAGGAGGCCCTGCGTTCAGCTTTAAAAGATTATTACACAAAACAGGGAAAACCGGTGCCTTTTGAAGAAAAGAGGCATACCCACGAAGAATAAACTTGTTTAGAGCCTAAGCTATGTTGACAAAAGCCCAAATACGTAGTAAAATTCTCTTGAAATTAAAAACTCAGAAGGAGGAAGACCGAACCCGAAAAAGCATATTTATTAAAAATAAACTTTTAAGGAATAAGGTTTTTAGGAAAGCCAAGATAGTGATGTTTTATATCGCCTTTGGCGGGGAAGTAAATACAGCAGAGATGATTAAGGAAGCTAAAAAGACAGGTAAGATTATATGCGTGCCAGTTTGCAGAAAAGATAGAGAAACTATGCAGCCAGCCATATTAGAAGATAATGCGAGACTGAAGAAAGGCCCTTACGGGGTATTAGAACCCGTAGCGAAGGCGAAGGTTAAACCGGAGGATCTCGATCTGGTCATTGTCCCCGGATTAGCTTTTGATAAAAAATGTAACCGTCTGGGCCGCGGTAAAGGTTGCTACGATCGTTTCTTAAACAAGCTTTCTGATACGCCCTCCATAGGCCTGGCTTTTGATTTCCAGATCTTACCCTTAATCCCCGCCACCGCGCACGATGTAAGCGTGAAAAAGGTTATCTTTTCCTAACTCCTGCAAGAAGTTCGACAAGTAGGCTTAAAAGGGAGGACAGAAATGATTCTCAACATTGTAATATTCATAGCCATTGCTTTAATTGCCGCATATTCCGGTTATTTTCTAAGAAAACACATTGCTGAAAAGAAGTTAAAAAGCGCCGAGGCTCAAGCTGAGCATATACTGGAGTTTGCTAAAAAAGAGGTGTTGGATAAACGCCGGGAAGCGGAGTTGGAAGCCAAAGATCTTTTGTACCGTATGCGCCAGGATTTTGAACGGGAGACCAAAGATCGCAAGCAGGAGATTACTAACCTTGACCGCAGGCTTACCCAGAAAGAGGAGAACATTGACCGCAGGCTGGATCTCCTGGAGCAAAAAGAAAAAGAGATCGATCTGCGTAATAACAACCTTAAGAAGCAGGAAGATGGGCTAAAAACAAAAGAAAACCAGCTTCATGCTTTAGTTGTCGAAGAAAAAGAAAGGCTGCAGAAGATTGCTTCTCTTTCGGCCGAGGAGGCAAAACAGATTTTGCTTAGCCGCCTTAACGAGGAATTGAATAATGAAAAAGCGCTATTGATCAGGCGCCAGGAGGAAGAGGCGCGCAGCAGCGCGGATAAAAAGGCCCGCGAGATTGTAAGCCTGGCAATCCAGCGTTGCGCCGCTGAGCATACGGTTGAGTCAACCGTAAGCGTGGTAAACTTGCCTAACGATGAAATGAAGGGCAGGGTTATCGGCCGCGAAGGAAGGAATATCCGCGCCTTGGAGATGGCTACCGGAGTCGACGTAATTATCGATGATACCCCGGAGGCGGTTACCTTGTCCGGATTTGATGCGGTGAGGCGTGAGATTGCCCGCCTGAGCCTTGAAAAATTAATCTCAGACGGCAGGATCCATCCCGGCCGTATTGAAGAGATAGTTGAAAAGACTAAAAAGGAGATGGATGAAAAAATCCGCGAGGAAGGGGAGCGGGCGGCTTTTGATACCGGAGTTAATGGTTTGCATCCGGAAATAATCAAGCTCCTCGGCCGGCTTAAGTACCGCACCAGTTACGGTCAGAATGCCTTGCAGCACTCCAAGGAGGTTTCATATTTGTTGGGGGTAATGGCTAGCGAACTGGGGCTGGATTTTAAATTAGGCCGCAGGATCGGGCTTTTGCATGATATAGGAAAAGCCGTAGACCACCAGGTTGAAGGCACACACGCTAACCTGGGAGCAGAGTTGGCGAAGAAATACAACGAGTCAGCCGAAGTAATCGGCTCAATTGCATCGCATCACGAAGAAGCCCAGCCACAGAGTTTGTATGCGGTTTTAGCTATAGCCGCCGATGCCATAAGCGCCGCCCGGCCCGGGGCAAGAAGAGAAACCCTTGAGACCTATATTAAGCGTCTGGATAAGCTTGAGTCCATTGCCAATTTGTTCAAAGGGGTGGAGAAGTCTTTTGCTATTCAGGCCGGCCGGGAGATCCGCGTAATCGTGCAGCCGGAGAAGATAAACGATAATGAGGCAGTGGCCATGTCCAGGGATATACGCAAAAAAATCGAAGAGGGGATGGAGTACCCGGGGCAGATTAAGGTTACGGTGATCCGGGAAATGCGTGCAATTGAATATGCCAAATAGATGAATATACTTTTTATCGGTGACATAGTTGGTTCGCCGGGCAGGACAGCTATTGATAAACTGCTTCCCGGGCTTAAAGTTGAGTTGGGATTAGATTTTGTGATTGCTAACGCCGAGAATGCCTCCGGCGGCTCAGGGATTACCTCTAAAGTTTCCGCTCAGTTATTAGCATCGGGTGTAGATGTGTTGACCTCCGGAGATCATATCTGGAAAAAGAGCGAGATTTTTCAGTTGATTAACCAGGAAGAAAGGATCCTGCGGCCCTTGAATTATCCGCAAGGCTCTCCTGGCCGCGGTGCCAATGTGTTTAAGGCCGCAAACGGAGTTAAGGTTGGGGTAATCAACGTTAATGGGCGCGTCTTTATGGATGCCCTGGATTGCCCTTTTAAAACAGCATTTAAGGCTTGCGAGGAGCTATCCAAGGAAACAAAGATTATTATTGTGGATGTGCACGCAGAGGCTACCTCGGAGAAAGTGGCCTTAGGCTGGTATTTGGATGGCAAGGTTTCCGCTATTTTAGGTACGCATACGCATATCCAGACTGCTGACGAGAAGATCCTGCCCAAGGGCAGCGCCTATATAACTGATGTAGGTATGACCGGGCCGTATGATTCTGTAATCGGCAGAAAGGTGGAAGATGTGCTTACCCGTTTCTTAAGCTCTATCCCGGTAAAATTCAACGTCGCTGAAGAAAATATCCAGTTGCATGGGGCTCTTGTCCAGGTAGACGAAAAAACTGGTTTGGCGCGTTCCATTACAAGAATACAAAAGAAGCTTTTAGATGAATAAGAGGAAGCCGATTATATTGAATCGGGTTTTATTAATTTTAGTTTTCTTGATCTTTTCCTGGTTTGGGGCCTGCTTTGCCCAGGCGCCCGATGAATTAGAATTTAATATAGATCTGAATTCCCCCGTAACAGCCCTTCCTAAAATATATAAACCCGGTATTGATTTAAGCGGCAGAGGCATCCATCGTGACATAAGCTGGCCGCAGACATTGGCCGCTAAGGGTATCATTGAAACCTGGCAGGCCGAGATAGGTTTTACTAACATTTACCGAATGCAATATAATCTTTGGGAAATTGAACAGCTGGCTAAAGACAAAGA
>JBAZOE010000100.1:0-4704 GCA_041648875.1 Candidatus Omnitrophota bacterium
TGCCGAAGATTTATTTATTGTTTCTTTAGGCAGAAGCTCCCGGTTAATTTTAACCGCCCGGGCAGGCGTAGAAACCCTGGCTTTTGCCGGCAGATTCCTGTGCCATGAAGAAACCAGTTTAACCGCTAAAAATATAAAAACTACCGCAATTAGCGTAAATAGAATTACCCTCTTCAGGCCCTCTGTAGGCCTAAACGAGCTCAATTTAACCGCGACTTCTTTAACTAAGGCAGGTTTTTTTTCAACACGTTCCCCTATATCCCTGCCAACGGCGGCATTTAATACCGGCTTATTGGACTGGCTGGTTTCACCTAAATATTCTTTAAGGTCAAGCCCGAGGTAATTACAATATATTTTGATAAAACCTTTAAGATAAATCGGGTTTAAATTAGAAATGCTGTCGCCTTCAATCGCGCGTAAGACATTAATGTGAATTTTAGTCTTTTTTTGGATTTCCTCCAGGCTCAAGCCTCTTTCCTGGCGGATTTTTTTTAACCGGGATCCTGCTGTTTCAATGTTCATGTTTTACCACCTGTCAAATCTCTAAGCCATGCTTGACGGTCAACCAAGATCCTGCGCGGCTTGCTGCCCTCATACGGGCCGACTAAACCTTCTAATTCCATGATATCTATAATACGGGCGGCGCGCGTATAGCCTAAACGCATGCGCCTTTGTAATATGGAAACCGAAGCCTGGTTACTTTCCATTATTACCCGCACCGCCTCATCATAAAGCTCGTCTTTCTCCCCGCCTCCGGCTAAATTATTTTTTTGCTGCTCTTTAAGAATCTGGTCATTATAAGCCGGCTCGCCCTGCGCTTTAATAAATCCTACTACTTTTTCAATTTCCCCGTCTTTAACCAAAGCTCCCTGGATACGGATAAGGTCCTCTTTTCCGGGCTGCAGGAACAACATATCCCCCTTGCCTAACAAGGTTTCCGCCCCGTTCATATCCAAAACTGTGCGTGAATCAACTTTGGAAGCGACCTTAAAAGATATACGCGCCGGTAAATTTGCTTTAATTACCCCGGTAATTACATCAACACTTGGCCGCTGCGTGGCTAGAATCAAATGTATCCCTACCGCCCGCGACAACTGCGCCAGGCGGGTAATCGCGTTTTCAATCTGGTCACGCGCCACAGTCATTAAATCCGCGAATTCATCCACAATAACTACAATATAAGGGATTTTCTCCTGTTTTTCATTATAAGCCTCAATGTTCCTGGCTCCTGCTTTAGCCAAAAGCTGGTAACGCTCCTCCATTTGCCCTACTACCCAATTAAGCGCAATCGCCGCTTTCTTGGCATCGGTAACCACCGGGCATAAAAGATGCGGCAGACCGTTAAAAGGCATGAGCTCAACCATTTTCGGATCAATCATTAAAAATTTCAGTTCATCCGGAGAGCTCCTGAAAAGCAAAGATAAAATACAGGTATTCACGCATACGGTTTTTCCAGAACCGGTAGTGCCGGCAATCAAAAGATGAGGCATATCATCCAAATCGCCGAACACGCTTCTTCCGGTAATATCCTTGCCTAAAGCCAAGGCTAAAGAAGATTTCTGCTTATGATATTCGGCTGAAACAAGTAAATCTTTAATACATACTAAAGCGCTATGCAGATTAGGCACCTCAACCCCAACCCGGCCCTTTCCCGGAATAGGAGCGATGATCCTGACTGACTGGGCCTTAATTGCCAGGGCGATATCATCGCTTAAAGCCTCGATACGGTTGATCTTTACTCCCGGGGCAGGCTCAAGTTCATAGCGCGTAATTACCGGGCCGCGGATAATATCCGTAACCTTAGCCATAATTCCAAAATCTGTAAGCGTATCTTCGAGGATCCTGGCGCTGGCCTCAAGGTCATCCTTCATTTGTCTGGTATCCGAAACCGGCGCCTCTTCCAGTAAATCCACAGAAGGCAGATGGTAATCGCCAATCTTTAAATTTTGCGGCTTTTGGCTTTGGGAAGCCAAACCATCGCCTTGCTGGCGAGTTTTAATTTGTATCTTGGGCCTGGCGGATTCAGGCATAAAAATCTTTGGTTTTGAAGGCAAAGACACCTGCGCTTCTTTCTTAAACGGAAGATTATTCTTATTTAGAAAATTCTGCTTGACCTTGACCAGGGTAGCTTTTTGCCTGTTGGATAAATTGAACAATCCTGAAAAAAACGATTTTGATTTCTCAAGTGTATTCAGAAAAAGCGAAGAAATGAGGATTTCCGTAACCAGGGCCAGGGAAAGGATAATAAAAGTAATAAAAATAATAAACCCGCCTAAGCGGCTGAAATATGAGGTTACAAAGTTAGAGGTAAGGGCGCCTAAAAACCCGGAGGTATGAAACCTTAACAAATCATTGTTTAAGTTAAACATACCGATAAGGGAGCTCAAAGAAACAAGCAATACAAACATCCCCATAATGCGCGGAATGCTCAAGTAAGGCTTATCCTGGCGAAAGTATTTTATCCCCAGAGTAATCACTAAAAAAGGAATGGTAAAACTTGAGATATTGCCGAAAAGGAATACAAGAAAGGCGCCTAAATAGGCGCCGAAAACTCCCAGAAGGTTTTTAGGAGGGAAGTTAGGATGTGAGGTAAAAAAAACAAGGTCAGCGCGGTCAAAGCGCAGAAGGCTGGCTAAAACCATCAGCCCAACCGCTACTAAAATAACGCCTTTAACCTCATTTAATCTTCTTTCTCTCACTTCTTAATTAACTGCTTTGTTCAGCCTGCTTTTTGCTTAAATTGATCCGGCCCAGCTCGTCTATGCCGATAACTTTAACTTTGAATTCATCGCCGACTTTTACCGCGTCCTCAACCTTTTTCACAAAAGTGCTTGATAACTCGGAAACATGCACCAGGCCTTCTTTACGCGGGGCTATCTCTACAAAAACTCCAAACGGCATAATGCGTTTTACCTTGCCGAAATAAATTTTGCCCACCTCTACATCATCCGTAATCGCCCTGATCATTTTAATCGCGGCATCGGATTTAACTGCGTCGGTTGAACCGACTAAAACCGTCCCGTCGTCTTTTATGTCAATGCTGGCCCCTGTTGCGGCAATTATAGCCTTAATGGTCTTTCCGCCCGGGCCGATAAGCTCGCCGATTTTCTCGGTATTAATCTTTAATACATCAATACGCGGGGCAAAGCTGGAGAGCTCTTCCCTCGGGCTGCTTAAAGCGGCGCTCATCTTATCCAGGATAAAAAATCTTGCTTCTTTAGACTGAGCAAGGCAATCTTTAAGCAGGTCTAAAGTAATCCCGTTAATCTTAAGGTCAAGCTGCACGGCAGTAACTCCCTGACGGGTACCGGCAACTTTGAAATCCATATCCCCGAAATGATCTTCCAACCCGGCGATATCCGTAAGGATAGCTGTTTTACCGCCCTCTTTGACTAAACCTAAGGCAACTCCGCCTACCGCTTCCTTGATTGGCACTCCGGCATCCATCAACGATAAAGTAGCGGCGCACACAGAAGCCATACTGCTTGAACCGTTGGATTCCAGGATCTCGGAAACCACTCTTACGGTATAAGGAAACTTTTCTTTTGAAGGCAATACCGCAAGCAGCGCTTTTTCCGCAAGCGCCCCATGGCCGATCTCCCGCCTTCCCGGACCGCGTATAGGCCTTGTCTCGCCTACGCTAAAAGAAGGAAAATTATAATGAAGCATAAAAGATTTCTTTTTCTCGCCCTCCAGCGACTCGATCAACTGTTCATCTTCACCTGTACCCAAGGTGGTAATGGCTAAACTTTGAGTCTGCCCGCGGGTAAAAAGGCTTGAACCGTGCGTGCGCGGAAGAACAGATACCTCGCAGCTGATCGGACGGATCTCTTTAAAGGAACGCCCGTCAATGCGGATATTTTCATCGGCAATCATCTTGCGTACTTGTTTTTTCTCTACTTCATGCAAAGCGGTATGGATATCCTCCGCGAGAAACCCTTCAGCAGTTAATTGTAATTCCAACTCCTTAGTCAAAAGAGCAACCTCTTCTTCACGCTCTTCTTTTTTGCTTAATTTATATACTTTGTCTAATTTTTCCCGGGAAAGCGATTCAATCTTCTGCATTAAACCCGGATCAATCAGCTTAAGTTTAACCTCGGCCTTTTCTGCGCCATAAAGGCGGCAGAATTCTTCCTGCATGCTGAGTATCGGATTTAAGCTCTCCATGCCAAACTTCACCGCCTCAAGATAAGCCTCCTCAGAGACCTCTTTGGCTTTTGATTCAAGCATGACAACGCCGTTTTTATTGCCGGCGACAACCACTTCAAGGTCGGCGCTTTCAAGTTCGGCGTAAGTGGGATTTAAAATAAGTTCATTATTTATTCTGGCTACCCGGCAGCTGGCCAGCGGCCCGCTAAAAGGAATATCTGAAATGGATAAAGCAGCGCTCGCCCCAATTAAAGCCAGGACATTCGGGTCATTCTCTCCGTCGCTTGAAAGGACCATGGCCATAACCTGGACATCATTCAAGAACCCTTCGGGAAATAACGGCCGTATCGGCCGGTCAATAAGCCGGGACCCTAAGATTTCATTCTCCGAAGGCCTGCCTTCACGCTTAAAAAAACCACCGGGGAACCTGCCGGCGGCATAAGTCTTTTCCTGATACTCTACGGTCAGAGGGAAAAAATCCTGGCCTGCTTTTATTTCTTTAGACATACAGGCGGTAACCAGGATTACGGTTGAGCCGTAAGTAACGGTAACCGA
>JBAZOE010000101.1:0-4684 GCA_041648875.1 Candidatus Omnitrophota bacterium
GCCAGTTGCGCCAGTGTGGCGAACAGGGCGAACAGGGCGCGCCATCCATGGCGCGCCTCGCTCGAGAACAACAGCAATGCCCCGGTTAAGAATGGCAGCAGGATTGGCAGGATGAGCAGGTGCTGCGTCATTCCTGCTCCGGCTCGCGGCCGTCCACATGGTCGGTGCCCGACAATCCGCGTGCGGCAAGCAGAACGACGAGTAGCAGCGCGGTGACGGCAAAGCCGATGACGATGGCGGTCAGCACCAGGGCCTGTGGCACCGGATCGGCGTAGAGTGCCGGATCGGCGCTGCGTGTCGCGTCGATCACCGGCGCAGCGCCGATGCGTAGCCGGCCCATGCCGAAGATGAACAGGTTGACCGCATAGGACAGCAGCGACAGGCCCATGATTACCTGAAAGGTGCGTGGGCGCAGCAGCAGGTAGATGCCGGAGCCGGCCATGACGCCGATGGCGATGGCAAAGACGATTTCCATTAGCGCGCTCCCCCCGCAGCAGATTTGTGATGGCTGCGTAGCGACTGGTGGGCGATGGCCACCAGCATCAGCACCGTGGCGCCGACCACCAGCATGTAGACGCCGAGGTCGAACAGCAGCACGCTCGACAGATGCAGTTCGCCAATACCGGGCAACGCGCCGTGCCACGCCTGGCTGGTGAGGAAGGGTGTACCGCCGACGGCGGCGCTGATGCCGGCGGCGGCGGCGGCGAGCAGACCGACGGCAATCCAGTAGAGCGGATGGATGCGCAGACGGGATTCGACCCAGACCGTGCCGCCAACCAGGTATTGGAGGATCACCGCAGTGGCCAGGATCAGGCCCCCGACGAAGCCGCCGCCCGGCGCGTTGTGGCCGCGTAGCAGGAAGAATAGCGACACCAGCATCGCCAGCGGCAACAGCAGCCGTACCAATACGGCGGGCAGCATCATGGCACCAGTGGGCAGGAGCGCCTCGTGGGGGTTCTCGGACGTCGCATCGCCATCCTGTTCCTGCTGCTGGCGTGGCAGGGGAATACTTTCTGGTGCCGGACGGAAGCGGCGCAGCAGCGCATACACGGTGAGGGCGACGATGCCCAGTACGGTGATCTCGCCAAAGGTGTCGAAGCCGCGAAAGTCCACCAGGATGACGTTGACCACGTTGAGCCCACCGCCTTGCGGTAGCGCCTGCTGAACGAAGAAGGGCGCGATGCCTTCGATGGCGGGACGGGTCAGCACTGCGTAGGCTAGGGCCGCGAGCCCCAGGCCGCAGCCACTCGCCACCAGGATATCGCGCGACCGCCGCAGGCGCGGCGTGGCGCCACCGGGACCGGCGATGCTTTCGTCGCGGCGCGGCAGCCAGCGCAGGCCGAGCAGGATCAGCACGGTGGTGACAACCTCGACCGTGAGCTGGGTAAGGGCTAGGTCGGGTGCCGAGAACCAGACGAAGGTCAGGCTGGTTGCCAGCCCTGCTCCGCCGGCAAAGGCGACAGCGGCGAAGCGGTGATATTTCGCCTGCCACGCGACGGCCAGGGCACAGGTGCCACCGATGACCCAGAGCAACGCGAACGCGGGATCGAGCGGCAGCAGGGGTCGGCTGCCCCAACCGATGTCGAGGGGCCTGATCAGCAGCAGCGCACCACCGAGGGCAACGACGAAGATGAGCAGCATCTGCATTTGTAAGCGTGGCGACGTTAGCCGCCGCATCGTCCGTTCCGCACCGGTGGTCAGTGCCGTAAGCGACACGTCGAAAAGATGGCGGCCGTCGATGGCTTCGAGCAACGGCACTGTCGTCGCGCGCCGCCGGGCAAGGATGAAGGCATACAGCGACACGCCACCGGCAAGGGCGACCAGGCTCATCATCAGGGGCGTGTTGAGGCCGTGCCAAACCGCCAGACTGTAGGTCGGTGCGTTGGCACCGAGGATCGCGCCGGCCGCCGTGCGCAGATAGGGGCCGATGACGAGCTCTGGGAAAATGCCGACCAGGACGCAGGCAGCGACTAGCAGCGCGCTCGGCAGCAGCATCCAGCGGGTTGGCTCGTGAGGCGCATGCGGCAGGTCTTGTGCCAACTTGCCGAAGAAGACCCGGTAGATCAGGCGCAGCGAGTAGGCGACGCTGAACACCCCGGCCAGCGTGGCCGCCAGCGGCAAGGCGATTTGCTGCCAGCCGGGGCGGTCGAGGAATACGGTCTCGGCGAAGAACATTTCCTTCGACAGGAAGCCATTCAACAACGGCACGCCGGCCATCGCCGCCGCCGCCACCACTGCCAGCGCTGCGGTGAGCGGCATGGCGCGGGAGAGCCCGGACAGGCGACCGAGGTCGCGCGTGCCGGTCTCGTGGTCCACGATGCCGGCGGCCATGAACAGCGAAGCCTTGAACGTGGCATGGTTGACGATGTGGAACACCGCGGCGACCAGCGCCAGCTCGCTGTTCATACCGAGCAGCAGCGTGATGAGGCCGAGGTGGCTGATCGTCGAGTAGGCCAGCACGCCTTTTATGTCCTGCTGGAACATCGCGAGGTAACCGCCCAGCACCAGCGAGCACAACCCGGCACCGCCGACGATCCAGAACCAGGCATCGGTGCCAGCCAGCACCGGCCAGAGCCGCGCCAGCAGGAACACGCCGGCCTTGACCATGGTTGCTGAATGCAGGTAGGCCGAGACCGGCGTCGGCGCAGACATCGCGTGCGGCAGCCAGAAATGGAAGGGGAACTGGGCGCTCTTGGTCAGCGCGCCCAGCGCGACCAGCCACAGCACCGCCGGATACCACGCATGAGCCCGGATCTGCGGTCCGGCCGCCAGCACGGTGTCGAGGTCATAGCCGCCGGAGATGTGGCCGAGCAGCAGCACGCCGCCCAACAGAGCGATGCCGCCCGTGCCGGTGACGATAAGCGCCATGCGCGCGCCGCGCCGCGCTTCGCCGCGGTGGTGCCAATAGGCGATCAGCATGAAGGACGACAGGCTGGTCATCTCCCAAAACATCACCATCTGGATCAGGTGGCCTGAAAGCACGACGCCGAGCATGGCGCCCATAAAGGTGAGGAAGAAAGAGAAGAAGCGCGGCACCGGATCGGCGGGTGACATGTAGTAACGCGCATAGATCACCACCAGCAGTCCCATGCCACTCACCAGAAGCGCGAACAGCCATGCGAAGCCGTCCATGCGCAGGCTGATGTCGAGCCCGAGCGCCGGTGCCCAGGGCAGGTTGAGACGCAGCACCTCCGCAGTCGCCACTTGCGGATACATGCCAATAACAATGGCCGCGACCGCCAACGCCACGAAGCCTGCTAGCCAGGCTTCGGCATTGCGTGCATTGGATGGCAGAAACGCAGCGCACAGGCTGCCCAGGAAGGGGAGGAAAACAATTAGTGCGAGTTCCATGCTGGCCATTCTAGCGGCGCATTACGGGATTGCCGGGACGGAACTGACCGTCACTCGTGTTCCTCCTCTTCATGCGTGTCCGAGTCGCGCTGCGAGGGGTAAACGGCGAATAACGGCCTTCTCGAGTTCGGCGATGCAGAACACCAGCAGGCCGGCGGCGACGACCTTGGCCCATTCCAGCAACGACAGGTCGGTGGAATCAAAAATGGACTGCATCATCGGGGCGTGGGTGTAGGCGAGTTGCAGCGGGATGCAGGCCGCTATCGCAAGCAATATGTAGCGGTTCCCGGTCAGCCCTTCCAGGTTCACCACAGGCGCGAGAATATAGCGGCTATTGACCAAGTAAAACATCTCCGCCACGACCACCGCATTGACTGCCATGGTTCGTGCCGTTTCGATGTTGGTGCCGATTTCCAGTTCCCACAGAAACAGGCCAAGCGCACCTGTCATCATCAGAACGGAAACCATCAATACCCGCCAGATGAAGAAACCGGACAACAACGCTTCGCCCGGCGGGCGGGGACGTCGGTTCATGATGCCGTGCTCAGCGGGTTCGAAAGCCAGGGCCAGGCCCAGGGTACTGGAGGTGACCATGTTGATCCACAACACCTGCGCTGGGGTGAGCGGCAGGGCCAGCTCGAACAGGATGGCGGCAATTACCACCAGGGCCTCGCCGCCGTTGGTCGGCAGCATGAAGAGGATGAACTTCTTCAAATTGTCATAGACCGCCCGACCTTCACGCACGGCGGACGCGATGGTGGCGAAGTTGTCGTCGGCCAGCACCATGTCGGCGGCTTCCTTGGCAGCTTCGGTGCCCTTCATACCCATTGCCACACCAACATCGGCGCACTTGAGCGCCGGCGCATCATTCACCCCGTCGCCGGTCATTGCCACTACCTGGCCGTCGGCCTGCAGGGCCTGCACCAGACGCAGCTTGTGTTCCGGGCTGGCACGGGCAAAGACATCGACTTCCATCGCCACGCGCCGCAAGGCGGCATCGTCCATCAATGCGACTTCAGCTCCGGTTATGGCCGGCTTGCCGACGCCGATGGCGAGCTGGGCGCCGATCGCACGCGCCGTTTCTGCGTGGTCGCCGGTAATCATCTTGACGCGGATGCCGGCATGATGGCATTCACCTACGGCACGGACGGCCTCCTTGCGCGGCGGGTCGATGATACCGACCAGTGCCAGGAGCGTGTATCCATCTTCCAGGTCGGAAACGCTCAAACGCTCGCCCTCCGGCGCTGCCCGCTTGCAGGCCAGCGCGAGCAGACGCAAACCCTGTGCTGCCGTATCAGTTGCCATGCGCCGCCAGGTATCGACATCGACCGGA
>JBAZOE010000102.1:0-4675 GCA_041648875.1 Candidatus Omnitrophota bacterium
TGATCCGCTCATGGGGCAGCGCGAAATCCTCAATCATATGCCGGGCAATCACATTGCTTAAAACAATTACCCTCTTGCCCCAGCCCATTACCATGCTAAAAAGATGCTTCTTATAGTAACCATGGCAGGTGGTTATAAATATAGCCTTTGTCCTGCGGCAGGCAAAATAAGCAATCCATGCCGGTACGCGCGAACGGGCATGCACAACATCAATCTCCTCCCGCCTGATTATTTCAGCCAACAAGGGAATTAATTTATATATCGATAAAATAGATTTCTTGTGCACCGGCAATGTGTAATGCTTTGCGCCGGCAACCTCAAGCTCTTTGACCAGGGCTCCGCCGGCTGAAACCACAACTACCTTATGCCCCAGGCGCACCAGGTATTTGGACAAATCCAGGGTCCCGGTCTCAACCCCGCCGACATTAAGCTCCGGCAATATTTGAAGTACCTTCATAGTATTTTATCCAACGCTGCGCTTACTTTTAAGTTATTCCCGGGTAAACTCACCTCAGGATGATTCCGCCATACTTCTTCGATGAAAGCAGAAAACTCTTTAATTTCTTTTAGATATACATACCCTTTACTTTGATAGTTTTCCAGGAACCGTCGATGTTTCCTGCTAAGCCCGCCAGCCTTAAATGTTACAACATATTTTCCTGCCATAACCGCTTCAGAGATCATTGAGATGCTTTCCGGAGAACAGATAATTACCCTGCTTAACCCCAGTATACCGCCTACCGCATCAGGATGGTTCTTTTCATTGGCGATAATCAAAAGTTTACAGCGCCCGTAAGCATCAAATTCATTTTTAACTGCCTGTTCCGCCTCAGGCGGCGTGCGGCGGGAGGTTGAAACCAGTATATCCGCATCCAACTCTTCGGCGGATTTCTTGATTTGGCCCGCTAACTCTATTATTGCCTGCCGGCTGATTGAAAATTTCCTGCTATTGCCTCCGATTAAGACGCCAATGCAGGAATTTAACAAAGGGCCTCTTAAAAAACCTGACTGCTGCAATCTTGCCGATCTTTCTTTTAAATAATCCGCGTCAACTAAGTTAAGCGCTCCTTCAGTTACCACTACATTTTTAGCAGGCAAACCACGGCCCTGTGGCCAGTCGTGCGCGGGAATAATCGCCAGATCAAATTTTTTCAAGCCCAGGTTTGCCGGCCTCATTATAACAATAGACTTAGCCTGGTTTAACCTGGACAGTATATAATTTACCGCGCTCAATTTATCTCCGGCAGAGATAACAATATCAAGATTAAGGCCGATTAAACTCTGCCAGCTTTCCCTGGTAAGGGCATGGCGTAGATACCGCAGGCAAAAATTGTATTGATATTTACCGCTAAAATTAACCATACAATTTAATATGAACCTGCTTAAGTTACTGCGGAACTTTACCTGGCGGATAGAAAGAGTGGTTTTTACTCCCCGAAGGCTTGATTGCCGGTTAATCAATCTAGCTACGCTTTCAGACTGATGCGAATGCCCGGCTTTACCGTCGGAGATGATTAAAATTTCTCTTTCCTTGCCATACTTCCAAATCTTATAAGTCCAGAGATACTCATAAGGATATTGCCGGATATATTTCTCATAAATATTAACCAGCCTCTGCAGATTATCCCGCAGGTCTTTTTCCGCATTCCCGCTTTTAGTTACCGTATAAACCTGATCCAGTATAACTTTTGTGTAAGGCCCTTTTACCCGCGTATAAAAAACAGGGATTATGGAACAATCATACTTCAATGCCAGCTTTACCGCTCCCGTTGACATAGAGGCGGCTTTACCAAAGAATTCCACGATCTCTCCGTTTTTTCCTCCCTGATCAACGGTCAAGCCGATGGATTGATTGCTTTTAAGCGACTCGATCAATTGGCGCGGCCCGGTTTCTTTATGGATGAGCTTGGCCCCCTGTTTAAGCCGGTAAGAATTAAGCAGGGCGTTTAAGCGCGGGAAACCCTGTCCGCGCACAAAGAGCGTAAAAGGAAATCCCAGGTTCGCGCAAATAATGTTGGAAAGCTCCCAACTGCCCTCGTGCGCTGCCAGGAAAATTACGCCTTTTCCCCTTTTAAAAGCTTCATCGATGTAATTCCTGTTCTCAATATGGATATATTTTTCAAGATAATGATTATTGATGCGGGGAATAAAAGAAATTTCTATAAGGTTCTGGCCAAAAGCCCGGTAAGCCCTGCGGGTAATCTTTGAGGCCTCAAGAAAATCATTATTTATTGCCGCGGCTTTCCTGATATTAGCGTAAGCCACTGCGCGGTGCTTGGCGTCAAAAAAATAGATAAGATCCCCCAGCCTCCTGCCTAAAAACAGGCTGGCATTTAAAGGCAGGAAAGAGGTAAAGAAGCTGCCGGCCTTAAAGAGAAAACAACTTAAATAATCGGCGATCAAATTCTGCTTCATTTTTAATTATGCTAAGTTTTATGTTCAAAGAAAATATGCGGGCTTGATCAAATTTTAACCTGGCAATCTTCACGGCATCCTTTTCAGTCGTAATAATCGCACCCGGATTCCTTTGCCTGGCGCATTCAATAATAACGTCCAAATCTGCCTGCGTGTAATCATGATGGTCAGCAAACCTTAAAGCCTCCATGATATTAACCCCCAACGAACGGATCGTATCCTCAAATACCTGGGGGCTGCCTATGCCGGAGAAGACTACCGCGGGCTTTCCTTTAAAGTTATCCGGCCCTAAGAGCTCATCCGGCTTATTAAGGTCGCTAAAACCCACCGGCTTATGGCTCGATTCTACAATCAAGGCCCGGTGATTAAAATGTTTTAACCTAGCCGTAATTCCCGAAGTATCCTTTCCTGGCTTAACTTGAGTCAAAACAAATATATCCGCACGGGCCAGCCCACTCAGCGGCTCGCGCAAGAAACCCGCCGGCAGCAGGCGGAAATTCCCAAAGGGGTCTTGAGCGTTAATAGTAACAATTTCTAAATCTTTGAATATCCGCCACTGCTGCAGGCCGTCATCCAGAATCAATGTATCCACGGCATAATCTTTTATTGCCCGGGAAGCCGCCCTCAACCTCTTCTTATCTACAAGCACTGGTATTCCGGGAAGCTTTCTTTGCAGCATCTGCGGTTCATCGCCCATGCCACGCATACCCGAAAGCCTTGCGTCTCTTTTATAACCCCGGCTAAGCACCGCTACTTTATTGCCCTTCTGGCTAAGTTTATCGGCCAGATATTCCACAAGGCTGGTCTTACCTGTGCCGCCCAAGGTAATGTTACCTACGCTGATCACTTTACAATTAATCCGCGCAGGCCGCAGCCTGTAAAAAACAATCAGGATAAACACAACCAAACCATAAACCAAAGAAAACACAAACAGCAGCCCCCTCAAGAACGCCGCTTGCGGCCCTTTTATTTTACCGGTAACTAAATTATAGAGATAGTCTCTCAACAAAAATACCCCGGATATCTAGATTACCTTAAAAAGCATTAAAAACCCGATAATAATAAACAAAGACGCCCCAATATAGCGGATCAGCTCCGGCCTGATAAATTTAGCCAAAATCGCTCCCAGGAAAACCGAGATTATCGTAACAATAACATAGGCCGATACTGAACCTAACCATACAGAAACCGGCTTGCCGGTCTTAGCCGCCATACCAATACCAACCATCTGGGTCTTATCCGCTAACTCCGCGAAGAATACCGCGCCAAAAGTAGCCAAGAAAACCTTCCAATCCATGCCCCTTCTCCTTCCTGTAAATAAGTTTCTTTAAACAAATATGATAGCACACAAGGCGCATCCAGGCAAATGGTTTCAAGGATTAAAACGCTAGAATACCAATAAGATATGAAATTAAAGCGGGATATAATCTAAGATCTGATCAAGCTGGCTGACTATAATATCAGCATCAGACAAATACTCTTTGGGGAGGCTGGTGGAAACAGCAATACAGGGCATCCCCGCCCTCTTGGCTGAAATAATACCAAGGGGCGCATTCTCTATGACCAAACAGGCTTGCGGCTCAAGGGCCAATAGGCCGGCTGCCCTAAAGTACGGTTCGGGATGAGGCTTGCCGCGTTTAACCTGATTACCGGCTACTATAGCGGTGAAAAGACCGCGCAGTTTAACCGGCAATATCCTTTTTACTTCATTGAGCGGGCTGCCTGTAACTAAGCCCAGCATAAAACCCTGTTTTTTTAATTCAACCAATAATTCATAAGCACCATGGAAGATATGGCGCTTAAAATAACGCTTAAATACTTTCTGGCGCAAACGAAATATAGCGCTTAAAACTTTCCGCGTCGGCTTGATTTTTCCGCGTTTCAACAGCCCCTTTAAAGTGGTTTCCCAGCGTTCGCCTTCTTGCGCGTAAACCTCAAAACAACTCACCCTTACACCCCACGGCCTTAAAGCCTCATACCAGGCGATAAAATGATACGGCATAGAATCAACAATCACTCCGTCCATGTCAAAAATAATTGCCCGGGGTTTATTTTTAAGCTTTTTCATGTTTTATGATTATTCGGAAGGCATAAAGGAAAGATTGCGCTCGATGAAATCAATCAGTTTTTGCTGTACATCGGCGCAGATATTGCGGAATTCCACGCCGATACCCGGATACTCATGCGGCTGGACCTCTTTATCCGGAATCCATACTACAGATGCTTCAAGCATAAGCTCTTCCTGTTTTGGCCCCAGCTT
>JBAZOE010000103.1:0-4617 GCA_041648875.1 Candidatus Omnitrophota bacterium
CTGTATTAGAAGAGAGTTTTGGGAAACACTGGTTTTTGGATATTAAAAAATACGTTTAACTTCTAAAGATACAAACCGGATAGGCGAAGGAAGTCCTGGTATAATTCCAGGCGCTGTCACGCAACGGTAATGTTGGTAAATATCTGTGCGCCAACGAGCCCGGTCGATCGCCTATCGCAGGTCTGCCTACGGCAGACAGGTAAGTACTCTCGCAAGAAGAGAAAGGTAGTAATGAAGAATATTATTAAGAAACTGATTGTTTTAGGCTTATCCTCGTTTATCCTGCAGGGTATTGCTTTTCCGCAAGATGTTGAATTAGATAAGATCGTAGTTACCCCCTCAAGAATAGAAGAATCCTCCGGGGATGTCGGCCGCGTGGTTGATGTGATTACCTCTCAGGAAATGGAATCGGAAGGGGCGCAGGATTTAGCGGATGCCCTAACGGATCTTACCTCTGTCAATATAAGCACCTATGGCGGGCCAAATGCGACAAAATCAATAAGGATGCGTGGTTCTACCGCTGCTCAAGTTTTGGTTTTGATGGATGGCAGGCCAATAAATAACCCCAGGGACGGAGAAGTGGATTTATCCAATATACCTTTGGATAACATATCCAGAGTTGAAGTTATGCACGGCCCCGGCTCTAGTTTATATGGCAGTTCAGCAATGGGGGGAGTGGTTAATATCATCACTAAGAAACCGCCAAAAGAAGGGATGAAGACCGAGCTCTACAGCAGTTTCGGCACTGCCAGGAGCTATGTTGAACGTATGTTATATGGGGCAAAGATCTCAAAATTCGGCTACCTTATCAGCGGAGGGTACCAGAGTTCTCAGGGATTCCGGGATAATTCCGAACTGAACGCTAAAGACTGCAATCTTAAACTGGAATATGAGCTTAATAGCGAAAACAATTTAAAGCTGAATTCCGGTTTTTATAAAAGCAGGGTAGGTACTCCGGGATCGACAAGTTATCCCGACATTGATGATAAACAAAATACGCTGAACCGTTTTTTTGATTTGAACTGGAGTTTTAAACCGGATGAGACTACTGGGATATCAACCAGGGCTTATCAGAATTACGACCGGCTGGAGTTTATGGGAAATTCCGCCGATTCCCTACTTGAAATGCTTGATAATGTTAAGAACATTCATACTACCACAGTGAGAGGGTTTGACCTGCAACTCGATAAACAGCTGTTGGATGCCTATGGTATAGTGTGCGGTTTTAATTACATGAAAAATATAAACGATAGTACATCAAGCGGAAAACATAGCTATAATGTTTCTTCCGGTTACCTGGAAAACCGCCTGGATTTGTTTGACAAGAAACTTAACCTCAATCTTAGCGCCCGGCTTGACGATTACTCTAACTTTGGCACGGAGGTTAACCCGAGCCTAAGCGCCCTTTACAAATTAAATGAAACAATAAAATTTCACGGATTGATCAGCCGCTCATTTCGCGCCCCTACTTTTAACGATTTATACTGGCCTAATGATGGAATGGGAGAAGGCAATCCTAATTTAAAACCTGAAAAAGGAGTAACTGGAGAGCTTGGCGTTGAGACAAGAATAAATAAATATCTCACCTCAGGATTGACTTATTATCGCAGTGATTATAAGCAGCTTATACAATGGTCCGCATGGTCTCCAGCTAAGGTATCGCAGCCGACAAATATAGCATCCGCTGTAATCCAAGGGTTGGAATTCGAAAACAAAATATTTGTTTCAGATAATCTCGACTTGGATATTAATTATACTTACTTGATCGCCAGGGATGTGGGTACCCACAAATATCTTATATACCAACCGATGAATAAAGTTGATGCTTGCCTGAAATACCACGGTTATGACGGGTTGACGATTGAGCTGAGAGGGCAATTTACGGGCCAGAGATTTGCGGATGATGAAAATCTAGATAAAGTAAAACATTTTTTTGTTTTTGGTCTTAGCGTATCAAAGAAATTTAAAACTGGAGTTACCTGCTTCGGCTACATTGATAATCTTGCAAACCGCAAGTACCAGGTTATCCGGGGTTATCCCATGCCCGGTTTTTCTTTTACCGGCGGGATTAAAGCCGAATTCTAACACTTCTGCCAGCGGGTGACTGCTTCTTGCAAGATTATCTCCTCTGTGATAAACTAAACCATGAATTCTAACCGTCTTCTCGGGGTTACTTTTGCCGTTTCTATCCTTTCGCATGGCGTGTTGCTCTTACAGGGGGCTAACGTGAATCCTTTTGTGCCTGCCCCAAAAGAACAACTGATAAAGGTGCGTTATATTAAAAAAGAGGAGGTGCAATCCAAATCTTTGCCTAAGCCATTGGCCAACCCGGAATCGAGAAAATCACTTTCTAAACTTGATCCGTTCTTAAGGCTTGATTCAAAGATTGTCAACAGAACCGCCAACAAGAGTGTCCCGCCGCCCTATATTGAAAGAGAAAATGTTTTTAAAAGTTCAAAGGCTTTAGCGAATAGGTCCCCGGAGTTTGCCAAGCCAAGATTTAGCAGCCCTGACATTATAGCGATAAAAAAGAAGATTACTCTGCCTGAAATAGAGATGGCCAGGATTAATAACCCCAGCTATATAACTTATTATCAGATTGTCAGGGAGAAGATCCGCCGCAGCGCTTATCAGAACTATACTCATAATGAAACTGGCGAAGTTTGCATCTCTTTTGTTATATCAAAAGAGGGCTATCTTAAAGTTTTCCATTTAATTGAAGAAAAGAGCTCTGCCAGCGATTATTTAAAGGCAGTTGCTTTAAGAAGCGTCAAAGACGCTTCGCCATTTCCCAACTTCCCCAAAGAATTGGACTATCCTCAGCTTTCCTTTAATATTATTATCTCTTTTGAGATTGAATAATACCCTATTATTGACACCTTTCTAAAAGAGTGGTATATTAATTATCTAAATTACAATGAAAGGAGATGATTATATTGTCACAGGTAGAAGTCAAAAAAGATGAGTCTTTTGAATCTGCTTTGCGCCGTTTCAAGAAAAAGATTGAACAGGACGGAATTTTACGGGAAGTCCGCGACCGCAAGCATTACGAAAAACCCAGCGAGCGCAAAAGAAAGAAAGCTAAAAC
The DNA here is from genome assembly GCA_041648875.1 of Candidatus Omnitrophota bacterium. Taxonomy (GTDB): domain Bacteria; phylum Omnitrophota; class Gorgyraeia; order Gygaellales; family Profunditerraquicolaceae; genus UBA6249. The sequence continues at coordinate 3,089 of JBAZOE010000103.1, forward strand.
CAGAAAATAAGCATGACTTTGGCAATATCCACTTCCTGGAACGCTTTTCGTTTTAATGAGGGCGAGAAGTTGCTCTTTGAAATAAGCAGGCTTGGGTTTAATGCCGTTGAGTTAAGTTTTAATCTTAACCCTGAAATGGTAAACGGGATAGCGGCTTTGGCCCGGAGGTTGAAAATTAGCATTGAAAGCGTGCATAATTATTGCCCTATCCCGGACGGGTTAAGCCGGCAGGAGGCTTTACCGGATTATTATTCCCTGGCATGCCCGGATGAAGAAGAGCGTGCTGTGGCGGTAAAATATACAAAACGCAGCATTAGTACAGCCGCCGGATTAGGAGCTAAGGTTGTTGTCTTGCATTGCGGCAGGGTTGAGGTTGCTGATTATACGCGTAAGTTGATTGATTTGTATAATCAGGGCAAAAATAATTCAGCTGAATTCCAGGAACTAAAAAAGAAGATGATCCGGGAGCGCGCGCTTGAATCCGAAAGATTCCTGAAACAGGCTTTATTTAGTATTGAAGAATTAAATGCTTACGCGCAAATAAAAGGGATGTTGCTGGGGATAGAAACAAGGTTTTATTACCGGGAAATTCCTAATATTGACGAAATAGGGCTTATCCTTGATAAATTTAACAACTCCCAGGTGTATTATTGGCATGACACCGGACATGCTCAATTAATGGAAAATTTAGGGCTGGCAACCCATAAAGATTTCCTGGAGCGTTATGGCCGGCGCATGATTGGAATACATTTGCATGATATCCTGGGCTGCCAGGATCACCTTGCGCCTTTGCAGGGAAAATTAGATTTTAGTATCTTTAAGCCTTATTTAAAAGAAAGCACTTTAAAAGTTATCGAGGCGCATCAACCGGCTAGCGCGGAAGAATTAATTAAGAGTCGTAATTTTATATCCCGGATTTATGATGAACCAGCTTAATGTCCGAAAGCCTTCTGTGGCCGGGCAGTTTTATCCGTCAGAGCCGGGGGCGATCGTTGAGTTAATTTCTTCTTTTACGGTTAAGGCAGCGCAAAAACAGGATGTAATAGGCTGCCTGCTGCCTCATGCCGGATATGTTTATTCAGGCAGGGTAGCAACTCAGACCCTTTCGGGAATAAATATTAAAGATACGGTCATTCTTTTAGGGCCTAATCATTACGGAAATGGGCCTGCTTTTAGCCTGATGCCCCAGGGGTATTGGCAGACTCCTATGGGTAATGTTGAAGTTGATTCCCGGATGGCGAATCTATTCCTGGAGGCTTCGAAATACCTGGAAGCCGATACTTCTGCGCATGTTGATGAGCATTCCCTGGAAGTAGAACTGCCTATATTGCAGTATTTTAAAAAAAGTTTTAAGATTGTCCCTATTGTTATTAAAGCCGACGATTTAGATATCCTTAAAGCAGTCGCTGAAGAATTGGCAGGAGTAATCATTAAAAAGAATCTTAAGAGTTCAATTATGTTTATCGCCAGTTCTGATATGACGCATTATGAATCGCAATCAAGCGCAGAGAAAAAAGACGCTTTAGCGA
>JBAZOE010000104.1:0-4571 GCA_041648875.1 Candidatus Omnitrophota bacterium
AGCAGTTTGTTATGGATTTTAGATAATATTTTATCCGCCATTTTTCTATTATAACCGTTTTTAATTGTATTGACAAGCCCGGTTTTTCTGCTAAAATAATATACAATTAATCTTTAGGGCAAGGTGACCTGCCTACCGTCAGGCAGGAATTCCTTACCGGCGGTAAAGCCCGCGAGCAGGCGTTTAATGTTTTAACGCCGGCAGATCTGGTGAAATTCCAGGGCCGATGGTAAAGTCCAGAAGGGAAAAGATTAAAATTAATACGCCCAAAGATTATCTTTGGGTTATTTCTTTATTGGAGCTAATAGATGTTCAACAGCATATCTGAAATTATTGAAGACTTAAAAGCAGGCAGGATGGTTATCGTGGTTGATGATGAAGACCGCGAGAATGAAGGCGACCTGATAATGGCGGCTTCGTTTGTTAAACCCGGAGATATAAATTTTATGGCCAAGTTTGGCCGCGGGCTTATTTGCGTTCCCATGGAGGAGGAGAGGCTGCGTTTGCTTGAGCTTGATCCCATGCTAAAAAATACCCTGCAGGCCAACGCAGAGGACCCCTTTAAGACTGCCTGGATGATCTCTGTTGATGCCGCCAAAGGGGTAACTACGGGAATCTCCGCTTATGACCGGGCCAGGACAATTGAGGTTTTAATTAACGGACAAAGCAGGCCTGAAGACCTGGCGCGGCCGGGGCATATTTTTCCTTTGCGAAGCCGCCGCGGCGGTGTTTTAGTCAGGGCAGGACACACCGAAGCAAGCTTGGATTTGATGCGTCTGGCCGGGCTTTATCCGGCAGGAGTGATTTGCGAGATTATGAATGATGACGGTTCTATGGCCCGCCTGCCGCAGCTCATGGAGTTTGCCAAGAAACATGATTTAAAGATTTGCACCATTGCCAGCCTTATCGAATACCGCCGCAGAAAAGAAAAGCTGGTTGAAACTATAGTAGAGACTAAGCTGCCTACGAAGTTTGGCGAGTTCAGGTTAAGTATATACCGGGATAAGACCAATAGCCAGACGCATATAGCGCTTTCTATGGGCAGTTGGTCAGACGAAGCGATATTGGTGCGTGTGCATTCGGAGTGTCTGACCGGGGATGTTTTTGGTTCATTACGCTGCGACTGCGGCAGGCAATTAGAGAGGGCCATGCAGATTATCTCCCTTGAGAAAAAAGGGGTAATCCTTTATATGAACCAGGAGGGCAGGGGTATCGGTCTGGTAGAAAAAATGCGCGCTTATAACCTTCAGGATAAAGGGATGGATACTGTCGAGGCAAATGAAGCCTTAGGGCATAAGGCTGACCTGCGCGATTATGGCATCGGCGCCCAGATCCTCGTAGATTTAGGGATTAAGCAGATAAGGTTATTGACTAATAATCCGCGCAAGATTGTCGGTTTGGAAGGTTATGGCCTGAAGGTTTCTGAACGGGTGCCTTTAGAGATAGAACCTAACGCCCAGAATTATAAATATCTTAAAACAAAAAAAGAGAAGTTGGGGCATCATTTAAACATCTAAAAAGAGAAAGGGGAGTAAGATGGTAAAAGTGATTGAGGGAAATTTGCTGGCAAAAGGAAAATCTTTTGGATTGGTGGCTTCTCGGTTTAATGATTTTATGACCAAGGAGCTGGTAAGCGGATGTATCGATACATTGATAAGGCACGGCGCAGATGACAAAAATATTACCGTGGCTTGGGTTCCCGGGGCTTTTGAGGTTCCTATAGTCGCGCAGAAAATGGCTAAAGCTAAATCATTTGACGCCTTAATCTGTTTGGGGACGCTTATCCGCGGGGCGACTCCGCACTTTGATTATATCGCTTCTGAAGTGGCAAAAGGCGTAGCCAAGGTTTCTTTGGATAGCGGCGTTCCGGTTATCTTTGGTATTATTACGGCAGATAGTATTGAGCAGGCAGTAGAACGCGCAGGTTCTAAAGATGGCAATAAAGGCCGCGATGCTGCGCTCTCGGCTATTGAAATGGTGAATTTAACAGGGCAGTTTAAATAATAACCTAAATTACGACTCATGAGAAAAAGAACTAAGGCTCGTGAATATGTATTGCAAATGCTCTATCAGGCGGACATTACCCGGGGCAATTGGCAGGATATACTGAACAGTTTCTGGTTGTCTAATGACCAGGAAAATATTTCTGCTGAACTTAAGGATTTTTCCGCAGAGCTGCTCAAGGGGGTGGTTGAGCATATGCAGGAGATTGATGAAAAGATCAGTAAATATGCGGCAAACTGGAAGCTTGAACGTATGGCTTTTGTTGACCGTAATATTATGCGGTTGGGTTGTTTTGAGCTTATTTTCCGCGAGGATATCCCTCCGAAAGTAACGATAAATGAAGCAGTAGAGCTGGCCAAGAAATATTCCGGGTCTGAATCTGGCAAGTTTGTCAATGCCATATTGGATCAAATAAAAATCGAAAAAGAAAAATGAGATACGCTGATTTACATGTGCATACCTCTAAGAGCGACGGAACATTTACGCCCGAAGAGGTGGTTAAGGAAGGCCTTGCCCGCGGGTTATCAACGATTGCCATAACTGATCATGACACTGTAGAGGCTATTCCCCAGGCCCAGGCAGCGGCGCAAGGCTCGGATTTAGAGATTATTCCCGGTATTGAGTTAACTGCGCAATATGAGAATCAGGAGATCCATATGCTGGGGTATTTTATTGATTGTAAGGATAAAGCATTGCTTGATAAGTTAAAATTAGTACAGCATAACCGAATTGAACGCATTTATAAAATTGTAAATAATTTAAGAGAACAGGGGGTAAACCTTAATCCCCAGTCTGTTTTTGATATCTCCGGAAAAGGTACCGCAGGCAGGATGCATATTGCCCGGGCCTTAGTTAAAGAAGGCTGGGTTGCTACTACGGCTGAAGCTTTCCGTAAATACATAGGTGATAAATCTCCTGCATATGTTTTAGGGTTTAATCTTTCTCCTCTTGAGGCGATCAACCTGATTAAGGGCTCCGGAGGGGTAGCTGTTTTGGCGCACCCTTATATAATGCATAATGACGAGTTGATTGGAGAATTTGCCGGTTATGGATTACAAGGTATAGAGGTTTATTATCCCGAGCATTCCCAGTCTATGGTTAATTTTTACCTGGATTTGGCTAAAAAACTCAATCTTTTGGTTACCGGAGGTTCGGATTTTCACGGCAGCGTAAAACCTGAGATAAAATTAGGGGCAATTAAGATACCTATCGAGCTGGTGGAAAAATTACGCCAGAGTAGAAGATGATCAAGAAAACCGATGAATATTATATGGAGCTGGCTTTAAAGTTAGCCCTTAAAGCCAAGGGTAAGACTTTTCCCAACCCTTTGGTAGGCGCGCTGGTGGTAAAAAACGGAAAGATTATCGGTAAGGGCTTTCACGCTAGAGCCGGACTGGCGCATGCTGAGATCATCGCTATGGATGAAGCGGGTAAAAATGCAAAAGGGGCCAGCTTGTATGTTACGCTTGAGCCTTGCGCGCATACGGGGCGCACCCCTCCTTGTGTTAACCGTATAATCCAGAGCGGCATAAAAGAGGTGGTTGTAGGCATGATAGACCCCAACCCTTTGAATAACGGAAAAGGTGTTTTGTTGCTTAAGCAGAATAATATCAAAGTAAGGTTCGGAGTATTAAGCGAGCAGTTAGAGAAGATCAATGCTATTTTTATAAAATATATTACCGCCGGTATCCCTTTTGTCACGGTTAAAGTTGCGCAGTCACTTGACGGACGTATCGCTACCTTTACCGGTGATTCCAAATGGATCACTTCTGATAAGTCACGGGTTTTTGCGCATAAGATACGCAAGGATTACGATGCGATTATGGTAGGGGTAAATACCGTGTTGCGTGATAATCCCCGTCTTAATGCCGTTTCACCGCAGAAGCAGTTAATTAAAATAATAATAGACAGTAATTTAAGCACGCCTGAGAATTCCAATATTTTCTCAGGGTCAGGTAAGGTAATTATAGTAACTTTACCGAGTAAACCTGGTCAGGAGACAGAGAACCGCAAGAGCCTGGCGGCAAAAGCTGTAATCCTGGAGGTTAAAGAAAAGGAAGGCCAGGTTAATTTGCGTGATGCCCTTAAGAAATTAGCCCGGTTACAAATCAGCAATATTATTGTTGAAGGCGGAGGCACACTTGTCGGCTCGCTCTTTGATGAAAGACTGGTAGACAAGATATTATTTTTTATCAGCCCTAAAATTATCGGCGGTAAGGGTGCTGTTTCATCGGTAATGGGTAAGGGGGTAAAACGCGCAGACCAGGCAATAAAGCTTGGCCAGGTCAAGATCCGGCGTTTAGGTGAGGACCTGCTCATTGAGGCAAATATAAGATAAATGTTTACCGGGATAGTCGAGGAATTAGGTAAAGTTAAAAGAGTCATGCGGCAAGGCAGGGTTATGGTGCTTGAGATTTCAGCGCATAAAACGCTGCAAGACGCCGGTATCGGAGACAGTATAGCGGTTAACGGGGTATGCCTGACGCTGGTATCTTTTAATAAGGATTCATTTAGTTTTGAAGTTATCGCTGAAACGTCAGAGAAAACAAACCTTGGGTTGCTTAGGA
>JBAZOE010000105.1:0-4386 GCA_041648875.1 Candidatus Omnitrophota bacterium
CTTTGGAGCAGCCTCCGATAATAGAAAGCATACCGACCCTGACAAACTGATGGATGGCGACTATCCCGCCTACAACTGCTTTATCTTCGATGGTAACGTGTCCGGCCAGGGTGCTGTTATTGGCCAACACACAGCCGCTGCCAATCCGGCAATCATGGGCGACATGCGAATAGGCCATCAATAAATTATTATCCCCGACGCCTGTCTTGCCCCCCTGGCCCGTGCCCGGGTTAAGAGTGCAATACTCGCGGATAATATTATTATTGCCTATTTCAAGAAAAACATCTTCGCCTTTAAATTTAAGGTCCTGCGGCCGGCTGCCGATTACGGCGCCGGTAAATATCTGGCAATCATTGCCGATAGCGGTCTTGCCTTCAATCACGCAATGCGCGCCGACTACCGTATTGGCTCCGATACTTACGTTGTCGCCGATTATACTAAACGGGCCGATAGTTACAGTTGACTCTATCTTTGCTTTTGGCGAGATTATCGCGCTAGAATGTATCTGCATATTTAATCACTTACCAAGGCGCATACAAAATCTGCTTCCGCCACTACCTTGCCGTCTACTAATGCCCTGCCGCGGACCTGGGCGGTTTTTGACTTAACCTTTATTGCCTCAACCTCAAGGACTAACTGATCACCGGGAACTACCGGCTTACGGAATTTCACATTATCAATGGATAAAAAGAAAGCCAGTTTCCCCTTGTTTTCTTCGGAAGCAAGCATCATTACCGCGGCAACTTGGGCCATAGCCTCAACAATGATAACCCCTGGCATAACCGGACGGCCCGGGAAATGGCCTCTAAAAAAATAATCGTTTATAGTTACATTCTTAATACCAACCGCGCGCCTGCCTTTTTCTAAAATGGTTACCCGGTCCACAAACAAAAACGGTTCCCGGTGCGGAATGATCTTCATAATTTCACTAACATCTAAAACCCCTTCCATAGTCCTGGCTCCTTGTGCTTTTGTTTTCTGTTCAAAGATCTTCTGGGCAATTTTTAAGTTTAAAGAATGCCCGCTTTTTAAGGCGATTACGTGCCCCCGGATAGGACAACCCGCCAGGCAAAGGTCGCCGATTAAATCAAGAATCTTATGCCTGACAAACTCATCCTTAAACCTCAGCTTGTTTTTAATTACTCCCGTCCGGCCTACAACCAGGGTATTCTCATAATTAGCGCCTAAACCTAAACCCTGGCTTTGTAATTCAGAGGCTTCGCTCTCAAGACAAAAAGTGCGCGCCGGGGCAATCTCGGTTTTAAAAGATTCCGTATTGACGCAAATTTCTAAAAATTGAGCTTCCAGCAAAGGATGGTCATAATTTAAAGTATAGGAAATCTTAAATTCCTTTGCCGGCACAATGGTAATAGAAGATGCCCCATCCTCGATAGATATAGATTCTTTGATTACATGTATATATTTTTCCTGTTCTTGCTCGACTATCCCGGCTTTTTCAAACGCCTCAACGAACTTAATCGCGCTTCCGTCCAATCCCGGGAGTTCATTATTGTCTATCTCTATATCAATATTATCTATTCCCAGGCTGGACAAAGAAGACATAAGATGCTCGATCGTCTGCACCTCTATCTCATTGTTGCCGATAGAACTGCGGCGGCTGAATTTAGCCGCAAGGAATGACTGCACATTAGCTTGTATTCTCGGGGCTCCGGGGATATCCGTGCGGATAAAAGCCACTCCGGAAGAAGCCGGTGCCGGCTTAAAGGTTACGTTTACTTTATTTCCCGTATGTATTCCGACGCCCGAAAGAGAAACAGGGCCGGCAATTGTCTTTTGTTTTTCCATTATTTCTTATTTAACCTGGCTTCCAACTCCTCAACCTTTTTCTTCAACTCCTTGACTAAATCAAACAACTTGGACAAATTCTGCAGGCTGGCGTTTGCTCTCTGGGTAGTCATAAAAGGCCTGGCAGGATAGCCGGAAACCATGGTATCGGCGGGCACAGATTTAGCTACACCGGATTGCGCGGTCACAATCGCGTTATCTCCGATGGTAATATGGCCAACTAAACCGGCTTGACCGGCCAAGGTGACATTGTTGCCGATAATCGTACTGCCGGATATTCCCACCTGGGCGACAATCAATGAATTCTCGCCGATAATTACATTATGGGCAATCTGTACAAGGTTATCAATTTTAGTTCCGCGTCCAATAACAGTTTTGTCAAAGCGCGCCCGGTCAATAGTGACATTAGCCCCGATCTCCACGTCATCAGCAATCTCGACTGTCCCCACCTGGGGTATCTTGTGATGCGATCCCTTGATCGTGGCAAACCCAAAACCATCCGAACCGATTACAGTGCCGGAATGGATAATTACACGGTTGCCGATACTAATGCGCTCGCGGATTGAAACATGCGGATAAATTAATGTCTGACTACCGATTTTACTGTGATGGCCGACAAAACAGCCGGCGTAAATTATTGAGTTATCCCCTATAGAAACATTATCACCGATAACCACGTAAGGGCCGATAGCCACATCTTTACCGAGGGTTACATTCTTGCCCATAACCACGGTATAATCTATCCCCTTAGGGTGCCCCGCATCGTCAGGCATAAACATAGAGATGATCTTGGCAAATGCCAGGGAAGGGTTATCGGTTAAGATAACCGGCTTGGCGGTCTTCTGGGCTTCAGCCGAAGTAATAATCGCGGCAGCCCGGGTTTTATCCATAAGCGAACTGTATTTAGGATTGGCAAGAAAGGTAATATCCCCCTCTGCCGCTTCTTTTATGCCCGAGACACCGGTAATTACGGTATCCCCGTTGCCGATGACCTTGCCGTCGATAAACCTGGCTATTTCATTGAGTGTTTTATGCAACATTATGGATATATTTTATTTGCCGCTTTTGTTTAAGGCTGCAATAATCTGGTTTGTAATCTCCAGTGACTTATTCTGATATACCAACACCCGGTCATTAAAAACCATGGTGTAGCCTTCTTTTTCCGAGTACTTCTTTACCGCATCTTCTATATCCTTAAGGATCTCTTTCATCTTTTCATCCTGCTCTTTACGCAGCTCTTCCTGCTTCAGGCGGTCAGAATCCTGAAAGGCCTTCATCTTGGTTTCAAGTTCACCCTTCTTCGCTTCTCTTTCCTTGTCATTAAGCAAATTAAATTTATCCTGGAGGGCCTTAAGCTCGGCTACTTTCTTATCGCGCTCGTCGGTGTAGGCCTTTTCTTTATCGTTAAGAGTCTTATCATACCCTTTGGTTTTGTTGTATTCGCTAAAGGTGCGGCTTAAGTCAATGTAGCCGAATTTATCCGCGGCCTGGGCGCTAGCCACAAATATAAATAAACTACAGATTGCCACGGCCGACCATAAAACCATTGTTGCTTTTCTCATCTTACTTCCTCCTTGCCCGCAAGGGCACACCCGCGAAATACATTATAAGCGCGGGGCGTTAGTTAATAATTGTTTATTTAAAACCCATGGCTGGCGCTGAAGTGGAATTGCCCACTCTTTTTGGTGGTTTCACCGGGCTCTTTATCCATAGGAATACCGTAATCCAGCATTATCGGGCCAATCGGGGTTTTAATACGCAGGCCTAAACCAAAAGCGGATTTTAACCCTCCGCTGTTAGCTACTCCGTTTGCATCTTTATTCGAGAACATATCCCCTATTTTCTCCCAGACGTTACCTACATCATAAAAAGCCGCTACTTTTAAAAAACTGAACAAAGGATAAGTATATTCAATATTACCTATCGCCATGGATGCCCCGCCCAGAGGATCATGGTCGCCGCTATCACTAGCCGGACCGACCTTTCTTTCCCCATAACCTCTAATTGTATAAGCGCCGCCGGCAAAAAATCTTTCATAGATAGGGATTTTTTCTGTGCTGCCATAAGGTTCAGCCAAGCCAAGCCTGCCTCTTAGCTCAAGCACCGCCCCTCTGGGCATAGGGAAATAATGCGAAGCCCGGGCAAAGAATTTTGTATAATTCTTGTCCCCGCCAAGCGGCCCTCCGGCAAAATCAAAAGCGGCAGTCAATAAATTGCCTTTTCTGGTATCAAAAACATTATCCCTGGAATCATAAGTTAAGCTGGGGGAAATTGTACTAATCAGATTAGTACCCATTTCATCTGTCAGGTTTGTATCAGTATCGCTGGAGGGATTACTCAGGTCTACTTCATCCAAGCGATACATAATATCCCCTCTTAAATATTCGGATATCTCTTTGCCTAAACGTAAATCCCCTCCGGTTACTTTTTCATCATAGCCATAACCTACGTCGGTGTCGCGTTTATGCGTGCGGCGATAAAGGTCAAAACCAAAAGAAACCGGATAATCAAACATCCATGGCTCGGTAAAACTTAATTCAAAACCATTGCTTAAGTTGCCGATGGAGGCGCGCAGCTTTA
>JBAZOE010000106.1:0-4267 GCA_041648875.1 Candidatus Omnitrophota bacterium
TGAATACGGGTTAATTAAAATAGCGTCGGTGAGTTCGCGCGCGGCTCCGGTAAACTGGCTTAAAATAAGGCTGCCGGTTAAATCAACCCTCTCCGCCACATATTCCTTGGCCACCAGGTTCATCCCGTCATGCAGCGAGCTGACGATACAAATATCGCCAAGCCTGTAATAAGGCTGAATATCATCCTGGGAAAAATGTTTTTTAAGGTAGATTATCGGTTTCCAATTCCCGTCTATATGTTTCCAGTTAATTTTCTCGACCAATTCATCGATCTCTCCGATTAAATCGTGATAACGCTTAATATGCGTGCGGCTTGGGGCAGCCAGCTGGATAAAAACAAATTTCTTTTTATATTCAGGGTATTTCTCCAGGAACCTGTCTATCGCCAAAATCCTTTCAACTATGCCTTTAGTGTAATCGATCCTGTCTACCCCCACAGCGATAATCTCATCCTTAAGCTCAAACTCTTTCTTCAGCTTTTCCACTTCTCTTATCGGATCAACCTTAAATGACCCATCTCCTGCGTGCGCGTTAATACTTATAGGAAAAGACCTTATAAAGGTCTCTTTCCCCGAACGCACAACGCTGAATTTCTCGGTGTCTACGCGCGACTCAAGGAGACGGTTGGCTGTATCGAGAAAATTATTGCAATGGTTCTGAACATGGAAACCTATCAAATCACACCCTAACATCCCTTCCAGGATTTCATTTTGGTAGGGACAGATCATAAAAGCTTCAGGAGTAGGCCAGGGGATATGCCAAAATAAGGCTATTTTTGCGTCCGGACGCTTATCTTTTATCATCTTAGGAAGAAGAGTAAAATGGTAATCCTGCACAAATATAAAAGAGCTTCCGGCCGGCAGCTCTTCCAATACGCTATCGGCAAATTTTTGGTTAACTTCTTTATACATGCGCCAGTCAGATTCCCGGAAAATAGGCCGCGTATGCGTATTGTGGCATAAAGGCCACAAACCTTCATTTGAAAAACCGTAATAATAACCCTGTTCCTCCTCTTTATTTAACCAAACTCTTTTAAGGATATACCGGTTGTCTTCAGGAGGCACGCCAAGCTTATCTTTAGAGTTAACGAATTTTTTATCGGAATTACCGCTTCCGTGAGCAATCCATGTGCCGCCGCAGGCGGAAAGTATAGGATGCAGCGCGGTGACAACTCCGCTTGCCGGCCTTATACACACCGGCTTAATCATGTTCTCATCAAAAGTATGCAAATACGGCTCTCTGTTAGAAACCACGAATAAAGAATTGTCGCCTAGCTTTGCGTGGATAAGGTCTTTAAGTTTAGCTTCGGTCCAAAGCTCTTCTTTTTCCAGGCGCACATGCGCCTGGTCGGATATGGTGCGCCGGGCGACCCTTATGCTTAAAGCAACCTGCTCTACCTCGCTGATAAGTTTGCCAAATTCGCCTTTCTCGGCAAACGGCTGTAATTTGTCGGTTTCTCCTCTCTGAAAATGCGTAAACCATTGAGTCAGCCTGCGCACAGGGACAATAAAAATCTGCCTTTGGATTAATAAGGCAGTCAATACTATCAATAAAATAAGCGCTATGGAAGTAACGCTTATTTTTCTCCATAATTCAGTTAAAGTAGCAAACATATAAGAAGTATCATAAATTACCTCTACCATGCCCAAAATACTGCCATCCTCATCCAAGACAGGCAAAATGTAACTATACACGGAATACTCGTTAAATTTCTCCAGGGCCCCGCGCGGAGCCTTCGCAGAAAGGACCTCATTTATATAGGGCCTTTCTCTCTGCCTGAAATCGGAAAATCGCTCAGTAATAGCTAATATTTGGCCCTCACTATTGTAAATAACGCACCCTTGCAGCCTTTCCCGTTTCTGAAAGTTATCAACTAAACGGTTGGCCTGTTTTAAATCATTATTAATAAGGATATATTTGGCGGATAGCTCCAAACCCTCGGCCACAGACCTGGCTTTTCTTTTCAAATCATCCATGAGCTTTTCTTCGGTAAAACGGGCCTGCGTAATGCCGGAAACAGAAAGCCCCAGCACAACTAAAATTAATATAGGTAAAATAAACAGAAGGATTCTTTTCATTTAATTAACCTCCGCTAAAAACAAAAACCGTCACTGATTATAGAATCAGATGGCGGCCCGACCATCTTAAGCGCTACCTCCGGAAGCTACCAACCTTCTCCGGACCACTTATCAAACTTTAATCATTGATATTATACTACTTTCGGCTAAAGCCTCAAGAGGAAATATCCATATCTTTGGCATGGGTTTCAGTGAACTTAATGATCTGGTTCATCATGTTTACCGATTCAACGGGATGTTTTCCTACGGCGCTTTCAGCCGAAAGCATAAGGTAATCAGAACCATCAAGAAAGGCGTTTGCGACATCAGTAACCTCCGCGCGCGTAGGCCTTAAGTTTTCGGTCATGCTCTCAAGCATTTGGGTGGCGGTAATCACGATTTTCTTCATACGGTTGCATTTCTTAATAATCATCTTCTGGATCAGCGCTATTTCATAGATAGGCAATGAAACCCCCATATCCCCGCGCGCTACCATAATCCCGTCAGAAACAGCCATAATTTCATCGATATTGGCTATACCTTGCCTGTTTTCAATCTTAGCGATTATTTTACAATCAGGAAGCCTGTTTTTAATCGAATCCCTGAAGCTTAGAATATCATTCTTGTTCCTTACAAATGACTGCGCGATATAATCCACTTTATTCTTCAGGCTAAACTCTATATCCTTTTTATCTTTATCGGTCAAACCGCTGAATTTTAAATTAATTTCAGGAATATTTATCCCCTTATGCTGCTTCAATACCCCCGGGACAATAACTTCCGTATGAAGGCAGTGTTTATCCCGTGACTTGACTTTAAGCGCAATATTTCCGTCATCAATGTATATGAACGAGTTGTTTTTTATATCACTTAAAGGCCCTTCGTAATCAAAAGGTATCCAGGCTGCATCGGCAAGGACGGGCTCGTTGCTTAAAAGAAGTTTTTGACTCTTTTTCAAAAGGAGTTCTTTATCAAGCTTTCCTATCCTTATCCTGTAACCTTCTAAATCACCCAATATCTTTATATGCCTTGAATAATTCTTGTTCAATGCCCTTATCAAACGGATAGCCTGCGTGTGCCCGGCGGCCGTCCCGTGAGAAAAATTAAGGCGCGCCGCGTCCATACCCGCGAGCATCATTTTTCTTAAAGTGGTGTAATTATTGCTCGCAGGGCCTATAGTACAAATTATCCTGGTTTTAACCATATTTATTAAAGTTTCGATTTAGACAGCCTTAATGAATTCCCGATAACAGAAACCGAGCTGAAACTCATTGCCGCCCCCGCTATAACAGGGCTTAACAACAAGCCGAAAAATGGATAGAGGATGCCTGCTGCGACAGGCACTCCTAACAAATTGTAAATAAAAGCAAAAAACAGGTTCTGCCGGATATTCTTCATGACATGCCGGCTCAAGCGTAAAACTTTGACAATGCCGGATAAGTCTCCTTTAACCAATGTTATTGCCGCGCTCTCGATAGCCACATCCGTGCCCGTACCCATGGCCAGGCCCACCTCGGCCTCGGCCAATGCCGGAGCGTCATTGATCCCATCGCCGGCCATCATAACAACAGCTCCCTCATTTTGGAATTTTCTCACTATCTCCTGTTTGCTTCCCGGCTCTAATTCCGCCTGAAAACCATCCAGGCCCAGCCTGCCGCTAACAACCTCGGCTGTCAGGCGGTTATCCCCGGTTAACATGATAATCTTTAACCCCATCGCATGGAGCGCCTTAATCGCTCCGAGAGTCGTCTCCTTAATAGGGTCGGAAATCCCGATAACTCCCGATACCTTATCTTCAAACGCCACCCAGACAACTGCCTGGGCCTGGTTTTGTAAATTGATTGCCTGCTTTATTAACCCCTCAGGCGTACTTATTCCTAATCCGGCGATAAACTTCTGCTTTCCCGCGGCAACGATTTTACCGTCGATATTCCCTTTTACTCCTTCGCCGGTTACCGATACAAAATCTTTGACAAGCTCTATCTTTGAGTTTTGTTCTTTAGCAAAACCGACGATAGCCCGGGCCAATGGATGCTCACTGGCTTGTTCAAGTGAAGCAACCATGCTCAAAAGCCGCTCTTTATCCTGGCCCGGAGCCTCAAAAACAGCGGTTACTTTCGGCCTGCCTTCGGTCAATGTCCCTGTCTTATCCAGCAGTATATGTGTAACCTTCCCGGCCTTCTCGATCGCTTCGGCATTTTTTATTAAT
>JBAZOE010000107.1:0-4251 GCA_041648875.1 Candidatus Omnitrophota bacterium
TATGTGCACTTCAACCTGAATATGTTTTTTCCCTGCGTTGACTGTAGGCCTGCTTCCGATATAACAGATCCCGTCATATTTTTTCCCGGAGAAGATAACCTGTACGGCATAAATTCCGGACGGCGGAATAACTTCATGATGGGGATTGATATTAGCCGTAGGAAACCCTAAAAGCCTGCCAATCCTTGAGCCTCTGACTACTGAGCCCAAAACACTCACCCTGCGGCCAAGCAGCCTTTGCGCCTCTTTAATTTTAGAGCCCCTGATCAACTTTCTTATCGCTGTGCTGCTGATCGGCCGGCCGCCGGACTTGATTACTTTAAATTTGTTAAGGATGAAGTTATTTTTCTTAGCCCTGATAGATAGTAATTTGTAATCACCCAGGGCGCCTTTACCGAAATGGAAATTTTCACCGATATAAACAAACCGGGAGTGTATTTTATTAACCAGTATTTTAACGATAAAATTATCCGCGCTCATTCCGGCGAAACCCGGGCTAAAGTTAATCACTATACACACATCTACGCCTAATTCGGAAATCAGCCTCAAGCGGTGTTTTAAAGAATACAGGCTTCTTTCTTTCTGAGGATGAGGATCAAAAGTCAGCGCTATGCTTGTACCGTTGATCTTTCGCGCTTTCCTGACTGCGGACTTGAGTATATTACGATGGCCGCGGTGCAAACCATCAAAAACTCCTAAAGCGACTACGGGGTTTTTAAACCTGGGGATTTTATTTATCCTGGTAATAACGATCATTTATGATTATCTTAAAACCTGCCGGATACTGGCAAGGACTTCTTTTATAATCCGGTTAATCTCTCCGCGCGGGGTGCAGCCGGCGGCACTTTTATGCCCCCCTCCCCCAAAAAGCGCGGCTATCTTATTTACGTCTACCTTTCCATGGCTCCTTAAATTAATCCGCACACGATTATCGCCTTTTAAGCTCTCCCTGAAGAGGGCCACAACTTCCACCCCTTTAATTGCCCGGGCAAAACTCAAAAGCTGGTCGCCTAAATCCATGGATATAACGCTGTCCTTTAATAAATCCTTCCTGAGCTTAAAGTAGGCTATTTCCCCCTGAGCAGAAAAATTTATCTTCGGCAGCAGCTTAATTAATAACTTCGTTTCAGCTAAGGCAAAGTTTTCATAAACATAACGGTAAATAAGCGGGACATTGATATTAAATTTCAAGAGTTCGGCAACCGCCTGATGAGTAAAACTGGAGGTGTTGGAATACCTGAATGAGCCTGTATCCGTCATCATGCCTGTATACATGCAAATAGCTTCAGGCTTATCGATAGGCAGGCGCATTTGTTTGTAAATACAGTATATCATCTCGGAACAGGATGAAGCATGCGGGTCAATCCAATGCAGGCTCCCAAACCCCTTGTTGCTGATATGATGGTCAATATTTAAAACCGGCTTGTTATATTTATTCAGCCGCCACACCTCTCCGGTGCGCTTTAAATCAGCGCAATCCAAAACCACCATGCAATCAAATTTAATGTAAGGAGACCTGCTGTTTAACCGGCGTATTTTTCTTACCCCCGGCATAAAGTCGTGGCCGTAAGGGATACCGTCTTCATTCAAGATTACGCCCCGCTTGCCTAACTTCCTGATCAAGGCGTAAAAAGCAAGTTCCGCCCCTAAAGCATCGCCTTCTAAACTGGTGTGCGCTGTGATTAAAAAGTTATCGTACTTTTTTATGCCCGCGCAGATTTCTTTTAGGCCCACCCTCCTGCCCTTCCTTTCCCGTGTTTAACCCAGAGTCGCCTTTGGTAATATCCCGAGGCTGGCCCAGGTCTTTTATCTTATTTAATACCTCTTCGATCCTTACACTATACTCGGTTGAATGATCCTCATAAAACATAAGTTCGGTGGCAAAGCGCAGATTAATCCTCTGGGCAACGAGGCTGCGGATATAACCCAAAGCAGAATCTAAAGCCAGTTTGGTTTTTTTACAATCCTCATCTTTACCCAGCACGCTATAAAAAACTTTAGCGTTCCTTAGGTCCTTGGTCAACTCCACCCGGGTTATGGTAACAAAGCCTATGCGCGGGTCTTTAAGTTCATCATGGATAATCAAGCTTACTTCTTTTTTGATCGCTTCTTCAACGCGTTCTTGTCTAGACATTTTATTCTACTCCGTTATTATGTTATACTTTTTGCTAATTTCCTGGCCAAAGCAAGCTCTTCTTGACGGCTGTTTATTTTCCCGTTAAGCCTTGCTGCCAGCACCCTGTTTAATATCTTCCGGTACTTCGGGCCCGGGGCAATACCCAGCCGGAACAAATCATCTCCGGATATACAAAGGCGCAGGCCGTTATAAAGCTTTAGGAAATCCGCGATATGCTTCTTAAAAAGGCCGTCCTGCGAAACAGAGCGCAGGAAAATAATCGCCTCATAGCTCAAAGGCTTAAGCAAAACAAAAACCTGCCCCGGCGTAATCCTTTTGCTGCTTAAGCGCCTGATAAAACTCCGGTTAATTTTACGGCAGCTGATGATCTTCTCTTCTTCCTTTTTAGACAACCCCAGCTTCCGGGAAATCTTCTTTGCCTGGGCCAAAGTAAGCGATTCCAAGAGCGCGGCGAAATAAATAAGCCAGGCATCAAATTGCTTATGAAAAGGCAGGTTTTTCATAAACCAGGCAATCTCTTTATTAACCGACTTGAGCAAATCATATGTTGGCTTGGCGGGCTTAAGTTTATCGCTGATAAAGGACAGGGCCCCTAAATCGCCAAGCTGTTTGATTTGCGCCGACGGGTTCTTTTCTTTAAACATTAATATCAGTTCATCACGCCTCCGGTGAGGATTTACTTTTTCCAATAAACCCGAATTTAGAGCCTCTTTCAAAAGGGAAAGCGTTTTGGGTTCGATCTTAAAATTATAGCGCTGCTGGAAACGAATGGCCCTTAAGATGCGCGTGGGGTCATCTTCAAAACTTAAATCATGCAAAATACGGATTTTACCTGCCACCAGGTCAGCTTTACCGCCAAAAACATCGATTAACCGCCAGGAACTCCCGGATAGGCTAAACGCCATGGCGTTAATAGTAAAGTCACGCCGGAATAAGTCTTCCTTAAGCGATCCGGGGGTAACTTCCGGCAATGAAGCGCAAGAAGGATAAATTTCTTTACGGGTAGTGGCAATATCCACTTTCAACCGATGGCCCAGGATCAAAGTAGCGGTGCCGAACCTTTCATGTTTTATTAACCCGGAATTCAATCTCCCGGCCAAGGCCTCGGCGAATTTGATGCCGCTTCCTTCAACGGTTATATCTAAATCCCAGTTCTCGGCTCCTAAGATAAGGTCGCGGGGAAAACCGCCTACCAAATATGCCGGCATACTGATTTCCTTAGAAACCTTCCTTACCAAGGCGATTAGGTATTTTATTTCTTCGGGTAATTTCTTTAAATATTCTCTCATTTGTATTTACGGCCGTGGATGAAACATCTTGTGAATTGTCTTAAGCCTTTCCTTATCTATGTGCGTATAAATCTGCGTCGTAGAGATATTAGAATGTCCGAGCATCTCCTGCACTGAACGCAGGTCCGCCCCTCTTTCCAGCAAATGCGTAGCGAATGAGTGCCTTAATGTATGCACTTTTATCGGTTTCTTAATCCTGGCTTCTTTAGCATACTGTTTGATTAATTTCCAAACAGACTGCCGGGATAACTTATTGCCGGAACGGTTTAGAAAAAGAAACTCCGATGTTTTATTTTTCAGGAAATGCGGCCGGCTGAATTCCAGGTACCTTTTAATATTACCGATCGCCTTTTTCCCCAGGGGGATAACCCTTTCTTTATTTCCTTTGCCGATACAGCGTAAAAAACCGATATCCAAATTCACGCTATTGACTTTAAGGTCAGTGGATTCAGAGACCCGCATGCCCGTGGCATAAAGAGTCTCCAGGATTGCCTTATCCCTGGCCCCCTGGCGCAGCCGCGCATCAGGCTGGCTGATCAATGCCTCCACTTCATTTAAAGAAAGGGTATCCGGGACCTTCTTCCATAATCTCGGGGAATCGATCAAGGTAGTAGGGTCATCCCTTAAAACTCTTTCCCTGGCCAGGAAACGATGGAACATGCGTATAGCTGCCAGCCTTCGGGAGATACTGGTGGGCGAAACCCCCTTGTCTTTTTCAAAAAGCATGAACTCAATGATATCGTTTTTCAAAACTTTTGAAAGAGCGTTTATGCCGCGCTTAATCATAAAATCCAAATAAATATTTAAATCTTCCCGGTAGGCGAT
>JBAZOE010000108.1:0-4091 GCA_041648875.1 Candidatus Omnitrophota bacterium
AGGAAGAAAGAAAACAGAACAAGCCCCTTCTTTATTGGTAAGGAAACTGCCGTTATAAGAAAGAAAAAGCTTACCGTTATTAAATACCGCCCGTAAACCGTCCTGCTTTAAGACCGCTATTGCTTTTTTGTCCCCCACTGTCTCTAAATAACGCTGCGTGACCTTTTGCGGGTTGCCCTGTTCGATTATACACCCCTTCTCTAAAAGGATTGCCCGGTCGCATAATTTATTCACCATATCCATTTCGTGGCTTACTAAAACAACGGTCTTGCCGGAATGTTTTAATTCAAATATCTTCTTGATAGATTTCTGCCTGGCTTCTTCGTCTCCTACCGAGATGATGTCATCGATCAAAAGCACATCCGGGTCAATAAAAATAGCCAGAGCAAACGCAAGCCGCATATACATGCCTTGCGAATAGTATTTTACCGGAGCATCAATAAACCTGCCCAGGTCCGCAAACTCAATAATCTTTCGCACTTCCCGGTCCAAGACATTATCGTTTAAACCGTACATTTTGGCATTAAGAAGGACATTCTCCTTTCCTGTAAACTCCGGATTAAAACCTGCCCCCAACTCCATTATCACCGATACCTTCCCATTAACCTCAATTTTTCCGGAATCAGGAATCAACATTCCGCAAATCAATTTTAATAATGTGGTTTTACCGGCGCCGTTTTCTCCGATAACCCCCATGATTTCGCCTTTCTCTATGCCAAAACTCAGATTATTAAGCGCCAGTATTTCTTCCCAAGAAACCTTTCCCTGCTCAATAAACTTAATACGGTATCTTTCCGAAACGTTTGTTAAGTCAATGGCTCTCATATTATTTAAGCTCTTTTAAGCAAATCAGCTTCATTAGCAACAAAAAATAAATAACCGGAGAAGAAAGACAAAACAGATAAAAAAACTGAAATAGAAAATGTTGCAAGTGTTGGTAAAGCGGCTTTGAATAGGATTGATTGGTACATGGCAATAAAATAAGTCATCGGATTGTAAATACATACCCACTGGAAAGGTTTGGCAACCATGTCTAAAGAATAAAATACAGGAGTAACCCAAAACCAGATCATAAAAGCGATTGGCAAAAAGTGGTTAAGGTCGCGGGAGAAGATGTTAAGCGAAGAAACAATAAAACCCAGACCGATGATAAAAATAGAATGGATGATTATGACAACAACTAATACCGGCAGTAACTTTATCACCCCTGAATTAGAAATTATAAACAAGGGTATTAAAAAAATAATCGATAACATAAAATTAAAAAGGTTGCTTAATATAGATGAAATGCTGACAAATTCCCTCGGAAAGGATGTTTGCTTCAATAAAGACGAACAAGCGGTAAAAGAATAAGTCGCTTCGGTCAAAGAGTTGATGAAAAAAGCCCAGGGGATAAGTCCGGCAAGGACAAATAAGGTATAATCTTTAAATTTTATATTAAAAACGTTAATAAAAACAAAATTGATGCTTAGCGCTAAAACCAAAGGAGTTGCAATCGCCCACCAAATGCCTAATTTAGACCCTGCATGCTTTTCTTTAAATTGTTTTAAAGACATGCCATAAAGAAGCCGGCGGTCCTTATAAATCTTCTTCAACCTCTCTTTGATGATCATGCTTATATTCCAAACGTTGATTTAACCGTCCAATTAGCAAATAATCTTCCATAGAATATAGCCGTGGCTTTAGCGGACGCCTAAATGAAACCCCCCAGAATAAAATCCAGGATCACCCCGAGGCAGGATATTTGAGATAAAATCACCATTCGAGTTTAATAACCCGGAAACTTGCGAGGAAGTAATTAATAAGGTTTACGAGCTGCCTTAACTATTCTTTGGTAATTATAGCAAACTCCATACTCTTGGGCAAGAAAAATTAAGGAACGCTTGCTTGGTATCGGCTGTAAATTCATTTTAAGCGCTCATTTATAAAACAGGGACTTTTGAATAAATACCTTCTCAGGAAACAATTGGTAAGAAATAAGCAACAAAACCTGGGCAAATCGTAGAATAAAGGAGGTAGAACTTTAACCAAGTAACATAAAATACCCTCGTTCTTTTTTATCATCAGGTAACGGTTACGGAAGTTAAGAAGCTGCCTCTTCTTTACATCAAAACACGAACTGTCCCCATGATGATAGCAAACTGCGCCGGGAACCAACGAGCATTTCCAACCCTCCCTTTGGGCGCGCCAAGCTAAATCAACATCCTCGACTAAAAAGAAAAACCGCCTGTCAAAATATCCGGTGGCTTCCTTTAACTCATCGAGCATTTTACGACGGTACAACCCCGCGGCAGAACAAGGACCGAATATTTTCCTCAAATGATCAAACTGCCCCTTGTCATGTTTCCGCAGCCCGATGTCATAAAACCTTCTTGACCAAGATAAATAAATACCGCAAGAGTAGATTGTTTTCTTATCAAAATTCAATATCTTCGGTTGTAACATGCCAATCTTATCAGACAAGTTCACAGTCTTTTTCAATATATTAGATAAAAAACTGCCTCCCAATACGGTATCACAATCAAGAACCAATACCCATTTGCCTTTTGAAAGGTTAATCCCCTGGCTTCTGGCTTCTGCCGCCCCAAGATTAATGGTATTTTCAATAAGTAGCATATGAGGAAAGTTTTCTCTTATTATAGCTACTGTCTTATCTAATGAGCCGTTATCAACAAGTATAACCTCAATACATGCGCAATCCTGTTTAAAAATAGAATCCAAGCAAGACTTGATAAACTTTTCGCTATTGTAAGTAACAATAACTACGGAAATATCCAAAGCCGCTTCCTCAAAAGAATTTTTCATTTTCTCTAAATATAACCGGCAGCCTGCAATTATTATTTTATTTCCCAAATTATACTTCTTCCGGAACTCCAAAGTCAACCCTTTATTTTTAACCACTCTAGAAATTATTACGTATCTTATCATTACTGCAGGATTTAAGTAGGCGGATAAATAAGGTTACCCGGAATCTTATAACTTCTGGGCCATTGACAATTGCACGTACTCTTTAATGTAGTTCCTTGTTTCTTTGGGCAATTGCAGCATATCAGCTCCTTCCCCGTACCAGCGGACTACATTTGAAATACCCCAATTATAGGAAGCGATAACGGTTTCAATCGATACCGGTATATGGTAAAAATTAAGCATATAACGTATCCTGTCAAAATACCAAGAAGCAACTTGTTCGTTAATTGACGGCTCGAACAAATCCTGCACAGTATATTTTGCTTGGTTAAGTTCGTTAAAATCATGGAGGCATACTTTTGAAATCTGGTAAAGCCCATAGCATTCTGAGCGGGAGTTAAAGGCAAGAAAGTTTCCATCTGATTCGATAACCTTTATGGCTTGCAAATTGATGGGTACTTCCGAATAAGCAAAAGGAATGAATAAAAAAACCCCCAGGAACACTCCTGGTGCTAAATTACGGACAAAGATAAGGATATCCTGCCCCTGGAATCGGCTTAAACTCCGCACCGCTCCACCCCATAAAATAAAAATGCCCTGGCAGAAGATCTGTCAGGGCATTAAACAAAAAACCCTAAAAGGCGTTTTTAGGGTTTTCCCCTTTGGCAGCTCCTCTATCCGCGTTAGATCACCGGACAGGTAGCTTTGCGCCCCAGCATTACTACTGGTTTGCCTTTATCAGTTGGTGGTAAACCAAAAAGTCAATTTACAATTAAAGTATAATACAATAATCGAAGAAATGCAAATTTATTTCGAGAAGTTAACTAGAAAAGAAGTTACCACATGTTATCCTTTATCCAATCGTCTGCCTTCATCACGGTAGCCCAGTCTTTCTTTGATCCCTCACCTATCCCCGTCCCTAATGCGCCCACTCCATTAGCTGCGCCTTTAGCTGCGCCTTTAGCTGTTTCGCAGCCGCAAATAAACAAAACAGAAGAGAAGAACAGGGCCATAAACAACAGGTTAAATCTCTTAACCATTATTGCTCCTTTCATCAAAGGCCTTTACTTATTTATTACGCCATGGACATCTTCATATTTCTTTAGAAGCTTGGAGATATTCTTATTCACCCGGCGAAGGTTAAATGACACATCGACGATGAAAACAAATATGGAAAACAACAG
>JBAZOE010000109.1:0-4090 GCA_041648875.1 Candidatus Omnitrophota bacterium
CTATTGAAGTTGCCAAGAAATTTAATGTTCCTTTACACGTACGCTCATCATTTTCAACTAATTCCGGGACGATGATTATCAAGGAGGCAAAAATGATGGAAGATGTGGTGGTCAGCGGTATAACCCTAAATAAAAACCAGGCTAAAATTACCCTCTGCGGCGTACCTGACAAACCGGGAGTGGCGGTAAAATTGTTTAAGGACCTGGCTATGGCAGGGGTAAGCGTGGATATGATAGTACAGAATGTCAGCCATACCCGCTCAACCGATATATCCTTCACTATTGCTAAAGCAGATTGCGCCAAAGCTGTTAAAATTACGAAAATAGTGGCCGGGAAAATAGGCTCAAGCGAACTGCTCATTGACGAAGATATTGCCCGTGTTTCTATTGTAGGAGTAGGCATGAAATCGCACCATGGAGTCGCGGCCAAAATGTTCGGGATAATGGCTGACAATAAAATCAATATTGAAATGATTTCAACTTCCGATATCAGCATATCATGCATTATAAAAAAGAGGTTCGCTGAAATAGCGGTCAAAAAATTACACAGAGAGTTTGGGCTGGCTAAGCGAGGTTAATTATGGAAAAGGTAAAATTATACGATACTACTTTAAGGGATGGTTCCCAGGCAGAGGGAATATCTTATTCGGTAATGGATAAAATCCGTATAACAGAAGAGCTGGACAAAGTTGGCATCCATTTTATTGAAGGCGGTTGGCCGGGTTCAAACCCCAAGGATCGGGAATTCTTCTTAAAAATAAGCCAAAGCAGGCTAAGAAACTCCAGAATAGCTGCTTTTAGCATGACCCGCAGGCCGGGGATCACAGCCGCTCAGGATGCAAATTTAAAAGCGCTCTTAAAATCCGGCGCGCAAGTAATTACTATCGTAGGTAAAACATGGGATTTCCATGTAACCGAAGTTTTAAAGACCACCCTGGATGAGAACCTGGCAATGATAGAAGATACCGTCGGCTTCCTGGTAAAAAAAGGATTTCTGGTTTTTTATGATGCCGAACATTTTTTTGACGCTTATAAGGCGAATAAAGTTTATGCCTTAAAGACTTTAACCGCGGCCCTCAATGGCGGAGCAAAAACAATCTGCCTCTGCGATACAAACGGCGGTTCATTAACTAACGAAATATCAAACGTAATAAAAGAGATCCGGAATATAAACGAGTTATCCGGAGCAGAACTAGGCATTCACTGTCATAATGACGCAGGAGTTGCGGTCGCTAATTCACTGGCAGCCGTAGAAGCAGGGGCAAGCATTGTCCAGGGGACAATCAATGGTTACGGTGAACGCTGCGGCAACGCGGATCTGATTCCGATTATCGCCAACCTAAAAATTAAATTGGGAATTGATTGCATATCAGAGAATAACCTAAAACAGCTTGCGCATCTTTCGCATTTCGTAAGCGAAATCAGCAATATGCGCGTAAAAAACGAACAACCTTTTGTCGGGGATTCAGCCTTTGCGCACAAAGGAGGAATGCATATTGATGCTATAATGAAAAATCCCCTGACTTATGAGCATGTTGATCCTTCTTTGGTTGGCAACAAGCGCAGGATCTTAGTTTCTGAACTAGGAGGCAAAACCGGAATTTTGCTAAGGGCAAAAGATCTAAACTATGATTTAAGCAAGAGCGACCCGCAAACCAAAAAAATCCTTGAATTAGTCCAAAATCTGGAGCATAAAGGTTTCCAGTTTGAAGCTGCCGAGGCATCCTTCCAGATATTAATGCAGAAGCATTTGAAGAAGTTTAAGGGCTTCTTTGAACTCGAAGGGTTTAAGGTAGTCATTGAGAAAACACACGATAAAAAGATTTCATCCGAAGCAGTGATAAAGTTAAGGGTCAACGGAATCAAAGAACATACCGCTGCTGAAGGAGACGGCCCAATTAACGCCCTGGACAATGCTTTGCGTAAGGCTTTAAAAGATTTTTATCCGACTCTGGCTAAAATGCATTTAACTGATTTCAAGGTGCGCGTCTTGGATGAAAAAGCGGGCACTGCCGCCAAAGTGCGCGTGTTAATCCAATCCCAGGATGAAAAAGACATCTGGAATACTATTGGCGTGCATGAAAATGTAATCGAGGCCAGCTGGCAAGCCCTGGTTGACAGCGTCGAATACAAACTCCTTAAAGATAATCAAAACAAAGATCATCAATCATGACTGAAGAGCTGTCCAAACAATACAATCCTAAAGAAACAGAAGATAAATGGTATAAAGTTTGGGAAGAAAATAATCTTTTCACCGCTAAAGTATCGCCTTCAAAGCAACCCTATTGCATAGTTATCCCGCCGCCGAATGTTACCGGAATGCTGCATATGGGGCATGCCTTAAATAACACTATCCAGGATATTCTTGTCCGTTATAAAAGAATGCGCGGGTTTAGCAGCCTATGGATGCCGGGAACTGATCACGCGGGGATCGCTACGCAGAATGTAGTGGAAAAGTCTCTGGCTAAAGAAGG
Source organism: Candidatus Omnitrophota bacterium (assembly GCA_041648875.1). Lineage (GTDB taxonomy): Bacteria > Omnitrophota > Gorgyraeia > Gygaellales > Profunditerraquicolaceae > UBA6249. Next base: position 2,475 of record JBAZOE010000109.1, read on the forward strand.
ATTAAAACGCCAGGATTTAGGCAGGGAAAAATTCGTTGAGAGGGTCTGGGCCTGGAAGGAACAGTACGGTTCAACTATAATCCGCCAGTTAAAGAAACTTGGTTGTTCATGCGATTGGGGCCGCCTGCGTTTTACTATGGATCAGGATTATTCAACGGCTGTAAATGAAGTTTTTATCAGGTTATACGAGAAGAAGTTAATTTATCGGGGCAGCTATATAATAAACTGGTGCCCAAGATGCCAAACTGCTTTAAGCGACGAAGAAGCAAGCCACGCGGAATTACAAGGAAGCCTTTATTATCTTAAATACCCCTTAAAGAATAACCCTCTTGATTTTATTACTGTCGCTACCACCCGGCCGGAAACTATGCTCGGAGATACTGCCGTAGCCGTAAACCCGAAAGACAAGCGTTACAAGAAATATATAGGTAAAGTATTGATCCTGCCCCTAGCTAATCGGGAAATAAAAGTTATCGCCGACTCAAGCGTAGATATGGAATTCGGGACCGGGGCAGTAAAGGTCACCCCGGCCCATGACCCTAATGATTATATTTTAGGCAAAAAACATAATTTGGATTTTATTAATGTTATGCATCCGGATGCCCGGATGAATGAATCAGCGCAAAAATACTCCGGGCTTGAGCGCTTCAAAGCAAGAGAAACGGTATTAGAAGATTTAAAAGCATCGGGATTGCTTGAGAAAATAACACCGCATAAGCTTTCTGCAGGACATTGTTACCGCTGCCACACCATTGTTGAGCCATATTTATCCAAGCAGTGGTTCGTAAAAATGAAACCCTTGGCAAAGCCGGCTGTTGAGGCGGTAAAAAACGGAAAAATAAAATTCTACCCCGAACGCTGGGCTAAAGTATATTTGAACTGGATGGAAAATATTCAGGACTGGTGCATCTCTCGGCAGATTTGGTGGGGGCACCGTATACCGGTTTATTATTGCAAGACTTGCCAGTTAAAAAATCCCGATAAAGGCATTATTGTATCCAAAACAAAACCGGAAAAATGCCCAAAGTGTTCTTCAATCGATATATTCCAGGATGAAGATGTTTTAGACACCTGGTTTTCCAGTTGGTTGTGGCCATTCGCCACTTTTTATTGGCCGAAAGAAAACGCTGACTTAAAATATTTCTATCCTACTTCAACCCTGGTTACCGCTCCGGAGATTATATTCTTCTGGGTGGCGCGCATGATTATGGCCGGTTTAGAATTTAAGAAAGTGATACCCTTTAAAGATGTTTATATCCATGGGACTGTCCGCGATATTGAAGGCAAAAAAATGTCTAAATCATTAGGCAACGTTATTGACCCTCTTGAGGTGATCGCTGAATATGGGACCGATGCATTGCGTTTTAGCCTTATTTCTATTACTTCCCAGGGCCAGGATGTTTATTTGTCCAAGGAAAGGTTTGAGCAGGGCAGGAACTTTGCCAACAAAATTTGGAATGCCTCGCGGTTTATTTTAATGAACCTTAAGCCCGAGAATTCAAACGCGGATTTATGCGTTTCCTTTAAAGAAGAAAAATTTGAGATTGTCAACCGCTGGATAATAAGCCGTTTTTATTCCACCCTGAAGAAAACGGAAGAAGACCTGGCTGCCTACA
>JBAZOE010000110.1:0-4080 GCA_041648875.1 Candidatus Omnitrophota bacterium
ACCTGGGAACTGGCTATCTTAATTGAAATACTATCAAATGAGACGATCTCTTCCATTATTTGGCCTTTTCTGTCTTGATATCAAGGCATAAGCCTTGTAGTTCTTTGATTAAAACATTAAACGACTCTGGGGTCCCGTGGGTTAAGCGTTGCTCACCCTTAACGATTGCTTCATAAATACGCGTCCTGCCGCTGACATCATCACTCTTAACAGTAAGCATCTCCTGTAAAGTAAACGCAGCTCCATATGCCTCCAGCGCCCAAACTTCCATTTCACCTAATCTCTGCCCGCCGAATTGCGCTTTGCCGCCTAAGGGCTGCTGAGTAACCAAGGAATACGGGCCGATAGAACGTGCATGTATTTTTTCATCAACCAAATGGATTAATTTCAGGATATACATATACCCGACAGTTACTTTCTGGTCAAAAGGCTCTCCGCTGTAACCATCATAAAGGGTGATTTTGCCGTCTTCGGGAAGGCCTGCTTTCTTCAATAATTCCTTAATCTCACTCTCTTTAGCGCTGTCGAATATCGGGCAGCTCACGCTCAAACCTAAGGCCTTTACCGCCCAACCTAAATGGCACTCCAAAATCTGACCTACGTTCATACGTGAAGGAACGCCTAATGGATTTAGGACCACATCTACCGGCGTACCATCGGGCATATAAGGCATATTTTCCTCAGGGATAATCCTGGCAACCACACCTTTATTACCGTGCCGACCGGCAAGCTTATCACCTTCAGAGAGTTTGCGTTTTGTAGCAATATAAACCACAACTCTTTTTAAGATGCCCGTCGGTAATTCATCCCCCCGGCGCACCTTCTCGATCTCCTGCTCTTCTTCAGCCAATAATTCCTGCACCTGTTCATCAAAAGAAGCGGCTAGGATCTTTGCCTCATCATTATCACTAAAATCATATTTTTCAACCTTCTTCTTGTCTATACCTAAAACCTGGGCTAAGCGCACAGTTTTTTCAATCTGCAAAAATTCAATCTCCTGTTTATAATAAGCTTTGAGTTCGCGGATTTTAGCTAATTCCTTGGTCTTTTCTTCCTTTGTTTTACGACCGCGATCCTTACGCTGAAAAACATGCACGTCGATAACTACGCCTTCAACACCTGGCGGAACAACTAAAGAAGTATCGCGGACATCCCCGGCCTTTTCTCCGAAAATAGCACGCAACAATCTTTCTTCAGGGCTGGGCTCAGAATCAGTCTTGGGTGTAATCTTACCTACTAGGATATCTCCGGCGCTTACTTCAGCTCCGACGCGGATAATTCCGTCTTCATCCAAATTCCTTAAGGCTTCCTCGCTAACATTAGGAATATCCCGGGTAATCTCTTCATTACCAAGCCTCGTTTCAGCAGCCTCAATTTCAAATTCCTCAATATGGATAGAAGTAAAGGTATCCTGTTTGATTAACTTTTCACTAATAAGAATAGCGTCTTCGAAGTTATAACCTCTCCATGGCATAAAAGCAACCAGGACATTTTTGCCTAAAGCCAGTTCGCCTTCCTTAGTAGCAATACCATCGGCAATTGCCTGGCCTTCTTCTACGCGGTCGCCTAATTTTACCAACGGCCTTTGGTTTATGGAAGTATCTGCATTAGTACGTAAAAATTTCTTTAAATGATAAATTTTCTTGCCCACCGTAATTGATGAGGCATCCACGCTAGTTACCTTGCCGGCTTCCACGGCAATAACCACTGTGCCTGAATCCTGGGCTACCTTTGCCTCCATGTCAGTACCTACCAAAGGAGCCTCGGTAATCATTAAAGGCACAGCCTGTCTCTGCATATTTGAGCCCATAAGCGCGCGGTTTGCATCGTCATGCTCTAAGAAAGGAATTAACGCGGCAGCTACAGAAACCAACTGCTTAGCAGAAACATCCATATACTGAACATCTTTTGCCAAAACTTTCGGGAAATCTTCTCTATACCTGCAGGTAACAAACTTATCCACAAATTTACCTTCGCTGTCTAAAGCAACGTCAGCCTGGGCAATGATTTTATCTTCCTCAATATCTGCGGTTAAATATTCAAACTTTTTGGTTACGCGACCATCTTCCACCTTGCGATATGGAGTTTCAATCAGACCTAAAGAGTTGATCCGGGCAAAACAGCTTAAAGAAGCAATTAAGCCGATATTCGGTCCTTCAGGAGTTTCAATGGGGCAAACCCTTCCATAATGAGAAGGATGGATATCCCTTACTTCAAAACCTGCTCTTTCACGCGACAGGCCTCCCGGGCCTAAAGCGCTCAAACGGCGCTTATGGGTCATCTCTGCCAAAGGATTAATCTGATCCATAAACTGAGATAACTGGCTGCGACCGAAGAAATCACGGATTTGATTACTTAAAAGCTTAGAATTAATAAGATAATGCACATTTAAATTATCAAACTCGCCTAAAATACTCAACCTTTCCTTGATTGAACGCTCAACCCTGGAAAGGCCGATACGCACCTGATTTTGCACTAACTCACCGACGCTTTTTACGCGGCGGTTTCCCAAATGGTCTATGTCGTCAATTTTTCCCGTGCCGGCGTTTAACTTGATTAAATATTCAATTACCTTTATAACAGTATCGGAATCAAGTATCCTTTTTTCTAAAGACACATTCATATCTAACTTACGATTAAGGATAAAACGGCCTGCGCGTTCCAAATCATACCTTGCAGGATCAAAAAATAATCTATAGAACAAGCTTTCCGCGGCTTCTTTGGTAACCGGTTCAGTAGGCCGCATCTTACGGTAAAAATCAAGATATGCCTCTTCCTTATTCTTGGTGTAATCTTTTTTCAAGGTGTTAATGATTTCAGGATGCTCTTTTCCAAAAGCGGCAAAAATCTGGCTGTCTTCGGAAAAACCCAGGATTCTTAAAATTTGTGTTGCGGGAAAATTTCTGCGGCGGTCAACATAGGCGGTAATCGTTTCGGTAAGGTCATATTTAAATTCCAGCCATGCGCCGCGGTATGGGATAACCCTGCCGTAAAAAATCTTTTTGCCCGTAGGATGGAGTTCTTCCTCAAAGGATACTCCCGGAGAACGCTGCAACTGGCTAACTACTACACGCTCATCCCCATTAATAATAAAAGTACCGGTTTCAGTCATTAAGGGAATCTCGCCAAAATAAGCATCCTGTTCTTTTGTTTCACGAGGAGTAGTTAAGCGAAATTTTACCTTTAACGGAGAAGCGTAAGTCAATGAACGGTTCTTGGATTCGCTTATTGTATATTTAGGCTTACCTAAAGAATAGCTGATAAAATCTAACTTTACAGAGCGGTCAGGACTCTCTATAGGGAATATCTCTCCAAAAACCTCCTGCAAACCCTGATTTTTCTTTTGATCGGCCGGCACATCCACTTGCAGGAATTCACGGTAAGTATCAAGCTGTACATCCAAAAGGTTAGGCAAATCGTAAACTTCTTTTATCTTAGCAAAGCTTTTACGTTTATTCATAATCCCTTATGGCTAAAATCAGCCTAGTTTTAATTACTTATGTTTAATTAAACTTACTCAGTTTTACTTAAACTTACTTTAATTCTACGGTTGCTCCAGCTGCTTCTAATTTCTTTTTCATTTCGGCAGCTTCATCTTTAGTGGCGCCTTCCTTAATTGGTTTAGGAGCGGCATCTACTAAATCTTTGGCTTCTTTTAAGCCCAAGCTGGTAATAGTGCGGACCTCTTTGATGACTGCGATTTTATTTGCGCCGGCGCTAGTCAGTACCACGGTAAAAACACTCTTCTCCTCAGCAGCGGCAGCAGGAGCAGCGGCTCCGGCAGCGGGTGAAGCGACCATCGGCATATTCGCGCTTACGCCAAACTTTTCTTCCAAAGCTTTGACTAAGTCAGAGAGCTCTAAAACGCTCATCGTCTCTATCGACTTGATTAATTCTTCCAATTTTTCAGTTGCCATTTCTTCCTCCTTTGTCCACCTGGACAACACCCGCGCAATTTGCGCTAAGCGCGGGGTGTCTATGTACGGATTGTTATTATTTTGATTTCTTCTCTCTGATTTGATCTAAACAATAAACAAATTTCTTTAAAGTCTGGTTTAATACTACGACTAATTTTACAAT
>JBAZOE010000111.1:0-4036 GCA_041648875.1 Candidatus Omnitrophota bacterium
TGCCTAAGAGCGCTTTAGCTTCGCTGCGCATCAGCCTTATATCCAAAGGATGATGAAAAAAGTAAACACGGTTGGCCAAAAGCGGGGATGAATATTTACGGTTTAAGATTGTATAACGGTAAACCTTGGATTTGGCGCAAAAACGGCTGTTAAAATCCGGCCCGGCTTTACTGATCCGGGTTACTTTGATATCCTCAGGCAATAAACAATTCAATGCCCAGCGCATCCTTTGCAAAGGCATTTTGGATGAACTTTTAAAATTAGCTACCTGTGAAAGAGCGTGCACACCTGAATCAGTGCGTCCGGCGACGATAAGCTTTATATTTTCCTGCAGGACTTTCTTGAGTACCTGCTCTAAAACATGCTGGATTGTCTTGCTTGGCTGATAACCGGCTCTGGCTCTCGTATTGTTTTGCACCTGCCAGCCGTGATAATGCGTGCCGTCGTATTCTATTTCAAGTTTGAGATTAGACATTCAGCAATCTGGACGGCATTGGTAGCAGCACCCTTGCGCAGGTTATCCGCTACAACCCACAGCCATAAGCCTTTTTTGTTAAAGGCATCCTGGCGGATCCTGCCGACAAAAGTTTCATCTTTGCCCTCAATATCTTTAGGCATCGGATAAAGATTGTTCTTCAGGTCATCGATAACGACTATACCGGCGGATTTAGCGATAATTTTTCTTGCTTCATCAGGATCAATCGCTTTTTCGGTTTCGATATAGATTGATTCAGAATGACCTGTCCTTACCGGCACCCGCACCGTAGTAGCCGAAATCTTGATCTTCGGGGCATGCATAATCTTGCGGGTTTCTTTAACCAGCTTCCACTCTTCGTTGGTATAGCCGCCTTCGGCAAAACTGCCGATATGCGGGAAACAATTATAAGCCAACTGCTGGGGCATAGATTTATTCACGCCATCAACCTGTATGTTTTCAAATCCACCCTGGGCAATCATGGCTGTCTCATTGTTCAATTGCTCCACAGCGGCTTTGCCGGCTCCGCTGGATGCCTGCAAAGTAGTGACAATAATTTTTTTAATGTGAAATTTCTTATGTATCGGATTAAGCGCCACAACCATCTGGATTGTAGAGCAATTAGGATTGGCGATAATTCCCTTGTGCTTTTTGACATCAGCGGCATTTACTTCCGGGACCACTAAAGGCACTTTGGGGTTCATGCGGAAATCCGCTCCGTTATCAATAACCACAGCCCCTCTTTTAACCGCCTCAGCGGCATAAGTTACCGCGGCCCCTTTTTCGCCTTCGGTTCCGGCGAATAAAGCGATGTCAATTCCGTTAAAACCATCCGCTGTAATCGGTTCAACGCTATACTTCTGCCCGTCAACATCTATATCCCTGGCTGAACGCGCGAAAACCTTTAGTTGGTTAACCGGGAAGTTGCGCTGCTTTAAAACCCGCAGCATCTCAATCCCTACCACGCCAACCCCTACTACAGCCACATTATATTTTTTCATCACATAACCCTCTCTTACTCTTAAAATATTTTACAGATTCTTTACTACTAAATCCCCAACCTGAGTAGTAGAATAACCCATTTTGCCGGCAGCCAGAGACTTTAAATCCTTATTCACAATACCGATTACCGCCTGCTCAATCGCTTTGGCAGCTTCCGGCTCACCGAGATTCTCAAGCATCATGCCGAGAGCGCAAATCGCAGCCAGCGGATTAATCACATTCTTCCCGGTATATTTTGGAGCGCTTCCGCCGATAGGCTCAAACATAGATACGCCCTGCGGGTTGATATTTCCTCCCGCGGCAATACCCATACCACCCTGGATCATTGCCCCTAAATCCGTAATAATATCGCCGAATAAGTTGTCGGTAACGATAACATCAAACCATTCGGGGTTTTTCACAAACCACATGGTCGTCGCGTCCACGTGCGCGTAATCAGTAGTTACATCCGGATATTCGCCAGCGACCTCATTAAATGTACGCTGCCAAAGATCCCAGGCATAAGTCAAAACATTGGTCTTGCCGCAAAGAGTCAATTTCTTCTTTTTATTCCGCTTACGGCTGCACTCAAAGGCATAGCGGATACAACGCTCAACCCCCTTACGCGTATTATAAGAAATTTGAATCGCTACCTCATCCTTAGTCCCTTTATCTTTAAACTCCCCCATACCTTTATACAGGCCTTCGGAGTTCTCGCGGACTACCACAAAATCAATATCCTCCGGTTTTTTATCTTTCAAAGGGCAGTACACGGAGTTATAAAGCTTCACCGGACGAAGGTTAATATACTGATCAAGAGCAAACCTTAGTTTAAGCAATACGCCAGTCTCGATTATCCCGGGCTTTACTTCAGGATCGCCCACAGCGCCCAAATAAATGGCGTTGTATTTTTTTAATTCCTCGATATCGCTGTCATCGACAAGCTTGCCGGTTTTTAAATATCTTTGACCGCTGAAATCAAAAAATTTGGTTTCATATTTAAAGCCGAATTTTTTACCGGCTTTCTCTAAAACCTTTAACCCCTCATTAATTACTTCAGGGCCTGTTCCATCACCAGGTATTACTGCAATTTTGTACATTCAAGCACCTCTTAGTTTTTATCTAGCGAAGTCCTACCGAGCTTGCGAGGTAGGATCTTTGCTTATTATATCCTTGCCTGTTTTCTGATATAATTAATCAACCCGCCGCTTTCAACGATCTGCTGCAAAAATTCCGGAAAAGCCTGTGTTTTATACATCTTAGTCTGCGTTAAATTATTGATTTCACCTGTTTCCAGGTTAATTTCAACAAGATCTCCATCATTAATTTTATCCACATCCTCAGACTCCAGAAACGGCAGTCCGATATTTATGGCGTTCCTGAAGAAAATAGCGGCAAAACTCCTGGCAATCACCGCGGAAACCCCGCACCCCTTAATCGCTAAAGGAGCATGCTCCCGGCTTGAGCCGCAACCAAAGTTATCCCCGGCGACAATTATATCCCCCGGGCTGACAGCCTGGGCAAAATCCGGCTTTATAGTTTCCATGCAATGCTTACCTAACTCTTTGGCATCGGTAGAAACCAGATATTTCGCGGCGATAATATCATCGGTATTTATATCATCGCCAAATTTATGAATCTTGCCTTTAATAACCACTTATTACTCTCCTTGGGGACACTTCCCCGATTGGCTCAAGAAACGTCCCTGGTTAGGGAGGGGTGATTTTTCCGGTTACAGCACTTGCCGCGGCTACCGCCGGATTAGATAGATACACAAACGACTTTGGACTGCCCATTCTCCCCAGAAAATTCCTGTTAGTGGTAGCAATGGCTACCTCGCCGTCAGCTAAAATTCCCATATGCCCGCCCAAGCAGGGACCGCAGGTCGGAGTCGAGAATATCCCCCCGGCCCTGACAAAAATCTCCGCCAACCCCTCTTTTACCGCCTGCAAATAAATTTTCTGCGTTGCCGGGAAGATAATTAACTTTACCCCCTTGGCCACTTTCTTGCCTTTAAGTAAAGAAGCGGCGATGCGTAAATCTGAAATCCGGCCGTTAGTGCATGAACCGATAACCGACTGGTCAATTTTTATATTTTTCAGGCTGCTGACCGGCTTGACATTACTGGGCAGATGCGGACAAGCCACCTGCGGCTCTAATTTCGTAACATCCCACTCGTATATTTTTTCATAATGGGCATCCGGGTCAGAATGATAAAATTTAGGTTTACGTTTAAAACCCGCCACATACTTTTTGGTTTTATCATCCGGCTCGATTAAACCGGCCCTTGCCCCGGCTTCAATAGCCATGTTACACATAGAAAATCTGTCATCCATGCCTAGTTTTCTGATTACCGGGCCGCTAAACTCCATTACTTTATACAAAGCGCCGTCTACGCCAATCTGGCCTATGGTATAAAGAATAAGATCCTTGCCTGAAACCCACTTCTTTAACTTACCTTTATATATAAACTTTATGGATGCCGGGACCTTTAACCAGCATTTACCGTCAATATAAGCGCGGGCCAGGTCTGTCGAACCCATGCCCGTGGCATAAGCGCCCAGGGCCCCATAAGTACAG
>JBAZOE010000112.1:0-3938 GCA_041648875.1 Candidatus Omnitrophota bacterium
CGGTAAAATATGACTATTAAGGAAGTATTGCATAATACAGAAGAGAAAATGAAAAAGGCTTTTGAGTCAATGAACCGGGAGTTTCACGAAGTAAGGACCGGAAGAGCCTCTCCCAGTTTGGTTGAAGGCATGCATATCGATTATTATGGTACTGCGACCATGCTTAAGCAGCTGGCGGCTATATCTGCCCCTGATGCGCATTTGATTGTTATCCAGCCCTGGGACCCCACGGTGATCGTTGAAATCGAAAAGGCGATTATAAAGTCTAACCTTGGGATTAACCCTTCTAACGACGGAAAAATAATCAGGCTTGCCGTTCCGCAACTGTCTAAAGAAAGGCGCCTTGAGTTGGCTAAACAGATACATAAAATGTCCGAAGACGGCCGGGTGTCTATGCGTACGATTAGAAGGGACGCCAAAGAAACCGTAGAGAAACTGGAAAAAGATAAAATTGTTTCTGAAGATGAAAAATTCCGCGGTATTGACGAGTTACAGAAAGTGGTAGATAGATATATCGCTAAGATTGACGAGCTTTTGAAGAATAAAGAGAAGGAAGTATTGGAGTTTTAAATTAGGGCCTCTAGCTCATCAGGTAGAGCACCACACTTTTAATGTGGTTGTGCCGCGTTCGAGTCGCGGGAGGCTCATAAAAATTCATCCGCGCTAAAGATCCCCTTAGCTGCAATAATAAGCAGACGGGGACGTCCTCCTAACGGAAGGTTGCGGAAGCGAGAAGAGGAAAATTCCGGGCGGATGGCGGAATTGGCATACGCGATAGCCTTAGGAGCTATTGGGGTAACCCTTGGAGGTTCAAATCCTCTTCCGCCCAAAATAAAATTTTACAGTTGATAATAGCGAGCGATGCAGCACCCCGCGCTGATCGGATTTGCGCGGGTGCGCAATTGGTATTGCGGGAGTAGCTCAGCTGGCTAGAGCGCAACCTTGCCAAGGTTGATGTCGCGGGTTCGAATCCCGTCTCCCGCTTTTGTTTATTTTTAAGCTAATTATTTGAAAGGAGAAACAAATGCAGATAATGGATTTTCTTTCTAAGAAGGCGATTCTCACCGATATAAAATCTACCCGCAAAGAGGATGTAATTAAAGAGATGGTGGATCTCTTGATTGAAGCCGGCGATGTGGAGAAACGCAACCGTAATAAGCTTATCGAGGCCCTCATGTCAAGAGAGGCTTTAGGTTCTACCGCTATCGGCCAGGGTATAGCTATCCCCCACGCAAAATGCGACTGCGTGGATAAACTGGTGGCAGCCTTTGGGCTTTCTAAAAAAGGCGTGGATTTTGATTCTTTGGACGGAGAGCTGGCTTACATCTTTTTTCTGCTTGTCGCTCCGCAGGATTCCGCCGGACCGCACCTTAAGGCATTAGCCCGGATATCGCGTCTGTTAAAGGATAAATATTTCCGTGATACCTTGCGTACCTGCATAGATGAAAAATCTGTGATTAAGATTATCACTCAGGAAGACGAGAAAAAGATTTAGCCTCATTTTTTATTAGTAAATTCCTCGTAAATTTAAAATGAAAGCAGCTTCCAGCGTTATCTTAAAGTGGTTTTATCCGGGAATAGGCATTAAGCGGTGGGTTGGCTTAAGCGCTTTCGGGGTCGTGCTTTTAATTGTAGGGACAGCTAATCTGCGGGCTGAACAATTCTGGCTGATCCAGCTTTTAGATACCCTGGTTGTAATTTCGGGGATCATAATTTTGATCTTAGGCATAAAACGGATGATGCGTTCATTCATTGCCGTATTTGTCCCGTCGTCCAGGGGCTCGGAGCTGGTTGATCTTTTGTATCAGAAGAAACATTTAAGCCGCGGGCCGCGTATAGTTGCCGTAGGCGGCGGCACAGGTTTATCCGTTCTTTTAAGCGGGTTGAAAAGTTATTCTTCCAATATTTCTGCTATAGTCACGGTGGCTGATGACGGAGGTTCAAGCGGTCGGCTGCGTCAGCAGTTTGATGTTTTGCCTCCTGGAGATATACGCAACTGTTTGGTAGCTTTAGCCGACGCGCCGGCATTAATGCGCGATCTTTTTCAATTCCGCTTTGATAAGAATTCCGAATTTTCCGGGCATTCCTTTGGCAACCTTTTTCTTACGGTAATGACCCGTTTAACCGGTGATTTTGAGAAGGCGATTAAAGAAACCAGTAAGGTCTTGGCTTTGCGGGGGCAGGTTATCCCTTCCACTCTGGGGGATGTAACTCTGGTGGCGCATTATAACGATGGTTCAGTGGTCAAAGGGGAAGGGCAGATTCCCAAAGCCAGAAAGAAGATCAGCAAAGTCAGTCTTACTCCTGAACAACTGCTGGCTACTCCTGATGCGATAAAGGCAATTAAAGATGCGCAGATCATTGTTTTAGGGCCGGGTTCTTTATATACGAGCATTATTCCCAACCTTTTAATTGCAGAGATCACTCGGGAGATCGCGGAGTCTGATGCGATCAAGGTTTATGTTTGTAATGTAATGACCCAGCCGGGAGAAACAGACGGTTACAGCGTTTGTGACCATATCAAAGCCTTGGTCAGCCATAGTTCCGCCCGTATCCTGGATTATTGCGTTGTTAATAACGGGGAAGTGCCGGCTGAGGTTTTAAAGCGTTATTCCGGAGAGAATTCACTTCTTGTGGTTAATGACCGCAAAAATATCGAGAGCTTGGGTTACCGGGTGGTAGAAGAAGATTTTAGCATGATCCAGGACGGCGTGATCCGCCACGACGCGGAAAAGTTAGCAAGAATTATTATGAGTTTTATTGAAGAGATATAACTATGCCTTTAATTAAAAAAGAATTAACCGTAAGAAATGGACAGGGTTTACATGCGCGGCCTGCTGCTTTATTTGTGCAGGTAGCTAATAAATTTGATTCACGCATTACCGTCCGCCACGACGGTGAAGAGGTCAACGGGAAATCAATTATGGGCATTCTTATGCTTGGGGCGGAAAAAGGGAGCCTGGTTGTAGTTGAAGCTGACGGTTCCGACGCGGAACAGGCTTTGATGGAATTGGAAAAGATTATTAACAGCGAGGAAGCTTTATGATCCAGCTAAAAGGAATAGGCGCGGCAGGCGGAATAAGTATCGGCATGGCTTACAAGCTTGGCAAGGAGGAATTTGTAGTCTTCCCTGAAGCCATTACCTGGGAAGAGATTCCCATGCAGATCCAGCTTTTTGAGGAAGCCCTGATTAAGACCCGTCGCGAGATTATCGAGCTGCAAAAAAGGATTAGCTCTGATATGGGCCAGGAAGAGGCGCAGATTTTTGACGCGCACCTTTTGGTACTGGAAGACCGTATGCTTATTGAAGAGGTAATCTCCAGGCTTAAGAAAGAACAATTAAGCGTTGCTTATATTTTCTCGGAGGTCTTAAAGAAATATATCAGCGTATTTTTGAAAATCGAAGATGAATATCTCAAGGAGCGTATTGCCGATATTAACGATGTAGGTAAAAGGATCTTAAGGAACCTTTTGGGCAAGGAGAAAAGAGGTTTGGAAGACCTTAAGGAGAAAGCGATTATTGTTTCGCATGATCTTTCTCCTTCGGATACTGCGGCAATGCATACCAAAAATGTCGCTGCTTTTGTTACCGACATGGGAGGCAAGACTTCGCATACCGCGATTATGGCTAAATCCCTGGAGATACCGGCGGTAGTGGGTCTGGAAGGGATTACCTCCAAGGTCAACATAGGTGACATCCTTATCGTTGACGGCAACACCGGTACGGTGATTATTAACCCCGATGAGGAGACACTTAAGAATTATCAGCAGGAACTGGTAAAATTAAAAAATATAGCCGAGAGGTTCTTGTCGGTTAAAGAGCTTCCCGCGGTTACTCTTGATGGCCGGTCGATTTCAATTAATGCCAATATTGAATTTCCCGATGAGGTTTCATCTGTCAAGCTGCACGGCAGCCAGGGCATCGGCCTTTACCGCAC
>JBAZOE010000113.1:0-3917 GCA_041648875.1 Candidatus Omnitrophota bacterium
GTTCGGTTTATGGCCAGGTAAATACTTTTCCTGAAAAAGAGAGCTTCGTTCCTGAACCTATTTCGCCTTACGCTTTAAGTAAATTAACGGGAGAATATTATTGCAGGATATTCAGCCTGCATTTTGGCTTGCCTGCGGTTGCCCTGAGGTATTTTAATGTTTTCGGGCCGCGCCAGGCGCTTGATGATGAATACGCGGTGGTTATCCCGAAATTTATCAATTGCCTACTGAAAGATCAGCGGCCGCCGGTATTTGGCAATGGCAGGCAGTCGCGCGATTTTACTTTTGTAAAGAATGTAGTCGACGCTAACCTGTTGGCAGCAAGGGCCAAGAAATTAAATTTCGGCGTTTTTAATGTCGCCGGAGGCAAGGATACCACAATTTTGGATTTAGTTAAGCTGCTGAATAAGATTTTAGGCAAAAAAATCCCGCCCTTATTGTTTAGCAGGAGGCCGGGAGATGTATTCAGGACATTGGCGGATATCAGGTGGTCTAAAAAGATTCTTAAATTTAAGCCTGCTGTTGATTTTATAAGCGGTTTAAGGATTACTGCCGATTATTGGAAACAAAATGCGTAAAAAAACAGTTTTAATTACAGGGGGCGCGGGTTTCATCGGTTCGCACATGTGCGAGAAGCTGCTTAATAATAATTACGTGGTAATCTGCCTGGATAACTTTATCACGGGCTCTCCGGATAACATCAAGGCGTTACTTAAACATAAAGATTTTCGATTTGAGCGGCGCAATGTTTCGAATTATATTGATATAGCGGGTAAACTGGATTATGTTTTGCATTGCGCTTCATTAGCTTCACCTAAAGATTACCTTGATTTCCCGATTCAGACGCTAAAGGTTGGTTCTTTAGGCACGCATAACGCTTTGGGTTTAGCCAAAAAGAAAAAAGCTGTATTTTTGTTGTTTTCTACCTCAGAGGTTTATGGTGATCCTCTGGTGCATCCCCAAAAAGAAACCTATTGGGGTAATGTTAATCCTGTGGGAGTACGTGGGTGCTATGATGAATCCAAGCGTTTTGCCGAAGCCTTGACCATGGCGTATCGGCGCGTGCATAAGCTAGATACAAAGATTGCCCGTATCTTTAATACTTACGGCCCCAGGATGCGCCATAATGACGGTAGGGTAGTGCCGAATTTTGTAATTTCGGCGGTAAAGAACAAGCCTTTAACCGTTTATGGAAACGGCAGGCAAACGAGAAGTTTTTGTTATATCGATGACCTGGTGGAAGGGTTGATGCGGTTAATATTTTCCAGGATTAATGAACCGGTAAATTTAGGCAACCCCAATGAATTTACCATAATGCAGCTGGCTAAAATGGTCTTAAAGACAGCCGGGTCAAAAAGCAAAATAATCTATAAGCAGCTTCCTGTCGATGACCCCCGCCAGCGTCAGCCGGATATAAGCAAAGCCAAAAAATTATTGTCTTGGGAACCTGTTGTTTGCCTGCAGGATGGTCTCAAGAGCACTATATCCTGGTTTAACGGATAAAAGCGGCTAAATCCAGGCACTTTCCTTGACAAGCCAGCCGAATATATGTTATACTTCTTGATAATCCAACCATAGGAGAATATTGTGAATTTCGCTGTTTTTCGTTACTTCAATTTTCTGGACATTGTTATTCTAATTATATTATTTAGAATATGTTACATTGCTCTTAAAGACGGTTTGGCCATGGAGTTATTTAAACTCCTGGGTGTATTATCCGCAATATATTTATCTTCTCATTTTTATACTTTTTTTTCTCAGGTCATTAAGTTTCGTTATATTCCTGAGGGTATCCCGTTGGAGTTTGTGGGTTTTGTAACCTTTATCCTTTTAGCGGCGGCAGGGTTTATTGCTTTAGCCCTTTTACGCGGTCTTTTCTGCCGTTTTATGAAAATGGAGGCTGCCCCTAAGCTTAATAAATACGGCGGCCTTGTTTTAGGTTTAGCGCGGGGGTATTTTACTATTGGTTTATTAATTTATGTGTTGATGATTACAAATGTAGGTTACCTTAATAGTTCGATTAAACATTCTTATCTGGGCAGCAGGGCTGTTTCAATTTCTTCTCAAACATATAATTGGATTTGGGAAAGTGTCTTCTCCAAATTCTTCCCGCAGGAAAAATCTAATTCTGTTGTGCGTAAAACTATCGACAATCTCGCTAAAGAATGAAATTAATTGATTTTTACAATCAGGCTGTTCGTTTTGGCCGTGCTGCTGATCCGCGTAAAAATAAGCGCAAAATTATTTCTTTTTCGGATTCGGCGATTCTCTTTGGAAAACCCGCTGTGGAAGTAAATAAGATTATGGTAGGTATTGACATTGAAGTTGCCGAGCTTATGTTGGCAGAGCGCATCCGGGAAAAAGAAGGATTGGATCTGGTAATTGCCCATCATCCTGAGGGCAGGGCCTATGCGGGGTTGCATGAGGTTATGAGGCTGCAGGTGGATTTATTAAGGCAGGCAGGCCTGGCCTATAAAACAGCAGCCAAGCTTCTTGAAGAAAGGATGCAGGAGGTGGAACGCAGGATATTACCGCAGAATCATACCCGTCCTGTGGATGCCGCAAGGCTCTTGAATATGCCTTTTATGAATATGCATACTCCGGCGGATAACCATGTGCATAGATATTTAGGCGGCCTTTTTAAGCGTAAGGCCACTACTCCCCGTTTTGTCGGAGATATAGTTGAGATATTAAAAACTATTCCTGAATATCGAATTGCCGATAAATTTAACACCGGCCCGCGCCTGATCCTGGGGAATTCAAAGAGGCCCGCGGGCAAGATCCTGATTGAAATGACCGGCGGCACAGAAGGGCCTAAAGATGTCTTTGGAAGATTGTATAAAGCCGGTGTAAGGACTTTGGTTTCTATGCATTTAAGCGAAGAGCATCTTAAAAAAGTTAAAGAGGCAAACCTTAATGTTGTTATCGCAGGGCACATCTCCAGCGATACCCTGGGATTGAATTTGCTGCTGGATAATGTAGAGAGGGCGGCAAAACAAAAGTTCCAGGTAATTTCCTGTTCCGGTTTTAACAGGATTAGAAGAGGTTAATATGTCCGCGCGTATTCCTGAAAGTTTATTGGAAGATATACTAAGCCGGGTCGATATTGTTGAGATTATTTCCGGTTAT
Organism: Candidatus Omnitrophota bacterium; assembly: GCA_041648875.1. Classification (GTDB taxonomy): domain Bacteria; phylum Omnitrophota; class Gorgyraeia; order Gygaellales; family Profunditerraquicolaceae; genus UBA6249. The sequence continues at coordinate 3,130 of JBAZOE010000113.1, forward strand.
ATCCCGCTTAAGAAGGCAGGGCGTAATTTTAAGGCTAATTGCCCGTTTCATCATGAAAAGACCCCTTCTTTTACGGTCTCTCCGGAGCGTCAGATTTACCATTGTTTTGGCTGCGGGGAATCAGGTAATGCTTTTAAATTCCTGATGCGCCATGAGCGTATGGAGTTCCCTGAGGCCGTTGAGATACTGGCAAAAAAATCCGGGGTCATCCTGCCTGAACATAATAATCCGGATGCGGCCAGGCACTTGAGCCTGAGCAGCCAGCTTTATAAGATCAATGAACTGGCGTTAAACTTTTATGAAAATAATCTCCAGGCTTCCGGAGCATCAGCCTGCCGGGACTATCTATTAAATAGAGGTATTAGTATCCAGACGATTAAGGATTTCCACCTTGGCCTGGCTTCTTCAGGTTGGGATAGTTTGATTAATTACCTGAGATCAAAAGGTGTCAGTCTTTCTTTGATGGAAAAGGCAGGATTGATTTTACCTAAAGAGTCCGGAGGTTATTACGACCGTTTCCGTAACCGTATTATTTTTCCGATTCGTGATGTGCGCAACCGCGTAATCGGCTTTGGCGCCAGGGTAATGGATAAAACCTTGCCTAAGTATGTTAATTCTCCGGAGACTCCGGTTTATGTTAAAGGCAGGAACCTTTTTGGTTTGAATTTATCCAAAGATCATATACGGGATAATGATTTCGCCATAATCGTGGAAGGTTACCTGGACTTTATGATTCCTTATCAGGAGGGGCTCTGTAATGTCGTGGCTTCGCAGGGGACTGCCCTTAC
>JBAZOE010000114.1:0-3808 GCA_041648875.1 Candidatus Omnitrophota bacterium
TTTCTAATGGAATCTTTCTCATAATTTAATGAGCGCTTAACTTACGAATACGTAGTATGAGTAAGTTAATGCGCGAATTAATTCCCGCAGTCAACTGCGGGAATCTACCATCTAAAATGCGCATAAGCCTTATTTGATTCAGCCATTTTATGCGTATCGTCCCTCTTTTTAATTGCCGAACCTTCACCCTTATAAGCGGCGACAATCTCATCAGCCAGCTTTTCCTGCATAGGCTTGCCCTTTCTATTCTGGGCAAAATCCCTGATCCAGCGTAACGCGATAGAAGTACCGCGTTCCTGCCTAACCTCTATCGGAACCTGATAAGTAGCTCCTCCGACCCTGCGCGGCTTTACTTCCAAGCGCGGCCGGGCATTATCCAATGCCTTATAAAATACCTTTAAGATATCCTGTTCATTTAAATTTTTTTGGGCAATATCAAAAGCGCTGTAAACCAATTTCTCCGCGACTGATTTTTTCCCCTCGACCATAACCATGTTGATAAATTTGGCCACTATCTTACTGTTGAATTTAGGATCTGCTAAAATATTCTTTTCCTGCGCTTTTCTTCTTCTCATTATCTTTCCTTTTATTTATCGCGTTTTTAGCTTAAATTAAGCCGCTTTTGGTTTTTTCGCCCCGTATTTTGAACGTGATCTCCTGCGGGCGTTTACCCCTGAGGCATCCAAAGTACCCCTAACAATATGGTACCTTACGCCGGGTAAATCTTTAACCCTGCCGCCCCTGACTAAAACAATAGAGTGTTCCTGAAGATTATGCCCTTCTCCCGGTATATAAGCGGTGACCTCAATACCCGTAGTAAGCCTGACCCTGGCAATCTTTCTTAATGCGGAGTTTGGCTTCTTAGGAGTCATTGTACGCACCTGAAGGCAAACCCCTCTTCTCTGGGGGCAACTTTTTAGAGCCGGAGATTTGCTTCTTTTCTTCTTGGAAATTCTACCAAACCTGATCAATTGTGCAATTGTGGGCATAGATTATTCCTTTTCCTCTTTTTTCTCTGCGCTCTTTTCAGCGCCTGATTTTACTACCTCAATATCGCGGTGCGCCTTAAATCCCGTACCTGCGGGAATCAAGTGGCCCACAATAACATTCTCCTTCAACCCGAATAATTCATCCCTCTTGCCGCTGGTTGCCGCTTCGGTCAAGACCCTGGTAGTCTCCTGGAAACTTGCCGCAGAGATAAAACTTTCAGTCGTAAGCGAAGCCTTGGTTATACCTAAAAGTAACGGAGTCGCCTGGGCGGGTTTTCCGCCTTTTTTAATTACACGGGTATTTTCTTTCTGGAATACCCACTTATCTACCTGCTGAGTAGCCAGAAATTCCGTATCACCCGGGTCTTCAATCCTTACCTTTTTAAGCATTTGGCGTATAATCACCTCTATATGCTTATCATTAATACGCACTCCCTGCAGACGATAGACCTCCTGCACCTCATTAACCAGATATTCCTGTAAAACTTTATCGCCGCAGACACTCAAAATATCCTGTAAAACTACCGGCCCATCGGTAAGCTGTTGGCCGGCGGTAACTTTATCCCCCTTATAAACATTCGGATGCTTGCCATGCGGGATAACATATTCCCTTGACATACCGGTAACGGACTTAACAACGATTACGCGCTGATTTTTCTTGCTTTCGCCAAACTCAACAAATCCGTCGATTTCACTGATTACCGCCGGATCCTTCGGGCGCCTTGCTTCGAAAAGTTCGGCTACGCGGGGAAGACCGCCGGTAATATCGCGGGTCTTGACCACTGTGCGCGGAATCTTTGCCAAGAGATCTCCTCCGCCTACCTGCTCTCCATCTTTAACAATAATATGGGCGCCGATAGGAATAGGATAAATGCCTAAAACTTCTTTTTTCTCGTCTGTTATAACCACCTGCGGATGATACTCAGGTTTATGCTCGACTACTACGCGCTCAGTTAACTTTGTAACCGGGTTAACTTCATCACGCATAGTAATATTTTCACGCAAATCCTCAAAACGCACTATTCCTGGAACCTCAGTAAGTACCGGCAAAGTATACGGATCCCAACGCACAAAAACCACGCCCTTCTTAACCTCTTCTCCGTCAAGAATAGTAATAAAAGCGCCCTGGGGAACCGGATAGCGCTCAAGTTCGCGGCCCTGGACATCATTAATACTTATAGCTCCGTTTCTGTTCAAAGCAACGTTTTCTTTATTCTTAAGCGTAACCCTTAAAGAATGATATTTAACTATACCGTCATTTTTAGACTTAACAAATGATTGTTCGATTGTCCTTGAAGCTGTACCTCCGATATGAAAAGTCCTCATGGTCAACTGAGTACCAGGCTCGCCGATACTCTGAGCAGCCACAACTCCTATTGCCTCGCCCAATTCAATTAACCTTCCCGTAGAAAGATTACGGCCGTAGCATTTGGCGCAAACCCCCCTGCCTGACTCGCAAGTCAAAACACTGCGTATGCGTATTTTTTCAATCCCCAACTTCTCAATCTGCTCGGACTTTTCTTCGGTAATTTCATGCCCCTGCTCAACAATAATTTCATCGGTAATAATGTCAACGACATTATCCAAAGCCACTCTTCCGATAATGCGGTCCTTGAGGCTGACAACTTCCTCATCGCCTTCAATAATCGCCGAAACCGTAATTCCATTAAGCGTACCGCAATCCTCTTCGCAGACAATAACCTCTTGAGCTACATCTACAAGCCTGCGGGTAAGATAGCCGGCATCGGCTGTCTTAAGAGCGGTATCAGCCAAACCTTTTCGCGCGCCATGGGTGGAAATAAAATACTCTAAGACATTTAAGCCTTCACGGAAGTTTGCGGTAATCGGGTTTTCAATAATTTCTCCGCTGGGTTTAGCCATAAGGCCGCGCATCCCGGCAAGCTGCCTGACCTGTAAGCGCGAACCTCGCGCCCCGGAATCAGCCATCATAAAGATAGGATTGAATGAATCCATCCCTTTAAACAGCAAATCCGAAATCTTATCGGTAGTATGCGTCCAAATATCGATAACTTTAGATTTACGCTCACTATCGGTGATTATACCTTTGCGATACTGGTCCTCAACTTTAGCTACTTCTTCTTTAGACTCCCTTAAAACTTCAGGTTTTTCCAGCGGGACAGTCATATCATCTATACCGATAGAAATACCTCCCAAGGTGCCCATTTCAAAACCTAACCGCTTAATATCATCCAGTAATTTAATGGTTACAGAATGACCAAACCTCTTGTAACAGCTGACTACGATATCACTGATCCTTCCTTTGTTCAGTTCCCGGTTAACAAACCCGAATTCCGCAGGCAGAACTTGATTAAATATTATCCGGCCGACAGTAGTAGTAATCAGCTGCTTTCCTTCAAGTACTTTCTTTTGGTCAAAATCATATAAAGCATAAACGCGAAACTTGATTTTAGCGTGCAATTCCACCGCTTTATCATCATAAGCCACCAAGACTTCATCGGCGCTGGAGAAAATCTTCCCCTCTCCTAAAGCTCCCGGCTTCTCTTTACTAAGGTATGAAACTCCCAGGATAATATCCTGTGTAGGAGAAATTACCGGACGGCCGTCGGCAGGAGAGAAAATATTGTTTATGGCCATTATCAGAACCTTGGTTTCTAACTGTGATTCCAAAGACAGGGGAACATGGACGGCCATCTGGTCACCGTCAAAGTCCGCGTTAAAAGCAGTACAGACCAAAGGATGTATTTTAATTGATTTACCTTCAATTAATAGCGGTTGAAATGCCTGGATACCTAAACGGTGCAAGGTGGGGGCACGGTTAAGCATAACCGGATGATCCT
>JBAZOE010000115.1:0-3629 GCA_041648875.1 Candidatus Omnitrophota bacterium
AAGGTTTTATGCTTGGGATATTCGCCCGCGATAAATCCTGGGTCTCCGCAAAGGTGGACGGTAAAGTTGTTTTTCATGGGGTGCTTGGCCGCGGCAGATCCGAAACCTGGCAGGCTAAAGAAAAAATCGAATTGTCTCTCGGCGATGCCGGGGCTATAGAATTACAGGTTAATGACCAGCGTTTTACCAAACTTGGCCGGCGCGGCCAATCTTTAAAGAATATTATCATTAATAAAGAAGGTTTAAAAATCTCCCGATGAAACAGAGGTTGGGGATATTGAGTTTAGGCTGCCCGAGGAACCTGGTGGATTCCGAAAGTCTGCTCGGCCGGCTTAACGCAAAAGGTTATTCCATAGTCGATGATATTGCCGAAGCCGAAGTGGCTTTGGTGAATACCTGCGCTTTTATTGAAGAGGCAAAGCGCGAGTCTGTTGAAGCCATCCTGGATTTAATAGAGCTTAAAAAGAAGGGGAAGCTTAAAAAAATAATTGTTTATGGCTGCCTGGCCCAGCGTTACAAAGATTTAAGCAGGGATCTGCCGGAGATAGATGCTTTTGTAGGGGCCCTTGGGCTTAATCATGAATCGGGAAGGTTCGCTTTAACGCCGAAATACTACGCTTATTTGAAAATATGCGAAGGCTGTGTAAATAACTGCAGTTATTGCGTCATTCCTAAGATTAAAGGCCCGCTTAAGAGCCTGGGTGAGAGCTCAATAATTCAGAAGGTTAAGCGTTTTAATCAGGAGAAAATATCCGAGCTTAATATTATCGGCCAGGATATTACCGGTTATGGGCTGGATTCGGGGAGGCAAAGCCGGCTATGCGGGATTTTAAGAGAAATAATCCGTAATGCCCCTGATATCGGATGGATCCGTCTTTTATATCTAAATCCTAAACGGCTAAGCGATGAATTACTGGAATTAATCAGTGCGCATGAGCAGGTATGTAGATATATTGATTTGCCTATACAACACATTAATAACCGCATACTGAAGCTTATGAATCGTTTGATCACTAAAAAAGAAATAATTTCTTTGATTGATAAAATCAGGAAGGCTATTCCCGGGGTTTGTTTACGCACCTCGCTTATCGTAGGTTTTCCTTCCGAAACAGATAAAGAGTTTGAGGAGTTGTTGAATTTTGTCAGAGAAGTAAAATTTGACAGGTTAGGGGCTTTTATTTATTCCCGGGAAGAAAGTACTGCCGCCTATAGCTTTAAGGGGCAGATTGACCAGAAGCTGAAACAAAAGAGGTTTGACGCTGTTATGGCAGCGCAGCAGGAAATATCCGTTGAGGTAAATGCCGGGTTTTTGGGCAGGAGCCTGCGTGTGCTTATTGAGGAAGAGCGGGATGGCGCCTATATCGGCCGCAGCCAGCTGGATGCCCCGGAGGTAGACGGGTTGGTTTATGTTAATTCCAAACGTTTGCTAAAAAAAGGTGAGTTTGTGGAAGTTAAAATAACAGATACTTTGGAGTATGACTTAGTAGGGGAGGTAGCACGATGAATCTTGCCAACCGTTTAACCATGTCGCGTATTTTATTGACTTTTGTATTCATGTTCTTTTTATTTTGCCAGGGGCTTTGGCCTAAAGTAGCCAGCTTAATCGTTTTTATCCTTGCGGCGTTATCTGATTTATTTGACGGCATGATTGCCCAGCGCAGGAATATGGTTACGGATTTTGGCAGGCTAATGGACCCCATCGCCGATAAGATCCTGGTGCTGGCGGCTTTCGCGGCGTTTGTGCAATTACAGCTTATTGATGCCTGGATGTTTGTGATTATTATCGCCCGGGAGATCATGATCACTTCTTTGCGCCTTTTTGCTCTAAATAAGGGTAAGGTGCTTTCCGCCGCTCGCGCCGGAAAACATAAAACAGTCTTGCAGATGGGGGTGATATTTACTATTCTTGGTTTTATCCTGCTTAAAGAAATAGTGCTTAGATATTCTACATGGAATCCCGCCTGGGAGAAGATCTTCCGCCAGGGGATATTTTTCCTGATGCTCGTTACAGTGGGCCTTACACTTTATTCAGGTTTGTCATACCTTTGGGAAAACCGCAAAATAATTACCCGCTTATGAGATTTACCGCATTGAATAATTTTCTGGTCAGAATAATCAGTACCTTCTTTTTTACCGGTTATCTGCCTTTGATCCCGGGGACATTCGGCAGTATCGCCGGGGTAGGCATATTTTATCTGTTGGGCGGCGCTAATCGGCCTCTTTATTTTATATTTGTTTTTTGTGTGATGATCTTAGGTTTATTAACCAGCGGCCAGGCGGAACAGCTATTAAAAAAGAAGGATCCCGGATGTATTGTTATTGATGAAGTGATGGGTATGCTTATTGCCCTTAGTTTTATGCCTCCTGAGCCGAAGATAATTATCCTGGCTTTTATTATTTTTCGTATTCTTGATACGCTTAAGCCATACCCCGCCGGAAGGCTGCAGAATATGCATGGAGCAGCCGGGGTAATGGGGGATGACTTGGTCGCTGGCGTCTATGCCAATATCGTGCTTCAGGCAATCTTAAGGTTAAATTGATCCAGCACCGTATAGGCTGGCCCGCCCGGGCCAAGCGTGCTTTCAAATAAAGTAACTTTCTTGCAATCAAATCCCCAGTTTAGCCCTGCCGCAGCCGTTTTTATTTTATCAATAACTTTTTCTAAATCAGACAAAAGAAGGAGGGATTTTATACGGCCGATGGTAATATGCGCGCTGAAAGTTTTCTCTTGCCGGGGTATCCCGGAAACCGCTAGTTTTATTTCCAACTGTTCCGCAAGTTGTTTTAATTCCAAGGGCAGTTGATCAGTTCCTATCCAGATTATCCGCGCCGCGGCCATATCAGGAAAGACTCCCGGGGTATTTAGTTTGATTTCAAAGCCGGAAGTTATTCTTGTTATCCCGGAGATTATTTGTTTGATTTCATTTAGCTGCTTAGGGGGGATGTCTCCGAGGAATTTTAGAGTAAGATGAAGGTTTTGCGGTTTGACCCAGTTGATCTTAAGCGGTTCAATCTTTAATTTCTCCTGTATCCTGGAGAGGGAATTTTTAATCTCTACCGGCAGTTCTATAGCGATAAATGCTCGCATAATAAACGCAATGCCTCTTGGGTAGATTTATTTCGTATACTCAGGCGGTTTCCCGGAAAAGAAAATAACCGGCAGGTATTTTTATTCTTTGCGGACAGGCAGATAAAAACAGTGCCTACCGGCTTATTTAAGGTTGAGCCGCCCGGCCCGGCAACGCCGGTTATACTGATGCCTAAATCCGCTTTTGCTATTTTACGGATATTCTCTGCCATCGATATCGCCACCTTACGGGAAACAGCGCCATATTTAGAGATAAATTTCGCGGGAATTTGCAGTATTTTTTCCTTAGAACTATTGCTGTAAGCAACTACTCCTAAAAGAAAATAGCCTGAGGCGCCAGGGTTTTTAGTTAGCGTAGCGCAAAGCAAGCCTCCGGTGCAGGATTCGGCGATGGCGATAGTCTTTTTCCGGCTAAGCAGTTTGTTATGGATTTTAGATAATATTTTATCCGCCATTTTTCTATTATAACCGTTTTTAATTGTATTGACAAGCCCGGTTTTTCTGCTAAAATAATATACAATTAATCTTTAGGGCAAGGTGA
>JBAZOE010000116.1:0-3547 GCA_041648875.1 Candidatus Omnitrophota bacterium
CGTAAAGGGCAGGAAAATTAACCTTTATGGCTTTTTTGTTAGAGTGGGCGGAAAGAAAAAAGGCGGTTTTATGAAAACTGAATTTAAGGGTTTATCATTAGGTGATTTAAGGATAGAGCTGCCGATTATCCAGGGCGGTATGGGGGTGCGCGTGTCTTCATCTTCGTTGGCTTCGGCGGTATCCAACGAAGGGGCGCTGGGGATGATTGCTGCGGTGGGCCTGGGAGAAGAATGCGGTGACGAGAAACGCGATTATAAGACGCGTTCGCGGGCGGAGCTGACAAATATCATCCGCCAAACCAGAAGATTGACCAAAAACCCCTTTGGCGTAAATATTATGTGTGTTCTTACCAACTACGATGAATTAGTGGAGGCTTCTCAGGCTGAATCAGTGGATGTGATTATTTCCGGGGCCGGGCTGCCTTTGCGTTTGCCGTCTTTAATCAAGAATAACCGGACTAAACTTGTCCCGATTGTTTCTTCTGCGCGGGCAGCAAAAATTATTTGCGATACCTGGTCCAGGAGGTATAAACGCCTGCCTGACGCTATTGTTGTCGAAGGCCCGCTTGCCGGAGGGCATCTGGGTTACAGTTTGGCCGAGCTTGCCGATACGAAGAATTTCTCTTTGGATGGAATTTTGAGCCAGGTATTGGCGGTTGCGCGCTCTTTTGAGAACGCCAAGTTGCGCATTCCTGTTATTGCAGCCGGAGGGGTTTTTGACGGAAAAGATATCGCCAGGGTTATGCGTTTAGGCGCCAGCGGTGTGCAGATGGCTACGCGTTTTGTCTGCACGCATGAATGCGATGTATCTATTAAATATAAAGAGGCGTATATATCAGCTGAAAAAGAGGATATTGTAGTTATCCAGAGCCCGGTGGGGATGCCGGGAAGGGTTATCCGTAATGAATTTGTGAAGAAGGTTACTGAGGGTGAGCATGTAGCTTTTGGTTGTGAATATAAATGTTTGCATACTTGCGATACCAAGAAAGTTAATTATTGCATTGCCAAAGCGCTATTGAATGCTTACCGGGGAGATCTGGATAAAGGTTTTGCTATGTGCGGCAGCAATGCTTACCGGATCAAGAAGATAGTTTCAGTTAAAGATTTGGTCTCTGAACTTGTTACAGAGGCGCAGGTTTGTTTAAACGAGCTATCCTCGCAATCTGCCTCAGAATCTCCCTCCGGCTTGGTTGCCGCCCTTCCAACTTTGTTGTAAAAGGAAAGCAGGATGGATAATTTTGCTTGATTTTTTTTGTTTTTCCTCTACTATTATAATAGTAGTATAATAAAACAATCATTAAAATATATGACTAAACACGCCATAGTTAATACAATATCCGGCAAGATCAGGGAGCTGAGGACGAAGAGGGGGATCTCCCAGGACCGGCTCTCCAAGCTTACGGACCTTTCTTTAAATACTATAGTAAAGATCGAGGCAGGCAAAAATAAGAATCCTACTATAGTAACATTATCCAAGATCGCGACTTTATTTAATGTGCGGGTTGATGATTTAATCAAATAAACAACTATGCCCAGGTATTTTAAAATTAATTTAATAACCGCCATATTTTTCTTCTCTATCGTTATGGCGGTAAAAGCCGAAGATACCCTTTCCTGGCATGATTGTATTAAGGAAGCGGCAAAGAACCATCCGGATCTAATCGCAGCAGGCGAAGAAATAAAACAATCTGAAGCCGGTAAAAAGATAACCGCAAGCGCGCTTTTCCCGCAGGTAGACGCTAACTTGAACGCCTCGACCGCAAGGACAGAAAGTTCACCCGGCAAGAGCTCTAAAGGGGACACGTATAACTATGGAGTCAGCGCGACTCAATTAATCTTTGACGGCACCAAAACAATTAATGATGTAAAAAGCGCCTCTGAAGATATTAATGCGTCAAAGCAAAACTTCAGGTTTACTTCAGCTACGGTCAGGTTCAGGCTGCGTACGGCTTTTATTGATCTATTAAAGGCCCAGGAGATGCTTCGTATCAGCCGGGAAATTTACAATATCAGAAGGGAGAACCTGGAGCTGATTACTTTGCGTTATCAATCCGGCTTAGAGCATAAAGGCGCCCTACTTACTTCAGAGGCGGATTTAGCCGCGGCAATTTACGATATTTCTCAGGCAGAGCGGAATGTTGAGGTCGCCCGCAGATCCTTGGTAAAAGAAATGGGCAGGTCTAAATTGACGCAAATAACAGTACAGGGTGATTTTGAAATAGTTGATTCCGCGAGGATTAAGCCTGATTTTGAGGCTATAGCTAAAAATAACCCCGCGGTCCAACAGCTTACAGCCCAGAAGAACTCGGCTGTTTTTGGCCTTAAATCCACCTACGCCAATTTTTCTCCGTCTCTTTCAGGGGCAGCCGGGGCAAACAAGAACGGTTCGCACTGGACTCCGCGGGGAAATCAGTGGAACCTTGGGCTTGTTTTGTCCCTGCCGATATTTGAAGGAGGCTCAAGGATAGCGCAGGTCTCCCAGGCAAAGGCCTTATTGAAACAGCTTGAAGAAAATGAAAGAAGCGCCAAGGACTCCGCTATCCTGAGTTTGGAGGAAACCTGGGCAACCCTGCAGGATGCCATAGAGAATGTAGGGGTGCAGGGCAAATCATTAAACGCCACCGAAGAACGCTCTAAAATAGCCCAGGCGCAATATTCAACCGGTTTTATTAACTTTGACAGCTGGATAATCATTGAAGATAACCTGGTAAACACTAAAAAGGATTTTCTGAATGCCCAGGCGGATAAATTATACGCCTGGGCAGGCTGGGTCCAGGCGAAAGGAGAAACTTTAGAATATGAATAAACTCAAGTTTTATTTTATCGTTCCGGTATTTTTAGCAGCCGTGATTTTCTTGATTATAAAAATCTGGCCAAAAGCTGATTCCGGGGAGGTCACTGTGGAAATAAGCCCTAATTTTGGCTCAATCCAGACAATCATCTCGACAACCGGGACGATCCTTCCTAAAAACCGGCTTGAGATAAAGCCTCCGGTTAATGGCAGAGTAGAAAGCGTTTTGGTGAAAGAAGGCCAGGGGGTAAAAGCCGGCGAAACTTTAGCCTGGATGAGCTCTACCGAGAGGGCCGCGCTTCTTGACGCTGCCCAGGGGCAGGGACCGGAACAATTAAAATACTGGCAGGAGGCTTATAAACCAATTGCTTTATTAGCGCCGATTGATGGAGAGGTTATTGTGGCCACTACCCAGCCGGGGCAAACTATTACTACCAGTGACGCGGTGGTAGTATTGTCCGACCATCTGATTGTTCGGGCGCAGGTTGATGAAACCGATATCGGTAAGATTAAGGAAGGCCAAAACGCGGTTATCTATCTTGATGCCTACCCGGACACCAAAATAAAGGCCACCGTCGAACATATTTATTATGAGTCGGAGACGGTTAACAATGTTACTATATATAAGGCGGATTTGCTGCCTGAAAATGTCCCGGAGTTTTTCCGTTCCGGGATGAACGCGACCATAGACTTCATAGAGCATAGCAAAGAAAACGCCCTGCTTCTTCCGCTTGAGGCAGTGCATAAAGAAGGCAA
>JBAZOE010000117.1:0-3528 GCA_041648875.1 Candidatus Omnitrophota bacterium
GAGCGCGCTCCGCGCGCGGAACATTGACAAAGATTGAAATTATTTTAACGGTGAGTGCTGGAGACAGGTTCTAACTTTCTCCAATACGCACCACTTTTTCTTATTACCTCTCCGATTGTTTATGATGCAGAAAGCAGGGAGGAACCATCGCAGGAAGTTTAAGATAATTTAGCCCGGTTATTAATCATATAGCTGGGCATTTTATTTAAAAAGGAGCGCAGCAATGAAAAAAATTATTTGTTTAATTACGTTTATATTGCTCGTTTCAGGTTGCGGGCAAAATAAGCCGGAGGCAAAAATATCTCCCGGAGTAAGCGATAATGAAATCGTTATCGGCTCCTCTGCCGCCCTGGGAGGGTTCGCCGGTTTCCTGGGCACCCAGACAATCCACGGTTCTTTGGCTTATATTAATGAAATTAATTCCGGCGCAGGCATACACGGAAGGAAAATAAGGCTGATCAGCACCGACGATCATTATAATCCGGCGGAGACAGTCACAAATACCCAGAAATTAATAGCCCAGGTCGGGGTTTTTGCTTTATTTGATTATGTGGGTACGCCTACGACAGCCCAGGTGGTGGATATTGTCCATAAAGCGGAGATCCCCCTTCTTGGCATTTTTTCGGGAGCGGAGATATTCAGGACTCCTTACAGGCCGTATATATTTAATGTCAGGGATTCATACTATGCGGAAGCCGAAAGCGCCATCAGTTATTTTGTCGACAAGATGAATCTAAAGAGAATAGCCGTTTTATACCAAGAGGATACTTTTGGGGTTTCGGTTCTTTCGGGGGTGCAGCTGGCTCTCGAAAGGAGGGATATGCGTACGGTTGCAACAGAAACCTTTGCCAGGGGGGAAATGGATGTAGAGAAAGCAATGCTGAATATTAAATTAAGCGAAGCTGATGTTGTGATAATGGTCGGCACTTACTCTCCCTTAGCTAAATTCGTAAAGATATCCAATGACGCCGGATTTAGGCCTTATTTCCATACCGTATCATTTGTCGGTTCAGAGGCATTCGCCAAAGAACTCATCCAGATACAGAAAATAAAGCCGTCGGATTACAGCAAGATTATTGTAACGCAGGTAGTGCCGGACCCTTTCCTGGAAGAGCTCCCAGGAGTCAGGGAGTACAGGGAGTTAGTAAAGAAATATTTTCCGAATGATGAACCTAATTATGTGGCTTTAGAGGGTTTTATAAACGCCAAGGTATTGGTGAAAGCGTTAGAAATTTCCGGAGTTGACTTAACAAGGGAAAAATTTATAGAAGCGCTTGAATCGATGCGTAATGTCGATATCGGGATAGGAAAAGAAATTACCTATAGCGTTTTGGGCCATCAGGGGTTAAAGGGGGTTTATTATTCAAAGTTATCGGAGGATGGTAAATTCAGGGTATTTAATCAGGTAAATGTAGTTTTAGGGTATAAAGATGAGACTAACCCATAAGATTATTTCAAGTTTTATCCTTGTAATAGCCGTATTATCCATAGTTAATATTTTCTCCGTTATCTATGCGATCAACCATAGCCAGGAAGAAAAACTCAAGACCGAGGAAGTCCTGTTTGCTCAAGACCTTGCCGATCGCTTTGTCCGGGACATAGTAGAGGACAGGGCCGAAACCTTAACCGATACTTTATTCAAAGACAAGAAATTGCGGGAGGAGATGATAGAATATATCCTTGTTTTTGATAAGAAAGGATACCTGTTATCGAATACTTACCTGGAAGCTATTCCAAGGCAGCTTTTAAAGTTAAATAATCAATTTAGCCGTAAAGAGAATTTCCGATTACAGAAAATCATCAATAGAAAAGTATTTGTTTATGATATCGCGGTTCCTGTCAGGGAAGGTATCGAGCAGGTTGGGGCTATTCACATAGGTTTTAAAGGGGTTTATATCCTTAAAGCTATCAAGGAAGCCCTGTCTCCGGCGTTAGTTGGCGTGTTATTTATTATAGTGGTCGCGGTTTTGTTCGGGTTGTTTATTTCAAAAACAATAGTTAACCCGATCAGCAAGCTTAGGGATGCCGTGGCTAAAATCGGCGCAGGCAGTCTTGAGACCAGGGTTTTTATTAAATCAGCCGATGAAATCGGAGCTTTGGCCGGGTCTTTTAATAAAATGGCCTCTCGTCTAGAAGAAACAACCGCCTTGATGGTGCAGGCAGGAAAATTTGAAGCAATCGGAAAATTAGCCAGCGGCGTTGCTCATGAAGTAAAGAATCCGCTGGGGATAATATTGCAGGGGGTAAATTATTTAGAAGGGGTAATCCCTCCGGAAAATAAGGAAGCATCCGAGGTTTTTCAGCTGATGAAAGATAATATCGTAAGGGCGGATAATATTGTGCGCATGCTCCTGGATTTCTCAAGGGTCGATGAGTTGTATATGCAGCCTGAAAATGTCAATATTTTAATGGATAATTCTTTGCTGTTGGTTCAACAAATTGCCAGATTAGGCAATATTGAGATTGTGAAGGATTATCAGACGGGGATCCCAAAGATCATGGCTGACAAGGTCAAACTAGAACAAGTTTTTATAAATCTATTCACGAATGCTTTTCACGCGATGCCGGCGGGAGGCAGGCTTACTTTGCATTCATATCTGTGCCGGTTCGCTGATTCCGCGTATAAGGGGGATAAAATGAAAAATGATTATTTTTCCCCTGATGAAGAAGTTGTGGTTGTGGAAGTTGAAGACACGGGCCAGGGGATCAGCGAGGAGAACCTTAAAAAAGTTTTCGAACCATTCTTTACTACTAAAGGGCCTGGAAAAGGCACCGGCCTGGGGCTTTCGGTTACGAGTAATATTATCAAGTTGCATGGGGGGGTAATCGGGATAACGAGTCAATTGGTAAAGGGCACAAAAGTAAGCTTGTGGTTTAAAGCCGCTAAATCCGGATAGGGGGCAGTCGCGCATGAAAAAGAGAGTATTAGTCGTTGATGACGAAACAGCCTTTCTCAGGATACTAAAGCTAAATTTGGAAAGGACAGGCAACTACGAAGTACTGACTTTACCGGGAGCCGAGGATATTTTAGCTCAAGTGCGCGCATTTAAGCCGGATGTCATATTGCTTGATATTATTATGTCCGGGATAAAAGGGCTTGATGTTTGCGAGATGTTAAATAAAGACCCTGACGGAGCCCGTATACCCATTATTATTCTTTCGGCGCTGGATAAAGCCGCAGATAAACTTCAGGCTTTTAAAATAGGGGCGGTAGATTATCTGGTAAAGCCGATAGGAAAAGAAGAGCTGATTGCAAAGATAGAGAAGGCTTTGCGCGTCAAAGATCTCTAAGCCCGCGTATTTTTCGCCCGCCAGCAAGGTTGTATTTTACTGCCAGCTTTTAGCTTGACGCTCATTTTACTAAAGGGTATAATCTAAACACTATGATTCTAGGAGTGCACATTTCCGGTTCGGGCAAGATTTATCAGGCGCTGGATACTGCCAAGGCCTTAGGCTGCGATACCATGCAGATATTCAGCCGCTCCCCGCAGTCCTGGCGCAACGGCGCCCATCTTAAACCCGAGGATA
>JBAZOE010000118.1:0-3495 GCA_041648875.1 Candidatus Omnitrophota bacterium
GACTGGACTATCTGAACATAATTTCTCATATTTTCCGGTAAATTCGGAATATTAAAAGATTCCTGCTTTTTTGCAATAAAACCGGGAGAAGATTGTTTCTTATTGGGCTCTTCCCGGGAAACGATAGTAGGGACAAGAGTAATAAACAATTCCGTATCATCCCTTGCCCCGGTGCCCTTGCCTATTTTAGTTACTCTTTGCCTGAAAAACATACCTAAAACCGGCACATCTGAAAGCCATGGAAATTTACGCAGGTCTTCTTCTGTCTTTTGTTTGATTAAACCGCCTATTGCCATGATTTGGCCGTTATTAATGTAAAGCTCACTGGAAACAGAACGCTTGCTCAGAGGATATGCCTTAGCAGTAGGGGCATCTGCCGAACCTAGAATCTCAGCTTCACCAACATCGCTAACTTCTACATACAAATTTAATTTAATACGGTCATCTTCGGTCACAGCCGGCTTGATCTTTAATTTAATACCATATTCTTTATATTCCACATTTGTGGAAGAACTCCCGCCTGTCGATACAGCTGTGGTAAAAATAGGTTTCTCTCCTCCTACGAGCAATTGTGCTTCCTTATTAGTTTGACAGGATAGCCGCGGACGGGAAAGGATGCGCGCTTTGCCTTCCTGTATCAAAGCATCCAATTTTAAAGTAAAGGCTGCGCGGGTTATATTAGCAACATTGAATAATCTTCCCCAAGTCGTTCCTGCGGCGGCGATACCCGAAGAGCCAACTTCAGTTAAAGTCATTGAGCCCGGCCAGGTAAAACCCAGGGTCTTAGTGGCGTCTTTATTAAGCTCCAATATCTGCACATCAATCTCTATTACCGTCTCTTCTTCTTTAACCTCTATAAGGTCGGATATCTTATCTTTAAAATCAACCAAAGCCAAGCCGATCCTCTCTTTATCCTTAGCAGTCTTGACCCTGCCCAAGATAACAACTTTTCCTTCATCTTCTACTGCCTTAGTATAAACCTCTACGAGATCAAGCTGGCTCAATAAATTATCCACCCGGCGCTTAATCAAGGATATATCTTCTTTTATTACCTTGATATTCTCAGACTGCTCCCCGAAAGTGTCCCAATATACCAGCGAAGTCTGGCCTGGGGATTTTGCGGAAATAGTAATCTCCGATTCAGTGACATTAGAAATATCAACCACCTGAGGATTACCAACAATTACCCGGGTAGGCGTTTGTGTGGGGATTATTCTTGTCTCCCCTACCAGTAATTTTATCGTTTCCTGCTGGACGTCTTCGGCTAACATAGGGTTAACCCCTGCCAACATTAAGGCTGTAAGCAAACTTGCCCAAATATAAACATTTATTTTCTTATGCATAATTATCCTTAAATTATTCAATAACTTTTATTTCTTTGTTTAGTCCGCGATAAATCTCAACGGTTTTCTTGGGCTTAACCGGCGCTGCTACAGGCTTTTCCACCTGTTGAAAAGCCTGAGGCATAACAAACCTGAACAATGTATCCCAGCTTGCCGGGGTTACTTGTTGTAACTGCGTATCCCCGGGAGAGCGCAATACCAGGCGGATTTTCCCCTGTTCTTGTACAAAAACAATCAGATTTGCCTCCTGAGGGGATAAAGCAAAGGTTATAACCGGAGATGCTGATTTTTCTTCTTTTTTTGCGCCTTGTGTGTTCATAAAATCCTGGCCAACCGCCAAGACCAAGACATCCTGGAATAAAGGCATAGTAGCCAACTGGTTTACCTGCTTGCCATCTGCATTCATTGCCGGGATGGGCACCATACCAACGATATCAACATGATCCCCTGGCCTAAGCATCCCCCCGACCGACGAGATGTTATCCACAGAAACAGTCACAGCCCTTTTGCCGGACGGCACCTTCATGGACAAAGAACCTATCTCACCGGAAATGGTAACCTTGTTTAAAAGCACCTGCTCCCCTTTTGCTATAGGGGCAATGGTAATCTTATCCACCACCCTGTCAATAGATACCGCCGAACGTGGCTGCACCATATTCCTACTAAGCGTTGTTTCTACAAGCATGGATTCTTTTATTGCGGTGCCGGCGGGGATATCTTGCTTAGCTACCACTACAGTAGTCAAATTTTTCTGGCTCTGCGCTACTGATCTTTTCGCTTCTTCAGTCTGCTGCTGGATATAATTATTGATCAAAACCACCGCAATCAATCCACAAACTCCGCTAATAAGCAGCGGCAGGTATTTTTTGAGAACTTGTATTTGCATATCCTATCGCACCTTTTCTTCGTAAATTTCTATTTTAGTCTCTCCGGATAATTTATTAGCAAGCTCCACTATGGCCTTCTGCTGTTTCTCAAATAACAGCCAGGATTTTATATTATCCCGTAATTCAACAAGGGATTTAGGCTCAGATTTCTTTATTCTATCAAGTTTTATTATATAAAAACCGTCCGGCCCCTTAAATATACTGCTGACGCCGCCGGCGTCCAATGAAGGAGCAAAAGCTACTTCGTAAAATTTCTCTGATCTTATCCGTTTTTCAGGAGTTGCCTCATAGGTCATAAAACCTACATCTCCGCCGGAGGATGCGGTCTTGGCTCTTGAATACTGCCTGGCTAAAGAAGAAAAATCCGTGCCTTTTAATAACTCTATATAAACCTGCTTGGCTTCATCCTCGGTAGGAGTTATAATCTCCAGAATTTTCCTCTGTTCCGGCTCTTTAAGCATTTCTTTATTTTGTTCATAAAAATCTTCTATATCCTTACTGCTTACATCGATTTTTTCGATTTCTTTACGCAGTAATTCCCCGATCAAAAGATTCATCTTGGCAGCCTCAAGCTCCTTTGCAATCTCGGGCTTCTTGTCTAAACCTCTATCCAGCGCTTCCTGATAGAGGATATACTTACGCACAAGCTCATCTCTCAAATATTTAACTTTCTTATCAACACTATCGATCTTATTCTTATCCAGCTTTTGCGCGGAAGCCAAGGAATTAAGATTATCAACTTCCTTATCCAGGTCTGAAGCTGTAATATAAAAATCACCTACCTTGGCAACTATAGTTTCACCCACGGGAGGGCCCTGCTTGGCTTGCTTCACAGGCTTTGCTGTGCCCATAAAAGGCATTTTGTCGCAGCCTGAAAATAAAAATACAGTAAAGATAATCATTAAGAAATTCCCTAGCTTGCGCATTTATCCTCCTTATTCATTTTATTATTCTTTATTTCATGTATTTCATTAATTATTCTGGTCAAAAGATCGGCGATTTTAGCGATAAGATATAAAAAGAAAAACAGGAAAGCGTATATTGCCAAAACTATCAACCCCATCCAGCGCGGATTTCCCGAACCTAACCCCAACAGCAAAGATGCCCCGCCGGTAATACCTAAACATAAAAAAATCCAAGCAGCAATTTTCACCGCCGCACTGGATGTCCGCAAAAACCCCAAATGTTCACGCATCAACGCTCCTTATTTTATTGTTTTAGTTTATATCACAAACCTCAATTAATTGCAAGAGAAATTTAATCTT
>JBAZOE010000119.1:0-3208 GCA_041648875.1 Candidatus Omnitrophota bacterium
TTATGGTTGTCTGCCTAATTATTAGGCATATTTTGATTAAATTAGTGGAAGAGATACCCGGCGCTAATCGGATTTGCGCCGGTGTTGTGTTCGTACACAAGGAGGGTATCCATGATTCAGTGGCCAAAAACAAATGATGCATTAGGAACTGTAAACAGGGGCAATCCCTGTGAAAGCGGATTATGCTCGCTCTGCCGCGTAGATTGTACGGGCAAATGCGAAACCTGGCTTTCCAGCCTGAAAGGAAGAAAACTTTTATACCCCAGGGATTATAGTTTTACTACCGCAGGCAGCGGAAATACTACCCATATAGGGGTTTCTTATAATTCTTTGCGTATTAATGGTTACAATTACGGCGCCACCGGGCTTCCCAAGGGCATCTCTAACTCTGAGGATGAATGTATTTTTCCCAACGTGGATATAGAAGGGGAGTTTGGCCAGGCAGTCAAAACTAAGTTTAGGGTTCCGGTAATGACCGGTGCTTTAGGTTCTACTTTTGTGGCGGCTAAATACTGGGAATCTTTCGCTACCGGGGCAGCTTTGGTAGGTGTTCCTATTGTTGTCGGCGAGAACGTAGTGGGGATTGATAAACAGGCAGAAATAAAAAACGGAAAAATCATCAAGGCTCCGGAATTAGACAGGAGGATCGAGACATTCCTGCGTTATTATGAAGGGTTCGGCGCCATTATTGTGCAGATGAATGTTGAAGATACCCGCAACGGAGTTGCCGAGTATGTAGTCGGAAAGTATGGGGATAAGGTGGTTATAGAATTAAAATGGGGCCAGGGAGCTAAATGTATCGGCGGAGAAATACAGGTCACCAGCCTTGAGTATGCGCAGTTTCTTAAAAAGCGGGGTTATGTAGTTGATCCTGATCCTACTCTTCCTGAAGTACAGGAGGCTTTTAAATCAGGGGCAATTAAATCTATCGCCCGCCATAGCCGCTTAGGTTATACCAGCCTTTCTTCGGAGAGCCAGGTCGAAGAGAGTTTTATGAAAGCGGTTAGGTATTTGCGCAAGATTGGCTATAAAAGGATATCGTTGAAAACCGGCTCATATGGGATGGAAGCTTTGGCGATGTCTATAAAATATGCTTCTGAAGCTAAGCTTGATCTGCTTACCATTGATGGTTCAGGCGGCGGTACAGGGATGAGCCCCTGGAATATGATGGAGACCTGGGGTGTTCCGTCTATATTGTTACATTCTAAGGCTTATGAATACGCGGAGATTTTGCGTAAAAAAGGCAAGAAAGTAGTGGATATGGCTTTTGCGGGAGGTCTGGCCCGCGAGGACCACATATTCAAGGCCCTGGCATTAGGAGCTCCTTATACAAAATTAGTGTGTATGGGCCGGGCTTTAATGATCCCCGCATATCTTGGTTCTAATATTGAGGGAGTTTTGAACCCGCAAGTTAAAGCAAAGGTAAGCGGAAGCTGGGATAAACTTCCCGCATCCGTAGCAGAGCTTGGCATGACTGCCGAAGAACTTTTTGCCGGTTATTATGACCTGCAAAAAAAGGTTGGCAAGGATGAGATGAAGAATGTTCCTTTGGGCGCAGTGGCATTTTGGACCCTGGCGGATAAATTAGCGGCAGGTCTGCAGCAGTTAATGGCCGGAGCCAGGAGATTTACGCTTAAGGCGATCAGCCGCGCCGATATCTTCTCGGCAAATCGTGAGACCGAGAAGGAAACCGGTGTGCCTTTTATCACAGATGTAGCAGATGACAAAGCTAAGAAAATAATGAAAAGGTAAGTTAAGAATAGAGTTTCGTTTGCAATAAATGTGCCGCGTTTATATGAACGCGGCACATTTATTTTTATCCCGTCTTCAACTATCCGGTAAGATTTTTAAGTTGCAGTAGCAACTATTTAGTTGTAAAATAACATTCATGAACAAAGAAGAAATTATCGAAGATTTTTTCCGCGGTTTAAGAGTTACCCTTACTAACGCCTTTTCTTACCCTAAGGACCATCCTTATTTTATTAAATCAGTCGAGAATTTTAAGCTTAAACTTGATGCGCTCCTGGTTATTTCTAACCCGTTTAAGATTGGAGTAACCAGCTCAGGCCTTATAGTCGACGGTAAGAATCTTTCCAAGAGCGGCTTATACGATGAACTGGCACGCCTATTGCATCAACGTAAAATAAAAAGCATAGAAATCAAGGGGGGTTTAAGCCTCCAGGAGTTAATTCAATTCCTTTGTGTTATTTCCATGCCTCAAAAGGAGATTTTTAAAAGCGGCGGGTTGGGCGCGATTTTAGAGAAGGAACGCCTGGTTCATTTTACTATTCAAGAGCTGGATTATTCCGCCTTCCTGCACGGAGAAGGCCAGGAATGTACTGATGTATGGGGGTATATGCTTAAAGAGGCGCTCTATAGCGATGATACCGCTAAGATAAACCAGTTTGCCGATAGTTTTGGTTCGTTTATTAAGCGGGTTAATGAGAAGGATCTTTTTGATACTGATGGTATTTCTCCTGAGGTAAACGAATTTTTGATTAGCTTAAAGAGCAGGAACAAGGAAAAGTTTGATAAATGCTTAAATGATGTTTTTCTCTGGCTCCTGCGAAATAAAAAGACGCTTAACCAGGATAAGCTGGCAAAAATCAAACCTGCCTTTAATGATTTAAGCCAGGAGGAATTTACCACTCTTCTCAAAGAGGGGTTCCTGCAGGAAGATAATTTTGATTCTTTAAGTCTGCAGCTTTTTTCTAAAATTTCCGAACAGGACTCCTCGGCAAATATTACTAAAAATTTCTTTAATAAAATGGATGAAATGCCGGGTTTAAAGGATAACCCCAATTCGGTAAAGAAGATCCGGAATTTATTAAGCAGTTCGCAGGATGATCCAATGTCTGCGGTGTACCGTAACACACTCGATACTTTAGTTAAAAATATTTCATTTTCCGGTAAATTGTCTTTTGACCATGAGGCGCTTAAGGAGAATTACCGTTATATAGTTTTAGGCATATTTGCCACCGATCAGGCTCCGGATACGCTGGAGACGGCGGCGGTAATCCTGGAGAAAGAATTGCCCGGAATTTTTGAAGATAATGATACCGGTTTCCTGAAAGAATTTTGGGGGGTATTGACCAGGCGGAAGGAAGAAGGCATAAAAGCATGTGTTGATCTTGGAAAGTTTTTTTCATCTTTTATCGAAGATATTGTTTTGAATGGCCGCCTGACCATTGAGCAGGAATTTCTTATA
>JBAZOE010000120.1:0-3195 GCA_041648875.1 Candidatus Omnitrophota bacterium
TAAATATATTTCTTAAACACGGGAGTCGTGTGTGTTTCATAAACAAAAGATTTCACGTGGTAAAAAGATTCCCTGATCTTTTGCGTCCTGCGGTAAGGCAGCAGAAAGAAACTAAAAGCAATCCTGAGCGGTTTAGAAAACGCGGTTGCGGTGTATTCATTGCGGCTGTCAATCTTGTAATAACCGCAATCCCAGGTTTTATAAATTACCGCCCTTGCCCTGTTAAATAGCTTATATATGGCAAAGCCCGCTCCGGCGGCTACAATCAGCCCTAAAGCAAGCAAAGGCGTGGAAAGATAAACATTTTTGTCCGCCTGAGGATTTAAGGTAAAGTTATTGATCGAAAAACTCATGCTTCCGATATCAAGGCCTGTGGCAGAACCAGCAACTTGCGCTAATATCTTTATAATTCTTACGGCAGCCAAACCAAAAATAATAACCAGGATTGACAAGAAGAACATCCCTGCTTGCATGGAAAAGGGGGATTCTTTTACGTCCTTGGCATAATTGCTCCTGGGAAGCGCCAGAAAAGTTATCCCGAACGCCTTGACAAAACAGGCGGCAGCTAGTCCGCTTGTCAAAGCCAAAAGCGCCGCGCAAATCACTAAAAAAACCCTGGCTCCCCCCATTACATTCAATGCCCCCAAAAAGAATGCCTGTAAAGTCAGCCATTCGCTCACAAAACCATTAAACGGCGGCAAGGCGGAGATCCCCATTGCGCCGATCAAAAAACAGGCGGCGGTCTGGGGCATCTTCTTGATCAAACCTCCCAGTTTTTCAATATCCCGCGTCCCCGTAGCTTTATATACGCTGCCGGCGCAAAGAAATAATAAACCTTTAAAAACCGCGTGATTTATTAAATGGTATAATCCGGCTATCATGGAAAATATAGCCAGATAAGGCAAATTTAGGCTCTGAAAAAACATAGACAGGCCTACTCCTAATAATATAATTCCGATATTTTCAACGCTCGAATAGGCCAGCAGGCGCTTGATATCGCCTACCATAAGCGCGTAAATTATTCCTACCAAACAGGTAATACTGGCCAACACTAACAATAAAATCCCCCACCACTGAGACTGAACTCCCAAAATAAATATGACAAAACGGATTATCCCGTAAACAGCGGTTTTAATCATTACCCCGGACATAATACTGGAGATATGGCTTGGAGCCTGCGGATGGGCATACGGCAGCCAGATATGCAGCGGTACAATCCCGGCTTTTGTCCCAAAACCGGCTAAAAGCAATAAAAATATAATATTCCTGGTTTGCCCGGGCATTGCTTGGCAAGCGTTCTTTATGGCGCTAAAGTCAAAAGAATTAGCATGCTTATACATCATCATAAAGGCGGCAATCAAGAAAGCCGTGCCGATATGCGTCATGACAATATAAATCATCCCCGCCTGGATGGATTTTTCATGCCCGGTATCAAAAACTACCAGGAAATATGAAACTAAAGACATAATCTCCCAGAATACCAGGAATACAAGCACATTGCTTACAGTAACCACAAAAGCCATAGACAATACGAAGATAAACAATAAAAACCAGGCAAGCGCTATTTTAGCGGGAGAGTATCCGCCTTTTAGGTAGCTGAAAGAATAAATAGCCGAAGGGAAAGAAACAACAAAGATTACGCAAAGAAAGAATATTGAAAGCGGATCAAACAGAAAAAATTGCTTTGGGAAGAAATCTAACATTTATTTCGATAACCTCTATAAAAAAAGAGAAACCTTTTTTGGCTGATAAATCAGCCCACAAAGGTTTCTCGTATTTTCGCTATCCTGACCCACCTTAAAACTCGGAATTACTTTATTAAAAGGATATTACCACTTCTCCAAATTAAAATCAAGATATTTCGCAAGATTTAAAAGCTTAATTCTTCCCGAAAAACAGGTTAAACGGCAGAATAGCAATACCCCAAACACCTTTAGCCCCGGTCTTAGCCGTACCCCAAGCCGAATTAAAAGTATCCCCTATTTGAGAAACCACCGGTATAATCTTCAAATTAATCAACTTACCTATATCCGTATTCTCTATCGCCTTAGAAACAACCATCCTGACCACATCTTGTTCATTTGTAAGGTTAATAAACGTCGCGTTCTTTATGCCTATCGGATAAACATGCTCTTTTTTATTCGGCCCGCCATAATCAACAAACCTTACCTGGCCGACACTCAATACCAGCATATCAAAATAAAATGGGGTCTTATCCTGTATAGCGGCATCCCCATTTTTCAGGGGGTTGATTTCTTCCAGGTTAACCTTGCCTTCTTTGTTTTTCATTATATTCAAGCGTTTAAGATTTACACCCAAAACATAGATATTCGGTTTTTTACTAGTGATAATTTCTATGGGGTCGCATACAAAATGGATCGCCTCAACATAGGCAAGCTCTTTTTCTTCAAAACCAGCGGGGTTATATATGGTTATGCCGCTTAAACCGATATGCGCCAACAAGGGAGAAAATTTTATTTTTTCTATTGAAACATCGATTCCCAGGCTTTGCTCTATCTGCTTCTCCACGATCTCCCCAATCTTTAAATGTTTTATGACAGCAAAACTGACAAGCAAAATAACAGCCAGAGCAAGAAAGACTATTCCGAAAACAAAAACTAATTTCTTGAACATCTTCATGTTTTAATTATCCAATCCGTTTAGCCTACCGTTAGCCTAAACTATCTTCGGCCTCTGGTTTCTAAAAACTTGAAGTAATATTATTATCAACAATCGAAACTGCCTTAAGAACGCCGCTTGGAGATTTATAATACTCCACGGTCACCGTATCATTCGACTCAAGGTCATCAAGCATTATATCATCTATGCCCCGTTCTATTCTGGCCCCCGGCTCTACTTTAAACCTCCATTCTTTAACACCGTCGAATATCACTAAAAGCGAACCGACTGAATCAATCTGAGTAACAACCCCCTGCCTGGCCTGCGTTTCAGGGGCATCCTGCTCCTGCTGACAAAAAGTCAAATCCGGGGCCGTTAAAGAAATCATCAATGCGCAAATACTCAGCCATATTTTCATAGCCTTCTCCTTAGCTTAAAATCATTTTATATTATTTTCCTGGTCTTTAGTTTCTTCCTGGGCTTTTTTCTTTTTTTCATCAAGCAGTTGCGCCTTCTTCTTTTTAACCGCCTCTTGAACTTTAACTATCAGGGCCGAGTCCCCGCCCTTAAAACCTA
>JBAZOE010000121.1:0-3166 GCA_041648875.1 Candidatus Omnitrophota bacterium
CTGCAGATCATGGCTAAGCCGTTTAACGAAGAGATGCTTTTCAGGCTTGCCCATGCCTTTGAACAAAATACAGAGTGGCACAAAATTAAACCACGGCTATGAAATACCAGACAGTTATCGGCTTGGAAGTTCACCTGCAGTTAAAAACTAAAACCAAGGCATTTTGCGGTTGCGCCATTGATTTTGGGCAGGTCCCCAATTCCGGAGTTTGTCCGGTATGCTTGGGATTTCCCGGAACCCTGCCGGTCTACAACAAGGAAGCGCTGGGTTTTGCGATTAAGTTAGCCTTGGCTTTTTCATGTCAAATACAAGAGCATACTAAATTTGACCGGAAGAACTATTTTTATCCGGATTTACCGAAAAATTACCAGATTTCGCAATTTGATTTGCCTTTATCACGCAACGGCTACCTGGATATACCCAGCGGAGATAAAATAAAACGTATTGGCATTACCCGTGTGCATTTGGAGGAGGATGCCGGTAAGCTTATCCATGAATCAAACTCAAGCTTGGTGGATTTTAACCGCGCGGGAGTTCCGTTGCTTGAAATTGTCAGTGAGCCGGATTTAAACAGCCCTCAGGAGGCATTTGACTATTTAACCAGTTTAAAAAATATCATTGAATATTTGGATGTTTCAGATTGCGATATGGAAAAGGGGTCTTTACGTTGTGATGCCAATATTTCTTTGCGGCCCGAAGGAGCAAAAGAATTGGGTGTTAAAACAGAGCTGAAAAACATGAACTCTTTTAAGGGGGTTAAAGACGCTTTGACTTTTGAAGTAAGCCGCCAGAGAGAATTGCTTGAATCCGGACAAACCATGTCTCAGGAAACCCGGCTATGGGATACGGATAAGGGGATAACTGTCTCCATGCGCAATAAAGAAGGGGCCAAAGATTACAGGTACTTTCCTGATCCTGATTTGACGGTTTTTATCATTGAGCAGGCCATGGTTTCTCTAATTAAATCGCAACTGCCGGAGCTGCCTCAGGATAAAATGCGGCGCTTTATGCAGGATTATGGTTTATCTGAATATGATGCCAAGATTTTGGTCAGCTCCAAGCAAAATGCTCAATTTGCGGAAGAATGTATCCGCAGATATCCCGGGAAAGATAAAAAGAATATGGTTAATTGGTTGATCGGCCCGTTGTTATCCGAAGCTAACTGCCGGAAAATTGACCTGTATGAGTTGAATGTTAATAAAGACGAGTTGATCAGTTTGATCAGTTTTGTGGAAAATCAATCAATTTCGCATCTTTCAGCAAAACTCGTTTTAACGCAAATGATTGACTCTCAAAAACAGGCAGCGGTTATAATCCGGGAAAATAACATGTTGCAAATATCTGACACTGCTGAATTAGAAGAGATTATTTCCGGAGTTATCCGGGAGAATGAAAAATCCGTTGATAGTTTCAAGGCGGGAAAAACAAATGCGCTTATGTTCTTAGTCGGCCAGGTTATGAAAAAAAGCGCCGGTAAAGCTAATCCAAAAATGGTCGGGGAATTAATAAAGCGGAGGTTGATTGATGCGTAAGAATATACTGATTGGTATTTTATTGGCTGTGCTTTTGCTTATTGGCGTAACGGGAGTCTATTCCGCCAATAAAAAGAAGGTGCAGGATGATTTATACCGGCAGGTAGAGTTGTTTTCCGATACCCTGGCTATTATCAATAACGAATATGCCGAGGATACAAAACCAAAAGATTTAATCTATGGGGCATTAAAAGGGATGCTTGCTTCTCTTGATGCGCACAGCCAGTTTATGGATCCGGAAACTTATAATGAGTTAAAAGTGGATACGGAGGGTAAGTTCGGCGGCCTGGGCATAGAGATTACCATAAAAGATGGGTTGCTCACCGTAATTACGCCTATTGAAGATACCCCGGCCTGGAAAGCCGGAATAAAAGCAAATGACCATATCGTAAAAATTAACGATGAGCTGACTCGTGAAATGACCCTTATTGACGCTGTTAAGAAAATGCGCGGTAAGCCGGGTGAGGTTGTCAATCTGACTATATTAAGGGATTCTGAAAAGAAGCTTATGGATTTTAAGATCACCAGGGATATCATAAGAATTAAGGATATTAAACAGGCGCGGATACTTGAGGATGGTATCGGCTATATACGTTTAGCTGAATTCCGAGAACATACCCTAAGAGAATTAAATAACGCTTTGAGCAGCCTGTCCAAGCAAAAAATGAGGTCATTAATTTTAGACCTGCGCAATAACCCGGGCGGCTTGTTAGATGTTGCCGTAAAGGTTGCCGGGAGGTTTATCCCTGCCGACAAAATGGTCGCTTATACTAAAGGCAGAAAAGAAGGGCAGAATTTTGAATTTTTTTCCAGCGATAAGAGCGCGATACTGGATCTGCCGATGGTGATCCTGATTAATGAAGGTTCTGCTTCGGGGAGCGAGATTGTAGCCGGCGTCCTGCAGGATTATAAACGCGCTATAATTATCGGGAATAAATCTTTCGGAAAAGGTTCCGTTCAAACGGTTATCCCCTTGGGGGATGGTTCAGCTTTGCGCCTGACTACCAGCCATTATTTTACCCCTTCCGGAAAAATAATTCATGGTAAAGGGATTATCCCCGATATAGTGATGGAGGCAAAAGAAAACAACGGCGGCAAACCGGATCAGGCAAAAACCGCTAAGAGCGAGGATATATTTAAAGAGATTGGGTCCGCTGACAAAAAGAATAAGCCCCCGGAAGACTCTTTTGATTATAAAAACGATCTACAGATAATGCGGGCGGTAGATACTTTAAAAGCTATAGAACTTTATAAGCAAGCTGAGAAAATTTGATCTTGGGAAAGCCAATGAAAAAAAAGGTGACGATTATCCTGGCGTTAATTTTATCGCTGCTTGTATTTATTGCGCTTATTTTGACCTCGGTACATAAGAAGCTCCCGCCTAAGAAAGCTCCTGTAAAAGGAAAAATCGCTATCGTAATAGATGACTGGGGGTATAACCTGAATAATCTTGGAACCGCAGCAAGAATAGGCCAGCCTTTGACTTGCGCGATCCTGCCGAACCTGAGTAATTCCAGGCTGGTTGCGCAAAATTTGCATAATCTGGGATTTGAAATAATACTGCATTTGCCGATGGAACCTAAAGAAAAATACCGCTTGGAAAAAAACACCATTACGACAGATATGGATGCCGC
>JBAZOE010000122.1:0-3166 GCA_041648875.1 Candidatus Omnitrophota bacterium
TCCGGGGTGCGGTCCGTGCGTGGGTACGCATAACGGGATACCTTCCGACGGAGAAGTGGTTATTTCAACCGCTAACCGGAATTTTAAAGGCAGGATGGGGAATCCTGCGGCTTTTATTTATCTGGGTTCTCCGGCTACAGTTGCCGCTTCAGCGATTAAGGGTTATATCAGTGATCCGAGAGTTTACTTCTAAGGGGGGATCCTGATTCGCTGCGTTCATCAGGACTTTTCTGAATAAGAAATTAAGGAGGGATTATGGAGATTCGTGATTTGCTTTTGATGTGTATCGATAAGGGCGCTTCAGATTTGCATATTACGGAAAATGAGCCTCCTATTTTGCGCATTGACGGCAGGTTAGTGCGAACTGAGCTGGAAAAATTAAACAAACAGGATTTAAAAAAGATGGTTTATGGCGTGCTTTCCAACTCACAAAAAGAAATATTTGAGCGTGAATTGGAGTTGGATTTTTCACTTGCGCTTCCTGAACTGGACCGTTTCCGGGTAAACATCCATACGCAAAAGGGGAGTGTTGAGGGGGCTTTCCGCCGGATCCCGTTAGAAATACCCAGTGTTGAAAAATTAGGATTACCTCAGATTATTATTGATCTGGCGAATAAACCCAACGGTTTGGTTTTGGTAACCGGGCCTACGGGTATGGGTAAGACTACTACTCTGGCTGCGATGATCAACCATATAAACAGCAATCGGGAGTGTTTGATTACTTGTATAGAAGACCCGATTGAATTTATCTTTGCTAATAAAAGGAGTATAGTCAAGCAGCGCGAGGTTTATTCGGATACGCATTCTTTTGCCCAGGCCCTGCGCCATGCCTTGCGTCAGGACCCTAACGTCATTGTCGTAGGTGAAATGCGCGATTTAGAAACTATCTCGACGGCTTTAACAGCCGCCGAGACCGGCCATCTTGTTTTAGCGACCCTGCATACGCCTGACGCTCCGCAGACTGTCGCCAGGATTATAGATGTTTTTCCTCCTCATCAGCAGCAGCAGGTTAAAATGCAGCTTTCTGATTGTTTGCAGGGGGTAATTTCGCAGCTGCTTTTACCGCATATTTCCGGTACGGGCAGGGTTTTATCTACGGAGATTATGGTGGCTACCCCGGGTATCCGCAACCTGATCCGCGAGCAGGAGATCGAGCAGATACCTACATTGATGCAGACAGGTTCGCAGCACGGAATGTATACTATGGATAAATCTCTAAAGGGTTTACATCAAAAAGGCCTGATCTCTCTGGATATGGCCATGTCTAAAGTGAAAAACAGGGAGGAATTTAAGCAGTTGTAATTATTCCTATGATTATCTCAGGGAAAAGCGTAAAATTAGGTGACAATATAAACACGGATTTTATTATTTCCGGAAGATATAAATTTGCGATTACGGATTTATCGGAATTGGCCAAGCATATAATGGAGGATATTGATCCGAGTTTTCCTCAAAAGATTATCCGGGGCCAGTCTATTATCGTTGCCGGGAATAATTTTGGCATGGGCTCAAGCCGCGAGCAGGCCCCTTTGGTTATTAAAGAAGCAGGGATCGTGGCGGTTTTATCCCCTCAGTTTGCGCGTATATTCTTTCGCAACAGTTTTAATATCGGCTTGCCGCTGATTGAAACCGACACTTCTAAAATTGATGAATCAGATCAGCTCCAGATCGATTTGGATAATGGTTTGGTTAAGAACCTAACTAAGGGTGTAAACTTAAAGATCAAGCCTTTGCCTAAATTTATGCAGGAGCTTTTGGCTGAAGGCGGGGTAGTTAATTATTATAAGAAACATGGAGAGCTGAAGATTTAAATGTTACATAAAATAACCCTGATTCCTGGTGATGGTATTGGCCGCGAAGTTTCTCTGGCAGCAGTCAGGTGCATTGAAGCTACAGGCGTAAATATTGAATGGGAAGAGGCTCTTGCCGGCTCTGATGCGCTTGAAAAAACCGGAGAACTTCTGCCTCAGAGCGCTTTAGACTCAATTAAGAAAAATAAGGTCGCCCTCAAAGGCCCCATAACTACTCCGATAGGTACGGGATTTCGTTCGGTAAATGTAGCTATCAGGCAGGCTTTGGAACTTTTTGCCTGCGTGCGTCCGGCAAAAAGTTATGCCGGGGTAAAAAGCAGGTTTAATGATATTGACCTGGTGATTATCAGGGAAAATAGCGAAGACCTTTATATGGGCATTGAATTTGAGCAGGGAAAACCCGAGACCAAGGCGTTGATCGGCCAGATAAAAAAAGATACAAATAAGGATATCCGTCCGGATTCAGGGATAAGCATTAAGCCTATATCTATATTTGCGACGCAGCGTATAGCGAGATTTGCTTTTGAATATGCCCTGAAGAACAAGCGTAAAAAAGTTACCTGCGTGCATAAAGCAAACATTATGAAGTTTACCGACGGGCTATTTTTGAAGGTATGCAGGGAAGTTGCCCGGGAATTTTCCGAAAGGGTATCTTTTGAAGAAGCGATTGTGGATAATATGTCTATGCAACTGGTGGTCAAGCCGAATAAATACGATATCTTATTGCTGCCCAATCTTTACGGGGATATTCTTTCTGATCTTTGCGCCGGTTTGATTGGAGGTTTAGGGGTTGCTCCAGGAGCCAACATCGGCACTGATAGCGCGGTTTTTGAAGCCGTGCACGGTTCTGCTCCAAAATACAAAGGCCAAAATAAGGTTAACCCCGTGGCTATGATTTTATCGGGCGCCTTGATGTTGCGTCACATTAAAGAGGATAAGGCGGCAGAAAGCCTGGAAAACGCCGTAAAAGAGGTTATTGCCGAAGGTAAGTCAGTAACATATGATTTAAAATCCGATCCGCTTGATCCAACTGCGGTTGGCACCAAAGAGATGGCGGATGCAATCATTGAAAAGATCAAGCGTTGATTTTTAGGGAAGGCTAAAATTGAAGATTTCCGTTATTGGGGCTGGGAACGTTGGAAGTTTAACCGCGATGCGTATCGCAGGAGACAGCTTGGGCGATATTATGCTTATAGATGTAGTGAAGGGATTGGCATGCGGCAAAGCTATGGATTTGGAGGATGCCAGGCCAATATTGAAATATAACTATAATATTAAAGGCAGCGATGATATCAGGCAGGTTAAAGGTTCAGATATTGTGGTAGTCACTGCCGGCCTGGCGCGTAAACCCGGTA
>JBAZOE010000123.1:0-3040 GCA_041648875.1 Candidatus Omnitrophota bacterium
TGAATTTATCCAAAGATCATATACGGGATAATGATTTCGCCATAATCGTGGAAGGTTACCTGGACTTTATGATTCCTTATCAGGAGGGGCTCTGTAATGTCGTGGCTTCGCAGGGGACTGCCCTTACTCTGGAACAGATCAGATTGCTTAAGCGTTACACGCAAAATGTGGCAATGATTTATGATGGCGATACCGCAGGGGAAATAGCTACTTTGAGGAGCCTGGATATACTTATCGAAGAAGGCGTGAATGTAAAGGTTGTCCCTCTGCCAAAAGGGATGGATCCTGATACCCTGGTTCGCCGGGAGGGAATTGATAGCTTGAAAGCCAAGCTTAAAGATGCTAAAACTCTCTTTGATTATAAGCTTGAAGTATTAAAATACCGTCACAACATAAATGATGCGCAAGGCAAAAGCCGGATAGCTTCTGAAATGCTCTCTACTATTAACAAATTTGACAACGCTATTCTTAGAAGCGAATATATAAGGCGGCTTTCGGAGGAGATCAAGATACCGGAACATTCTATACTTGAAGAACTGAATAAGTTGAAGCCAGGCACCGTTGTCCGTTCAGGTGAAGGTTCCTGCGTTAAGAAAACCGCTTCGGGGATTAACCCGGCGGAAAAGCTTTTGATTAAGTTTATGCTCGAAGAGAAAGAATTGATTGAAAAAATTATGCAGGAGCTTTCACCCGCTGATTTTACCGATCTGCGCACCTCAAAAGTCGTCTCGGTAATGCACGATTTGTTTACCCGGGGCAAGAATATAGAGCCCAGTATCCTGATGAATTATTTCAGCGAAGATGATGCCAGCCAACTGGTTTGTGAATCCATGTTTATGCCCGAGCTCCTGGATCAGGACAGGGAAAAAGCTGTCAATGATTGTATTACTCGCGTTAAGGTGCAAAGATTGAGATCTCAAAGAGAACATCTGCATATACAGATAAAAAACGCCCAATCTTCGGGTGATGAGCAGAAGTTGAACAGCCTTATCAAGGAATTTCATAATCTAATAAAGAAAGGCGAATAAGTATGAAAAAAAAGGAACAGCCTACTAAAGATATGGAGAAATTGATTGCCCTTGGCAAACGCAAGGGATTTCTTACTTATGATGAAGTAAATGACCTGCTGCCTGAGGATCTTTCAAGCACGGTAGCCATTGACCATCTTTTTGAGCTGCTGGGTAATGAAGATATCCAGGTCGTCGAGGGGGAGACCGACGCCGGTTTATCGGTGAACAGGGCGCAGCAGGATAAACAAACATTGGCCCAGGCGCGGGATGAATTATTAACCGAGCAGCTTAAGAGTGAAGAGCGTTTTATGCCCCTGGATGACCCGGTAAAGATGTATTTAAAGCAGATGGGCTCGATTTCTCTCTTGAGCCGTGAAAATGAAATTGAATTGGCCAAGAAGATTGAAGATGCCGAAGATAAATTTAAACGCGTGGTCCTGGTTACTAAGTTTGCCAGGAACGAGGTATTAGCTGTCGCTAATGACATCCTGGAAGATAAAATCAACATGGAAGAGGTAGTCAAGGAAGACATTAAAATAAAGAAAAATAATGTTATCGGCAGGTTCAAGCGTTTCCTGGCAAAGGCCAAACATTCGCGCAGTGAGGGCAATATCATTAACCTTATATTGCAGCTTAATTTTACCACTTCCGTAATTGAAGCTGCTGTGCGTAAGCTAAGTGGTTTGCTTAAGGAGTTGGAGCATATAAAACGTTCAGGCAGGGCTGATAAGGAGCGTAAATCCCAGATACTTAAAGAGATCGCCGAGCCGTACGGCAAGATCAAAGAGCAGATGAAATTGATAAAATCCGCTCATCTTAAGTTTAGCCGTACGAAGAAAAAACTGGTGGAAGCTAACCTGCGGTTGGTTGTAAGTATCGCCAAGAAATATACTAACCGCGGGCTTTCTTTTCTTGATTTGATCCAGGAAGGCAATATCGGCCTTATGCGCGCCGTGGAGAAATTTGAATATAAGCGCGGTTACAAATTCTCAACCTATGCTACCTGGTGGATCCGCCAGGCGATTACCCGTTCGATTGCCGACCAGGCGCGTACGATCAGGATACCCGTGCATATGACCGAGACGATAAATAAAATAATACGTTTTTCAAGGGTCTTTGTGCAAAAGAATGGCCGTGAGCCTACCCCTGAGGAGATCGCGCATAAAATGCGTTTCCCGCAGGGTAAGATAAAATCCATATTGAAGATTGCCCAGGAGCCTATATCTTTACAAATGCCTATAGGCGATGAAGGCGATACGCATTTTGGCGATTTTATCCAGGACAAGAAAGCGGTATCTCCGGCAAATGAAACTGTGCGTTCAATGTTGAAAGATGAAATGAATTCCGCCTTGAGCACATTAACGGAAAGAGAGAAAAAGATACTCATCTTGCGTTTTGGCATTCACGATGGATCTTCCCGCACCCTGGAAGAGGTGGGCAATGTTTTTAAAGTTACCCGGGAAAGGGTCAGGCAAATTGAGGCCAAGGCGTTAAAAAAACTTCGCCATCCGTCGCGTTCACGCAGATTGCGTACTTTTATGGACATGACTTTAGCGCATCAGAGGGAGTATTGATACTTTCACTATAGGGATCTTTGCCCTAAAAGGCAGAGATGAATAATGTCTGCTCAAATTTATAAAATTAAAAGCAGCCCATCCTCGTTGGATGGCTGCTTTTATATTTTCACGGACAAAAACCTTTTAAGAAACCGCGGGCTTAAAGCCCCTCGGAGATTCATTATTTAGTTGGCTAAAATATGGAAGATCAGCAGCAGAAAGACCAGATTAAATTAAACCGGGATGAGCTTAATAAGCTCAAGAATCTTAAAGATGACCCGGAATCAGCGGTTATGAAGCTGCGTAATATCCAGCTTCAGCAGAAGGCGATTTTGAATAATATCCCTGATATCGCCTGGCTTAAAGATACCGATAGCAGGTTTATCGTGGTTAATGAAGCTTTTGCCGAGTCTTGCGGTTTTAGGGCTGATGAGATTGTAGGAAAGACTGATTTTGACCTTTGGCCTGAGGATT
>JBAZOE010000124.1:0-3039 GCA_041648875.1 Candidatus Omnitrophota bacterium
ACCTCTTCGCAGCCGCCGGCAAGGGCGACAGTCAAAGCAATAAACCCGGATTCTCTTCCCATCACCTCAACCACAAAGATACGCTCCATGCTGGTTGCGGTATCACGTATCTTATCAATGGCATCCAGCGCTGTATTTATCGCAGTATCGGTGCCAATAGTATAGTCAATGCCGTTGACATCATTATCAATAGAAGCCGATACCCCCACGCAGGGTATTTTATATTTCCCGTAGAAACTGTGCGCGGCGGCAAAAGAGCCGTTACCGCCGATAACAACCAAACCGTCTATGTTATACTTCTTAATAGTCTCATACGCCCGGCTTTGCCCTTCTTCAGTCTTAAATTCCGGGCAGCGCGCAGTCTTTAGGATAGTTCCACCCAGGTTAATTATCCCCGAAACAGAACGCTGGTCCAAAGTTTTTAGCTCTTCATTAATCAGGCCCCACCAGCCGCGGAAAACCCCCATTACCTCTAATTTCTGGTTGATTCCGTAGCGCACAACAGCGCGGATTGCCGGATTCATTCCCGGAGCGTCCCCTCCGGTAGTTAGGACTGCAATTTTATTAATCGCCATATGACCTCTCCCCACATTCCTGCCTGTAGGCAGGCTGCCTGCTTTATGCTATCCACTGGTTTTATGTGCCCATCTCCCAACTGGCTAAATATTTCTTCTGCTCCGGAGTAAGTATATCTATCTTAATCCCCATAGACTTAAGTTTTAAGTAGGCAATGTTTTTGTCTATAGCTTCCGGCACTGTATAAACCTGTTTCTGTAATCTGCGGTAATTTTTAGCCATATACTCCGCGGAGAATGCCTGGTTAGCAAAAGACATATCCATAACACTTGCCGGGTGCCCCTCAGCCGCCGCCAGGTTAATCAGACGGCCTTCTCCTAAAACATAAATCTTACGATTATTCTTCATTGTATATTCATCAACAAAATCACGGGTTGCCCTTTTAGATTTAGCTATCGCCGCCAAACCCGGAATATCGATTTCAACATTAAAATGCCCGGAGTTAGCCACAATCGCGCCATCCTTCATCAGGCTAAAATGCTCCTTACGGATAACATTAATATCCCCGGTAACCGTAACAAAAATATCTCCAATCTTAGCTGCCTCTTTAATCGGCATAACCCTGAAGCCATCCATAGTCGCCTCAAGGCCGCGCAGAGGATCTACCTCAACAACGATTACCTTAGCTCCCAGGCCATTTGCGCGCATAGCCGCGCCTTTTCCGCACCAGCCATATCCGCAAACTACAAAATTAGACCCGGCAATAAGTTTATTCGTTGAGCGGATAATTCCGTCAAGAGTAGACTGGCCTGTGCCGTAACGGTTATCAAAAAGATGCTTGGTTAAAGCATCATTAACCGCGATTATCGGATAACGCAGCTTATCTTCTTTAGCCAATGCGCGCAGGCGGATCACTCCGGTAGTGGTCTCTTCTGTGCCGCCGATAATATTAGCATGTTCTTCAACAGGGCGCTGATGAATTGTGCTTACCAGGTCCGCTCCGTCATCCATGGTAATATCCGGTTTAACCGATAAAGCGGATTTTATATGGCTGTAATAAGTCTTGGTATTCTCGCCCTTAATCGCAAAAACAGCAACCTTAAGGTCTTTTACCAGGGCGGCAGCTACATCATCCTGCGTAGAAAGCGGGTTTGATGCGCAAACATAAACATCCGCTCCGCCTGATTTTAAAACATCCGTTAATACGGCAGTCTCAGTGGTAACATGCAGGCAGCAGGCAACCTTTAAACCCGCTAAAGGCTTTTCTTTGGAAAACCGCTGTTTAATCAAACCAAGCACAGGCATATTCTTGCTTGCCCATTCAATCCTTAAAGCGCCTTTTTTGGCTAATTTTATATCCTTAATATCATACTTCATAACTATGCCCTCTCTTTAAGTTGCTTTCTCTTATTTTATAAACAGCTGGCTTGTTTTTTCAATGCTGCCGCTTTATCCGTCTTCTCCCAGGTAAAAGTCGGCTCCATCCTGCCAAAATGCCCATAACTGGCAGTCTTTCTGTATATCGGCCGGCGTAAATTCAATGACTCAATAATACCCTTAGGAGTAAGTTGAAAGTTCTGCCGCACCAATTTTACCAAAGATTCTTCCGGAATAACCGAAGTTCCTTCTGTTTTTACCATAACCGACAAAGGTTCAGCATGGCCGATAACATAAGCCAGCTGAATAAGGCATTTCTCCGCCAGACCCGCTGCCACAATATTCTTGGCGATATAACGGCACATATATGCCGCGGAGCGATCAACTTTAGTAGGATCTTTACCGGAGAACGCCCCTCCGCCATGGGCAACCGCGCCGCCGTAAGTATCCACGATTATTTTCCTGCCGGTCATCCCGGTATCAGATTGCGGTCCGCCAACTACAAATTTTCCTGTCTGGTTAACAAAATACCTGGTATCTTTGTCCACCCAGCCCTCAAGGATCGGGCCGGCTACTTCCCGGATAATTTCACGCCTGGCTTTTTCAGTAATACGCTTTCCGCTTTTATCAAGAATATCCTCGGTATGCTGAGAAGCCAATACCACTGAGTCTACCCGCACCGGCTTATCATTATTGTATTCTACAGTCACCTGGGTCTTGCCGTCAGGGCCAAGGTATTTTAAAATC
This sequence comes from Candidatus Omnitrophota bacterium, assembly GCA_041648875.1. GTDB lineage: Bacteria > Omnitrophota > Gorgyraeia > Gygaellales > Profunditerraquicolaceae > UBA6249. The sequence continues at coordinate 2,641 of JBAZOE010000124.1, forward strand.
TTGTTTTTGCGCACCTCTGTCAGCCGCATGGAAAGTTTTTGCGCCAACATAAGCGCCAGCGGCATCAGCTCCTTGGTCTCATTACAGGCATAACCAAACATAATCCCCTGGTCTCCGGCTCCACCGGCATCGACCCCTTGCGATATATCCGGGGACTGAGAATGGATAGCGTTAAGTATGGCGCAGGTATGAAAATCAAACCCGTATTTAGGATCATTATACCCTATCTCTTCGATGATATTCCTGCAGATTTCATGTACATGTATAAAACCACGGGTAGTTATCTCCCCGCCTACGATCAAAAGGCCCATAGTTACATAAGTTTCACATGCTACGCGCGCGTAAATATCATTCTTTAAACAAGCATCCAGTACCCCGTCTGAAATCTGATCGCACAAT
>JBAZOE010000125.1:0-2981 GCA_041648875.1 Candidatus Omnitrophota bacterium
AATCCTCAGGCCAAAGGTCAAAATCAGTCTTTCCTACAATCTCATCAGCCCTAAAACCGCAAGACTCGGCAAAAGCTTCATTAACCACGATAAACCTGCTATCGGTATCTTTAAGCCAGGCGATATCCGGGATATTATTCAAAATCGCCTTCTGCTGAAGCTGGATATTACGCAGTTTCATAACCGCTGATTCCGGGCCAGCTTTAAGATTCTTGAGCTTATTAAGCTCATCCCGGTTTATTTTAATCTGGTCTTTCTGCTGTTGATCTTCCATATTTTAGCCAACTAAATATTAAAAGCAGCCATCCAGAGAGGATAGACTGCTTTTAATTTTATAAATTTGAGCAGACATTATTCATCCTTGCCTTTTAGGGCAAGGATCCCGGTAGTAAAAGTATCAATACTCCCTCTGATGCGCTAAAGTCATGTCCATAAAAGTACGTAATCTGCGCGAACGCGACGGATGGCGAAGTTTTTTTAACGCCTTGGCCTCAATTTGCCTGACCCTTTCCCGGGTAACTTTAAAAACATTGCCCACTTCTTCCAAGGTGCGGGAAGATCCATCATGAATGCCAAAACGCAGGATGAGTATCTTTTTCTCTCTTTCCGTTAATGTGCTCAAGGCGGAATTCATTTCATCTTTTAGCATTGAACGCACAGTTTCATTTGCCGGAGATACCGCTTTCTTGTCCTGGATAAAATCACCAAAATGCGTGTCCCCCTCATCGCCTATAGGCATCTGCAAAGATATAGGCTCCTGGGCAATTTTCAATATGGATTTTATCTTACCCTGCGGGAAACGCATTTTATGCGCGATCTCCTCAGGGGTAGGCTCACGGCCATTCTTCTGCACAAAGACCCTTGAAAAACGTATTATTTTATTTATCGTCTCGGTCATATGCACGGGTATCCTGATCGTACGCGCCTGGTCGGCAATCGAACGGGTAATCGCCTGACGGATCCACCAGGTAGCATAGGTTGAGAATTTGTAACCGCGTTTATATTCAAATTTCTCCACGGCGCGCATAAGGCCGATATTACCTTCCTGGATCAAATCAAGAAAAGAAAGCCCGCGGTTAGTGTATTTCTTGGCGATACTTACAACCAACCGCAAGTTAGCTTCTACCAGTTTTTTCTTCGTGCGGCTAAACTTAAGATGAGCGGATTTTATCAATTTCATCTGCTCTTTGATCTTGCCGTACGGCTCGGCGATCTCTTTGAGTATCTGGGATTTACGCTCCTTATCAATCCTGCCTGAACGTTTTATATGCTCCAACTCCTTAAGCAAGGCACTTAGCTTACGCACAGCAGCTTCAATTACGGAAGTGGTAAAATTAAGCTGTAATATAAGGTTGATAATATTGCCCTCACTGCGCGAATGTTTAGCCTTTGCCAAGAAACGCTTGAACCTGCCGATAACATTATTCTTTTTTATTTTAATGTCTTCCTTGACTACCTCTTCCATGTTGATTCTATCTTCCAGGATGTCGTTAGCGACAGCTAATACCTCATTCCTGGCAAACTTAGTAGCCAGGACCACGCGCTTAAATTTATCTTCGGCATCTTCGATCTTCTTGGCCAATTCAATTTCATTTTCACGGCTCAAAAGAGAAATAGAGCCCATCTGCTTTAAATACATCTTTACCGGGTCATCCAGGGGCATAAAACGCTCTTCGCTCTTAAGCTGCTCGGTTAACAATTCATCCCGGGCCTGAGCCAATGTTTGTTTATCCTGCTGCGCCCTGTTCACCGATAAACCGGCGTCAGTCTCCCCCTCGACTACCTGGATATCCTCATTACCCAGCAGCTCAAAAAGATGGTCAATGGCTACCGTGCTTGAAAGATCCTCAGGCAGAAGATCATTCACTTCATCATAAGTAAGAAATCCCTTGCGCTTACCAAGGGCAATTAATTTCTCCATATCTTTAGTAGGCTGTTCCTTTTTCTTCATCCTTAGTCGCCTTTCTTTATTAAATTATGAAATTCTTTGATAAGACTGTTCAACTTTTGCTCATCACCCGAAGATTGGGCGTTTTTTATCTGTATGTGCAAATTTTCTCTTTGAGATCTCAATCTTTGCACTTTAACGCGCGTGATACAATCATTGACAGCTTTTTCCCTATCCTGATCCAGGAGTTCAGGCATAAACATGGATTCACAAACCAGTTGGCTGGCATCATCTTCGCTGAAATAATTCATCAGGATACTGGGTTCTATATTTTTCCCCCGGGTAAACAAATCGTGCATTACCGAGACGACTTTTGAGGTACGCAGGTCGGTAAAATCAGCGGGTGAAAGCTCCTGCATAATTTTTTCAATCAATTCTTTCTCTTCAAGCATAAATTTAATCAAAAGCTTTTCCGCCGGATTAATCCCCGAGACGGTTTTCTTAACGCACAAACCTTCATCTGAACGGACAGCGGCGCCTGGCTTCAACTTATTAAGTTCTTCAAGTATAGAATGTTCCGGTATCTTGATCTCCTCCGAAAGCCGCCTTATATATTCACTTCTAAGAATAGCATTGTCAAATTTGTTGATAGTAGAGAGCATTTCAGAAGCTATCCGGCTTTTGCCTTGGGCATCTTTTATATTGTGACGGCATTTTAATACTTCAAGTTTATAATCAAAAAGGGTTTTAGCATCCTTAAGCTTGGCTTTCAGGCTATCAATTCCCTCCCGGCGAACCAAGGTATCAGGATCCATCCCCTTTGGCAGAGGGACAACCTTTACATTCACCCCTTCTTCGATAAGTATGTCCAGACTTCTCAAAGTAGCTATTTCACCTGCGGTATCTCCATCATAAATCATTGCCACATTATGCGTGTAACGCTTAAGTAACCTGATCTGTTCCAGGGTAAGGGCAGTCCCCTGCGAAGCCACGACATTACAGAGCCCCTCCTGATAAGGAATCATAAAGTCCAGGTAACCTTCCACGATTATGGCGAAATCATTATCCCGTATATGATCTTTGGATAAATTCA
>JBAZOE010000126.1:0-2942 GCA_041648875.1 Candidatus Omnitrophota bacterium
GGCTCCGACAGTTTGTAGGCGCACAATTTCAGGATCTCTTTCACTCCCCTCGCCGGGGTTCTTTTCGCCTTTCCCTCACGGTACTGGTTCACTATCGGTCAACGGTGAGTATTTAGCCTTGGAGGGTGGTCCCTCCGGATTCAGGCGGGGTTTCACGTGTCCCGCCCTACTCGGGAATCCCACGGGCCGCTCCACGCTTCGCATACGGGGGTTTCACCCTCTGCGCCGCGCCTTTCCAGGCGCTTCCGCTCGCGTGTTGCGTGCCGTTGTGTGGGTCCCACGACCCCAGGGGGCAAGCCCCCTGGTTTGGGCTGTTCCGCTTTCGCTCGCCGCTACTCACGGAATCGAGGTTTCTTTCTTCTCCTCCGGGTACTGAGATGTTTCACTTCCCCGGGTGTCGCCTCCGGCACCTATCTATTCAGTGCCGGATCCCCCTGCTTCACAGGGGGGGGTTGCCCCATTCGGATACCACCGGATCAAAGCCTGCTTGCGGCTCCCCGGTGCTTTTCGCAGCTTACCGCGTCCTTCTTCGCCTACCGTTGCCAAGGCATCCATTGTGCGCCCTTAGTAGCTTGACTACCAAAAATCAACTCATCTGCGACGAGTCGCCTTCGGTGTTGCATCGCCGCCCAGCCTAGGAGGACCGGGCGGCTACCCTTCATCTATGCCGTTGTCAAAGAACAAAAAAAAATGTCTGGTGGGCGTATCTGGATTTGAACCAGAGACCTCGTCCTTATCAGGGACGCGCTCTAACCAACTGAGCTATACGCCCGAGATCACCGAGGGTCTGGTGGAGCCGGGGGGAGTCGAACCCCCGACGGCCTGCTTGCAAAGCAGGTGCTCTGGCCAACTGAGCTACGGCCCCAATGGCCAGGGACACCCCCTTCCAGAAAGCTCCCTGAGCGCTGAACAGTGCGATCGCCGTGCGGGCCCCACCCTGCCCTTGCGGGCAAGGCTCCGGTCTCGGCTTCAAGCCCCGGGGGGCGAAGCCTTCTCCTTAGAAAGGAGGTGATCCAGCCGCAGGTTCCCCTACGGCTACCTTGTTACGACTTCATCCCAGTTACCAGGCACACCTTAGTGCCCTACCCCCCTTGCGGGTTGGATCGGGCGTGTCGGGTGCAGCCGGCTTCCATGATGTGACGGGCGGTGTGTACAAGGCCCGGGAACGTATTCAAGGCGTCGTAGCTGATACGCCTTTACTAGCGATTCCGGCTTCACGGAGTCGAGTTGCAGACTCCGATCTGAACTGGGGCTGGTTTTATGGATTGGCTCCGCCTCGCGGCCTCGCATCCCATTGTACCAGCCATTGTAGCACGTGTGCAGCCCTGGGCGTAAGGGCCATACTGACTTGACGTCATCCGCACCTTCCTCCTGCTTAACACAGGCAGTCCTGCCAGAGTCCCCGCCATTACGCGCTGGTAACAGGCAGTACGGGTTGCGCTCGTTGCCGGACTTAACCGAACATCTCACGACACGAGCTGACGACAGCCATGCAGCACCTGTCCATCGGTCCTTGCGGAAAGCCGGCTTTCACCGGATGTCCAATGGATGTCAAACCCAGGTAAGGTTCTTCGCGTTGCCTCGAATTAAGCCACATGCTCCACCGCTTGTGCGGGCCCCCGTCAATTCCTTTGAGTTTTAGCCTTGCGGCCGTAGTTCCCAGGCGGCGCATTTAACGCGTTAGCTCAGTCACGGAGGGGACCGAAGTTCCCCCCGCAACGAATGCGCACCGTTTACAGCGTGGACTACCAGGGTATCTAATCCTGTTTGCTCCCCACGCTTTCGTCCCTGAGGGTCAGTTGCGCGCCAGTGGACCGCTTTCGCCATCGGTGTTCTTCCTGATATCTACGCATTCCACCGCTACACCAGGAATTCCGTCCACCCCTCGCGCACTCCAGCCCGCCAGTATCCGATGCCCTTCCACGGTTGAGCCGTAGGCTTTCACATCAGACTTGGCAGGCCCCCTGCGGACCCTTTACGCCCAGTAAATCCGAATAACGCTCGCTACCTACGTATTACCGCGGCTGCTGGCACGTAGTTAGCCGTAGCTTCCTCTCCCGGTACCGTCATTGCTTTCGTCCCGGGCGACAGAGGTTTACAACCCGAAGGCCTTCATCCCTCACGCGGCATTGCTCCGTCAGGCTTTCGCCCATTGCGGAAGATTCTCGACTGCAGCCTCCCGTAGGAGTCTGGGCAGTGTCTCAGTCCCAGTGTGGCTGACCATCCTCTCAGACCAGCTACCGATCGTCGCCTTGGTGGGCCGTTACCCCGCCAACTAGCTAATCGGACGCGAGCCCATCCCCAGGCGCATTGCTGCTTTGATGCACGGGCCATCAGCCCATGATCATATCCGGTATTACACCCAGTTTCCCGGGGCTATCCCGAACCCGAAGGCAGGTTGCTCACGTGTTCCTCACCCTTGCGCCACTGACAATCTCCATTGCTGAACATTGTCCGTTCGACTTGCATGCCTAATCCATGCCGCCAGCGTTCATTCTGAGCCAGGATCAAACTCTCCATTACCGAAAACTCACCCGCGGCCCGGAGGCCGCGGAAGTCCCGTAATCGAGCAGATCAAGGAATTCAAATTTGGGTTCCGACTACCCGCGCCCTTGAAAACGCGGCCAGCCGTCCCGCACGTTGATCGCACTGTTCAATTCTCAAAGAGCCCCGCACCGTTTCCGGCGCCCGCCGCCCTTCCAGGTGGCGCGGCTTCGTACTTTAATGCAGCTTTCCGTTTCCGCAACCGCCGGGCCGGACTTTTTTTCCGGCCTTCGCGTCCCGCCCCGGCTCTTCGCCGAAAGCGGCGCGGACTCGTACTATCGCGCCCCTTCCCCGTTTTGCAAGCCCGGCCCCGCGAAAATTTCGTTCGGCCCGGCCCGCCCGGCAGACCGCCTGGCGGCGGCCCGCCCGGAATGCGGCGCGAGTTCTAACATCACCCG
>JBAZOE010000127.1:0-2755 GCA_041648875.1 Candidatus Omnitrophota bacterium
CTTTTCCGGAGAAATTGGAATCAACTATCAGGTTGAACCGGATTATTTTCCCTTACATATTGCTTATCGGCCTGGCTGCATATGCTACGGCCGTGCTGAATTCTCTTAAGAACTTTACTGTTTCGGCACTGGCGCCCTGCCTTTTGAATATCGCCATAATTATCTGCGCCTTGTTTCTTGGGGAAGGTATCAAAGGCCTGGCAACAGGAGTTTTATTGGGCGGGTTGCTGCAACTGGCGGTGCAAGTGCCTGTTTTATATAAGAAGGGGTTTCATTTCAAGCTTATTTTTAATTTTAAAAACCCCGGCTTGATTCAGGTAGGGAAGTTAATGCTGCCCAGGCTAGCCAGCTCCAGTATTTATCAATTGAATAATTTCGTTGATTCTATATTCGGTTCCCTAATAGCGATTGTCGGTGATGGGGGTGTAGCGGTGCTTTATTTTTCTTACCGGCTTATTCAGTTCCCCATAGGTATTTTCAGTAATGCCTTGGCCCAGGCTGTCCTGCCAACTTTCTCCACGCAGGCATTAGAAGACGACCAGGAGAACCTTAAGGTTACGCTTTCCTGGGGGTTACGCATAGTACTCTTTGCGCTGCTTCCGACAAGCGCGATTTTTATGGTCCTGGCCCACCCTTTAGTGTCTACGCTTTTTGGAGGCGGCAGGTTTGATTCTAATTCAAGTTTCTTGACCAGCAATGCCCTGTTTTTTTATAGTATCGGATTATGCGCCTACGGCGGCACGAAGATATTGCAATCCTGTTTCTTTGCCCTTAAGGATACGGTTACTCCGGCAAAAATAGCGTTTTTAGCCCTGGTTATGAATATTGTATTTAATGCGATTTTGATGTTTCCGTTAAAAATAGGCGGCCTTGCCCTGGCTACATCCATTTCAGGAATAATCAGCTTCTTGTTTTTATTCTCTGCCTTAAGCAGGCGTTTAAGCGGTTTTAGAAAGCGTAAAATATTTTATTCTTTCCTGCGTATCCTGGCTGCTTCCTTCTGCATGGCGGCTGTTTGTTTCCTGGTGAACCGCGCACTGAATCTCGGCTGGGCTTTGTTTTGCGGGGCTTTATCCTATATTGTTTTTTGTTTCCTTTTTGGCGTAGCTGAGATTAAAGAGCTTATTCATTGGCTGGTTCTTAAGAACATCAGCTGATCCCTATGGAACAACCGCAGAAACTAAAAGAAAAATTTTTATCCGCCCCTGATTCTCCAGGTGTTTATCTGATGCGCGATAACCGGGGAAAAGTTCTTTATATCGGCAAAGCCAATTCATTAAAGAAAAGGTTGTTCAGTTATCTTTCCAGCGGTCTGGACAGCAAAACCTTTGCCTTAATGAGCAAGGTAGTGGATGTCGAGTTCAGACTGGCTCCTAATGAATCCATGGCTTTATTGCTTGAGGCCGGCCTTATCCATAAGTTTAAACCCAGGTATAATATTTCCCTGCGGGATGACAAAAGCTTTCCCTTTGTTAAGATTTCCGGTGAAGAATTTCCTTCGATAAATATTACACGCAGGAAGGATGACTCGGCCGCTTGCTACCTCGGGCCTTACACTAATACCAAGCTTTTGAAGAATGCCTTAAAGATTATCCGGCGCAGCTTCGCCTACCGTTCATGCCGCCTGCTGCCCAGCCAGAGTTGCGTATACGGCAGGATTAAGCTTTGCCCTGAGCCCTGTACCGGAAAAATCAGCCGCAAAGAATACAGCAAAGAGATTGATAATATTATCCTGATTTTGCAGGGGGAGGCTGAACTATTGACCGACAAGTTAAGCCAGGTCATGCAAAATAAATCCCGGGCCAGGGATTTTGAGGGTGCGGCCATAGCGCGCGATCAGATTTCTACTTTAGCTGAATTGGCCGCCGGGTTAAGCGGAGTAAACCGTAAGAATGAATTGGAAGATTTAAAGAACAAATTAGGTTTAAAGAAACTTCCGGAGAGGATTGAAGGGTTTGATATCTCCAATATCTCCGGGAAGCAGGCGGTAGGCTCAATGGTAAGTTTTTATCTCGGCAACCCGGATAAGAATAATTACCGCCGTTTCCGTATTAGGGATTTTAAGGGGATCGATGATTACAGGATGCTGGCTGAAGTGGTGCGCCGGCGTTACAGCCGGCTGGTTAAAGAAAAAGGAGCCTTCCCCGACCTGCTGATTATTGACGGAGGCAAAGGGCATCTTTTAGCCGCCGCAAGCCAGCTCAAAGAATTAGGCCTTGATCTTCCTCTGGCCAGTATTGCCAAAAAAGAGGAGCGTGTCTATAGCAGCCAAAAAAAGCGGCCGCTAAGTTTCTCTAAAGATACCCCGGCTTTAAATCTAATCCGCCGCCTGCGTGATGAGGCGCATAGGTTTGCCGTGAGTTACCATTTATTGTTGCGCCGGAAGGAGATGATCGGAAAATGACAAAGTTCGCAATCAGGGTTTATAGGGCGGTTTTAAGTATTCCTTTCGGCCAGGTGCGCAGCTATAAATGGGTAGCGCAAAAAGCAGGTTCGCCGGGAGCCTGCAGGGCGGTGGGCCAAGCCTTAAAACGCAACCCATATCCGTTAATTATCCCCTGCCACCGCGTAATAAAAAGTGATAAGAAGATCGGTGGGTACGTGTTTGGCTTAAAACAAAAGAAATTTTTATTGGCGTTAGAGAAGGAACTGTCGAAATGTCTGGCTGGCTAAAGAATAATTGTACAACTAAGGGAGTTTGCTCTTTTACGGATTCGGCCTTTCAAAGAGCAAGAAGTTTTTTATTTTATTTGAG
>JBAZOE010000128.1:0-2718 GCA_041648875.1 Candidatus Omnitrophota bacterium
TACGCTCGATTGATTCCAGCCTGCGGCCCGTATAATAGGAATACCAGTCCAAATTATAGCGGAACTTAAAGGTACCCATTTTTTCCTCTTCCTTACGCATTGTTTCTTCCAGGGTTGGAGAATCAGGAATAGGCATAATACCCGTACACTCAATGCTCGTACGTCCGTTATCATCCCAGACAATAATTGAGGCTAAGCCCCTATTCTTAGCCATAACCGAAATTTCATTATCATTTAATCTTTCCGCATAAAGAATATCCGGTTGAACAACTAAAAAACGCTTAATACTACTGCCGCTGATAATAATATATTTACCTTCTTCAATCTCTATGGGCTGCTGAATAGAAAGCCTTGGGTCATTGAGAAAATACCTTGCCTGGGTTTTAATTTTGGCGCTATTATCAGGTTCTCCTGGCTCTCTCAGCTCAGGGATAAAGATCTGGGAAGCGCTTCCAATTTTAGCCTTCTCAAGAGTATCCTCCATTACCATTTGCCTATCCAATCTGACAGAAGAAGGAGCATAGGTAGGAATATTGGGTTTACTACCGCTGGTATCTTTACCTAATTTCTCGCCGATAAGCCCAAGATAGTAGATTGCGGGCGAATATCCCGGCTCAGCAATGAGGGCTTTATTAAATTCTTCTTCAGCCCGCTGAAAATTACCTTTTTTCAGGTCTTTAATGCCTTCTTCGCAGAGGTACTCCGCAATTTGGCTATAAGCAAAAACTGTTTGAGGTTTTACGATAACGGAAAAAAAAAAGACAAAAACAAGGAAGGATATTGCCAGAAAAAGAAAGGTTCCGCCGGAAAGAGCTATGCTAAAACAAGATTTCTTAGGTAACCTCCGAGGCAAAAAAAACATATTAATGAAACTTACCCACCTGAACAATTTTATTATTCTCTCCTATTGTAACCGAAGCCTCTTTGATAATTACCGGCCCCCTGCCCATGCCCGCATCCGTAAGCGCTTTACCAAGGTCAATGGTTATTACCAGATCATAAACTCCCGCGGGAATTTTATCTTTCCAAGTGCCCAATAAACTTCCTTTGCCTCCCGGAAAAGTATAAACATTATTAAATGCTCCCCGTGCGCTGACTACCCCTTCGTTGTTCATAAGGCTAAAACTTCCGGAAGTAGTTATGTCTGCGTTACCGGTATTTTCAAAATCCAGAGTTATATCCAAAACGCCCTTTTCATCTTTTGAGGGCTGGATATTTAAATTACCCACTTCAGCGCTTCTTGCTGCTTTCCCCTTTACTTCTATATAAAACAAAGTAGCCACCCTGACATTAACATCAAGCCCTGCGGAACGTCCAGAGTCCGAAAGGGAACCTTTACCGAGTGATGTTTCAAAAAATAGGGAAGCAAAATGTGTTCCGGCCGCATCGTTAGGAACATCAACTGAATAACTTATCCTCTGCTTCCCAAATGCCGGCAGAGTCACCTCCGCCGGAGAAAAGCTTATCCATGAACAAGCAGAAGTCGGGGTTGAGCCTGCCGGAAGGAACTCCTTGCCCCCTGATCCTCCCGGCAGATAATACCAATCCTCCAGATAAAGCCGCATGTTTTTACTCTCGTCAGTCGGGTTATCCAGCGTAATTTCTCCGAATACGCGGTCCCCGGGAGCAGCAACAACTCTGATTTTCGACTGATTCATAAAAGGCAGTTTATCTGCTTGCGCCATAGAGACAAAAAAGCTACCCATAAAACAAAAACAGATAACCATAAGACGGATTATTGCAAACAAAATGCCCCCTTTTTTTACTATGCTTAAACCATGCCTAGCCGCTAATTAATTACGGCGTAAGTGTAATAGTAACAGAACCAGTATATGTCCCTGCCGGTGTATCCATACCAATCGGCGTTACGCCTGTAGCATCCTTCCCTGCCTGCCCAGTGCCGATACCATAATATATACGCAACCAACCACCGGATAACTGCGTCTTGGTGTAAGCAATATTTTGGCTGTTTGCATAACTATACTTAGCCAACTCAGTGCCGACAGAACTGCTGGTTTGTTTATTGAAAGAAACATTCACCTTGCCGTTTAAATTATTAGTCGCATCTTTCTGAAGCGATACGCGCGTATGCGTCAAGGTCCAGACAGTGCCGGAATTATCGGTTACACCAACATCCACAGCATAATAACTAGCAGGCAAAAAGATATTATTTACAGTATCCCAAGTTAAGGTACCGAAGCTAATCGTTGAAGCGGTAGTCCAAACAGTGCCGGTAACCTTGCTTACAGTGACAGTCAATCCACCTGTCATTGTAGGAACAGTAGCATTAACACTAACGGTTCTGCTTGCAGCAGCCCAAGCGCTTGTTGCGCAAAAAACAGTTACCGCAAGAACCATACAAATAAGTATGTTCTTCATTTTTATCACCTCCTTTATTGATTTTTCTCGATTACGGTTATTATTTTCCAACATCCCTCTTACCTCCTCCTTAAATTTCGGTTAATGTATAAGTTATCCGCGATGAATAACTGCCCGCGCTTAAATCAGGCGGGCAAATTAATTCATAAATTATTTTAAATTTATCAGCGGAGCCATCTGAATTAGAAATAAATAGAATCTGGCTGCCTTTTTCTACCGGAACTTTAACGGGAACCTTCAAACTCCCCTTGGTGTTATTCACCGAAAGGGTCTGTAAAGAAAAATACTTGGCGGATATTTTATCCCCCCGGCTATTTACCAATTCTGAAAGCACATTTT
>JBAZOE010000129.1:0-2662 GCA_041648875.1 Candidatus Omnitrophota bacterium
AATCAGTATGCGCGGCGGGAAGATAAAAAAGCTTTTGCTGGGAATGCCCCAGCCCCACCCCGAAGAACCCTCCCGAACCAATGGCGATCTGCGATTGGATGATCTGAAAACCGCTGCCCTTAGGGTCAAGCCAGGGGTTTAAAAACGCCAGGATCCTTGCCCTGCGGTAAGGCACGCTGAAAATCAAAAAATAAACCATTGGCAGGCTGCAAAGCATCAGGCTTAGGATATACTTTGACCGTACACCGGCGACATAAAGCATGATTAAAACTACGCTGGTCAAAGCGATAGTCGTGCCTAAATCCGGCTGCAAGAGTATAAGCAAAGAGATTGCCCCCAGAGCGCATATCGGCGGGATGAATCCTTTAAAGAGCGTCTTGACCTGTTCCCCTTTACGGCAGATAAAATCGGCTGTGTAAATGATTAAGGCCAGGTTGGCAAACTCCGAAGGCTGGAAGCTGATGAATTTAAATCTGAACCAGCGCCTTGCGCCGGAGATCTCCCGGCCTAAACCGGGAATAAGCACTAATACCAGTAATATCAACGCTGCCCAAAATAAAAAACGGGCATGCCTGCGAAGCAGGCGGTAATCAACAATCATAGCCAGGAAAGTAAATAACAAACCTATTATCAAAAAGGTTAAATGCCGCTTTAGAAAATAAAAACTATCCCCGTATTTTTCCCAGGCATAAATGCTTGAAGAGCTGTAAATCATCACTATCCCTACGCAGATAAGCACGATTGATATGGTAAACAAATTAATGCGCGTCTTTCTAACCATGAGGCTTTATCCCCCGGGACAGATCCAATACGATTCTTTTAAAAATCTCCCCCCGCTGTACATAATCCCTGAACATATCAAAACTTGAACACATAGGAGAAAATAATACGCAATCTCCCGGCTTAGCCTCTTCATAAGCCCCGGCTATCGCCTCCTCTAAAGAATCCGATTTCTCTATCGGGAATCCTCCATTAAGATCGGAGGCAATTATATCCCTGGCTTCACCGATCAAAAACGCCTTTTTAACCTTATTTGCCGAAGCTCTGAGAATCACCCGGTAATTAATTCCCTTGTGCCGGCCTCCGGCAATAAGAACTATAGGCGATGGGATATTGCTAATCGCCCAGATTGCCGAATCCGCTGTAGTCGCCTTGGAGTCATTGATGAATTTCACCCCGTTTATTTCTGCTACTTCCTCCATGCGGTGCTGGATGCCCTTGAACTTCCGAAAAACACTAATCATATCTTCCAGCTTAATCCCCAGAATTTTACCTACCGAAATTACCGCGTTTTGATTAGGGTTCAGCCTGCCTTCTTTATTAAAGAAAACTACTTTTGATTTAGCCTCAAGGGCCGCCGAAGTTAACAGGGGATCATCAGCGTTTAAAACCAGGTAATCGTTTATGTCCTGATTAACAAAAATACGTTTTTTCGCATCCAGATATTCCTGTATATTATTATAACGGTCCAGGTGGTTGGGTGTTAAATTGAGGATTACCGCTATCCTTGGCTTAAAATCTTTAATCGTCTCAAGCTGAAAAGAACTTACCTCAAGGACAACAAAATCCCCCTTTTCCAGCTTCTCTATCTCCGCGCAAAACGGATTACCGATATTGCCGCAGACAAAAACCCTTTTACCGGATTCCGCCAGGATCTTGCCGATTAAAGTAGTAACTGTAGTTTTTCCGTTTGAACCGGTTACGGCAATAATCTCCGCCGGGCAAAGCATAGCGGCTAACTCAATCTCGCTTATAACAGGTTTAGCAAATTCCCTGGCCCAGGCCGCCGGAGGCGCGCAAGACGGCACTCCGGGTGAAATGATCACCATGTCCGCCAGCCTGATAAAATCCTCACTATGCCAGCCCAGTTCAACCAGGATATCCTTGGAAGAAAGCCTGGCGGCAAACTCCCTGGTTTGCGTGTTATCATTTATATCCGTGACACGCACACAAGCGCCCAGCTTATACAACAGGTTGGCGCAGGCAAGGCCGGAACGGGCTAACCCCACGATAGTAATATTCTTTCCTTTAAAGTATTTTGTATTCTTCATTTAGCTTACCTGATCTTTAAGGTGACCAGGGCAAACATGGCAAGCAAGCCGGCGATAATCCAGAACCTGACAATTACTTTATTTTCAGGCCAATCCAAGAACTGGAAATGGTGATGCAGAGGCGCGATCTTAAAAATACGTTTCTTAGTCAGTTTAAAACAACCCACCTGTAAGATAACGGAAAATGCCTCTAAAACAAATATCCCGCCTACGATTATAAGCAGCATTTCTTTTTTAATCAATAAAGCTACTGTCCCGATAGCCCCGCCCAAAGCCAGGGAGCCGACATCCCCCATAAAGATTGACGCCGGATAACAGTTAAACCATAAGAAACCCAATCCTGCCCCGATAATACTAGCGCAGAAAATAGTAAGCTCACCGGCGCCCTTAACATACGAGACAAACAAATAATTACTTAAATTTATATTTCCGGATATGTAACAAAGCACGCTGAAAGCGATCGCCACCATAACAACAATGCCGATAGCTAAACCATCCAGCCCGTCAGTAAGATTTACGGCGTTAGAGGATCCGGCGATCACCAATATGACAAAGAGGACGTATAAACCGTCTAAATCCAGGTTGATCCCTTTAAGAAAAGGTACCTCTAA
>JBAZOE010000130.1:0-2638 GCA_041648875.1 Candidatus Omnitrophota bacterium
CGCCATACGGCCTTCTTTTCAACAAGGTCGCGCGGTTTCAGGATACCGGCGGTATCCACAATTCTTACCGGAATGCCTTTTACATCAATCATCTCTTCAATTGAATCGCGCGTAGTGCCGGCAATAGGAGTAACGATAGATCGTTCTTTTTTAAGCAGCGCATTTAAAAGGGATGATTTGCCGACATTCGGCCTGCCGCAAATAACCACCTGTATCCCATCGCGCAATATCCTGCCGGCCTTAGCGCTTTCCAGCAACCCGTTCAACCGCGTCCTGACGCCGGCCAGATTTTGAGATATCGCAACCATATCCTGCTGTTTTAGTTCTTCTTCGGGAAAATCAATATTTGCTTCTAAAACCACCAGGATATTTAACAGGCCCTGGCGGATTTTATTTATCTCTTTTGATAAACCGCCCTTTAATTGTTCCAGGCTTACTTTAAGCGCAGAATCGGTTTTTGCGCGGATAATATCGATGACTGCCTCTGCCTGAGCTAGGTCAATACGGCCGTTTAAAAACGCCCTCCTGGTAAACTCGCCCGGCAAAGCCAAACGGCAGCCGCGTTCTAACACTAAATCCAGGACTTTGCGCAAGGCCACGATGCCGCCATGGCAATTTATCTCCACAACATCCTCCCTGGTATATGAATGGGGGGCGCGCATTATGGTAAGGATTACTTCATCAATAACTTCTCCGGCGCAGACTATCCTGCCATAATGCATGGTGTAAGTTTTAAATTCCGAAGGCTTTAAATTTCTTTTGCCGGCAAATACTTCATCAGCAATAGCTAATGCATTTTGCCCGCTTAAACGCACGATCCCTACCGAACCTTCTCCTACGGCGGTAGAAATCGCAGCAATCGTATCTTCCAGGTTATCTATAAGCATCTCTAAATTCACCCACAACGAATAATGAACCGGTAACCAATATCAAATCCGGAGGGCCTGCAATTTTTAAAACAAGCTTTTTCGCCTCTTTTACGCCGGTAGTTATAAAAACTTCCTTTTCTCTGTTGGGGAAATAGCGCCTAAGGCGTTCGGGCTTAACTGCCCGCGGATTATCGGCACAGGTTAAGATAATCTTGTGCGCAAAGCCCGCAAGCTGGCTGACTATGCCTTTGATATCTTTGTCCTGTGAGACCCCAAGCACCAATATAAGTTTCCGGTATTTAAAGATACTTTTGACCGCTGATTTTAAAACAGCGGCGGATGCGGCATTCTGAGCGCCATCAACTACAATCCAAGGCTTACGGCAAAGTACCTCCAGCCGGCCGGGCCAAATAGTATTATAAAGTCCCTTCCTTAGGCAATCAACACTGATTTTACAGCCGTATGAACCCAGGGCCTCAACTATACCCACGGCAAGAACGGCATTAATTAACTGGTGAGCCCCTAAAAGATTGATCTTTAAATTAGCATAATTATTATTTACCCCTTTGATCGAAAAACGCCTGCCCTTAGTAAAATATTGTATCTCTTTGCCTACCCTAAAGAGCTTTGCCCCTAAATTAGCGGCTGTATTTTTAATCACCCGCGCAGCTTCCTTTTCTTGCGGGGAAGAAATAACCATGGATTTTTGTTTAATAATTCCCGCTTTTTCTCCGGCAATCCGGCTTAATCTCTTCCCTAAATAACAGGTATGTTCATAACTTATTGGCGTGATACCGCAAACCAGGCTTTCGGCAACATTAGTCGCGTCAAGCCTGCCGCCCATGCCGGTTTCCAGCACCACGAAATCCACCTTCTTTTCCTTAAAGTACAAGAACGCTAGCGCAGTATAAACCTCAAAAAACGAAAGCCCGCCGTATCGGCAATGACAACTGCATACAGGAGAATTCTCGAATCGGCTTATTGCCTGTTTTAGAAATTCAACCAGGCCTATAAGAGATTCTTTTGATATGGCCCCTTCGAATGGCGATCCGGGGCTCCCTTGAGACGGCTTAAGAATACGGATACGTTCCCTGAAATCCGATAAATGCGGAGAAGTATATAAGCCGACGGAAAAACCTGCCTGCCTTAATATATAAGCTACAAAAGCACAAGTAGAGCCCTTGCCTTTAGAGCCTGCGATATGGATGGTTTTAAGTTCTTCCTGGGGGTTACCGATAAACTGCAAGAAACTTTTTATTCTTTGGAGACCTAAGGATTTCTTATACGAGTAGCGGTTCAGTTTTTCGTAATTGACAAAGGATTCCAGATATTTAAGAGCTGCACGATAACCATCCATTAATGCCTGAAATGCCTTATGCCCGTGGTAACCATGGCAATCTTGTATTTATCGCAAGACTCGATGATCTTCTGGTCGGCAATAGAACCGCCCGGCTGGATTATCGCCTGGACACCTGCTTTATGCGCCCAGGAGATAGCGTCTTCTTTTGGGAAAAAAGCGTCAGAAGCCAGGCAAGATCCTTTGCTAAGCTTAGCCGATTTCTTTTTGGCGATCATCACCGAATCCACACGGGACATCTGCCCTGCTCCGATACCCACGGTTTTTGTGCCTTTAGCAAGAATTATAGCGTTGGATTTGACATGCTTAGCTACCTTCCAGGCAAAAATTAAACTTTCCATTTGAGCCTTGGTTGGCTTTTTCTTAGTGACCACCTTAAGCTTATTTACATCAAGAGTAAATAAATCTTTCC
>JBAZOE010000131.1:0-2571 GCA_041648875.1 Candidatus Omnitrophota bacterium
TAACCAGCATTTACCGTCAATATAAGCGCGGGCCAGGTCTGTCGAACCCATGCCCGTGGCATAAGCGCCCAGGGCCCCATAAGTACAGGTGTGAGAATCTGCGCCAATAACCAGGTCTCCGGGCATAACAATCCCTTTTTCAGGAAGCAGCGCATGCTCTATCCCCATAGAACCAATCTCAAAATAATTTTTTATCCCATGCTCTTTGGCAAAATTAGCCAGGACTTTACATTGATTGGCGCTTTTTAAATCTTTAGCGGGAGCAAAATGATCCGGGACCAAAACAATTTTATCTTTGCTAAAAACCTGTTTAAAACCGGATTTTTTGAATTCCGAAATAGCCAAAGGCGCGGTAATATCGTTGGCCAGGGCAACATCAACTTTAGCCTGGATAAATTCGCCGGGCTTAATTGACTTTTGGCCTGAATGCTTTAATAAGATTTTTTCCGCGATAGTATAAGACATTTCAAAAAAGGATATTTGTTATTGCTTGAACTTCTTTACTATGAGCGAGGCGTTATGCCCACCGAATCCCAAAGAATTAGACATGCAGACTTCTACATTGGTTTTGCGCGCTATATTAGGCACGTAATCCAGGTCACAATCCGGATCAGGATGTTCGTAGTTGATGGTAGGAGGGATAACTCCGTCTCTAATTGCCAAACAGCAGGTCAAGAACTCCACTCCGCCCGCGGCGCCTAAAAGATGGCCGGTTACGGACTTTGTGGAAGAAATCATTACTTTCTTGCTATAGGCGCCAAAGGCCTTTTTCATCGATAAAGTTTCAATCTTATCATTCAATTTGGTAGAGGTTCCATGGGCGTTTATATAGGTGATCTCCTCCGGTTTCATCCGCGCGTCCTTTAACGCCATGGACATTGCCTGGGCAGCCCCTGCCCCGTCAGGATCAGGAGCGGTTATATGATAAGCATCGCAGCTCATGCCAAAACCGGTAATTTCAGCGATAATATTAGCGTTTCTTTTTTGCGCGTGCTCTAAAGTCTCTAAAACAACCAGGCCGCATCCTTCAGCCATTATAAAACCATCGCGGTCGCGGTCAAACGGACGGCTGGCCCTCTTAGGGTCATCGTTCCTGGTTGAAAGCGCCCTTAAGGCGCAGAAACCACCCACTGATGTAGGCACAATACAACTTTCCGTGCCTCCGGTAAGCATTACATCGGCGTCTCCATAAAGGATCATCCTGTAGGCTTCACCTATGGCATGGGAACCGGAAGCGCAGGCAGTAGCCACACAGGAGTTCGGCCCCTTTAATCCATGGATAATGGCAACCATGCCGCTTGCCTCATTTACAATAAGCATAGGAATAAGAAAAGGCGAAAGCCTCGAAGGGCCTTTACTGAGGAAAACCTTATGCTCTTCTTCGATAGTATGCAGGCTGCCGATACCTGAACCGATAACTACCCCCATGCGGGTGGCGTCTTCTTTTTTTGAATCTAAACCGGAAGATTCCATGGCTTGCTTGGCGGCGGCTATAGCAAACTGCACAAATTTGGCCGTTCTTTTAATATCTTTAAGGGAGATGCCGTAACGGGTAGGTTCAAAATCCTTTACCTCCGCGGAGATCCGGGAATCAAAAGCAGACGCGTCAAAGCTGGTAGTCGGCCCAACCCCGCTTTTACCGTCTTTCAGGGATTGCCAAAATGTTTCTACATCATTGCCTACCGGAGTGATTGCCCCTAAACCTGTGATTACTACTCTTTTTTTCATCTTTTATTCTAACAAAATTTACCCCGCCATGACTAAAAAAGCGGGGTAAACTGTTTATTTAACGCTATCTAATTATTATTTGGCGCTTTTCTCATCAATATATTTGATGGCATCGCCAACAGTAGTGATCTTCTCTGCGTCCTCATCAGGTATTTCAATACCAAACTCTTCTTCTAAGGCCATAACCAATTCTACAGTATCGAGTGAATCCGCGCCTAAATCATCAACAAATGACGCTTCAGGAGTTACCTCTTCGGGTTTTACGCCTAACTGTTCTGCTATAATAGACTTTACTTTCTCTTGTACTGCCATTCTTTTTTCCTCCTTGTGTAGAGACACACACCCGCGCAATTTGCGCTACAAAAGCGCACACCAACGCAATTCCTTATTAGCGTTGGGTGCTAGCGCGGGGTGTTGTGATATATCTTTGTTTTACGCCATGACCATGCCGCCATCTATCGTGATAACCTGGCCGGTTATGTAACTTGATTCATCCGAAGCCAAAAACAAACAAGTATTGGCTACATCCTGAGGCGTACCAAGTTTAGCTAAAGGTATTGCCTCCAGCATCTTCTTTTTTATATCCTCAGGGAGCTTAGCGGTCATCTCTGTCTGGATAAATCCGGGAGCGACAGCGTTAGCATTAACATTACGGCTGGCCAACTCCTTAGCTACTGTTTTTGTAAGAGCGATTATCCCCGCTTTTGAAGCGGCGTAATTTGCCTGGCCGGGGTTACCCATTAAACCGATTATCGAAGCGATGCTGATGATCCTGCCGCTTCTTTGTTTTATCATCGGCCTGGATACGGCCTTTATGCAGTTAAATGTACCTTTAAGATTGAC
>JBAZOE010000132.1:0-2514 GCA_041648875.1 Candidatus Omnitrophota bacterium
AAATTCTCCAATAGTTACGGCTCTACCTCGCTTAACAAAATAGTGTTCTCCATGTATCCTGGAGGCGCTCCATCGTTTGTGGACGTGCTGACGTTGGAAGGAAGCGGCAATGTGGGGATTGGGACGGGGAGTCCGGGAGCAAAATTAGATGTTTCTGGAGATATCCGCTTGAAGGTTCATGCCAGTGCACCACCAAGTGAATCAGGTGTAAGTGGAGAAATTGCCTATGCCTCAGATGGCTATCTCTATGTGCATAACGGTTCTACTTGGGTAAAGCAGGGAGGAGGGAGCACTTGCGTTATCACTTATAATAGTCCTGTTGGAAGCTGTAGTTGTCCTACTGGTTGGACTCTTAAGCTAGATCTCGGCTCCTGGGGTTACTGTTGCGATTTCACCGGAACCTACTTTAGCTTCATTCGTCCTCCGGGTGGCGGTTGCGGTGCCGGTAGCTGCGGCAGCAGCGGTCGCAATATCGGTGAAGGTTGTCTTTGCTGCCAGTAGTTAATCTTTTTCTGGTATCTGAGAATCTGGAATCTGATTCTTTTCTTTCGGGTTGGCAATGAAGACATACAAGCGTTTATATGAGAAAATCGCCTCGTTTGAAAATCTTTTAGCCGCCTATAAAACCTTTTGCAAGGGGAAAACGCTTTAAGGATAATGCGCTTGAGTTTGGGTATAACTATGAAATAGAGCTTCTTAAATTGCAGAATAAGATAGGCAGGATGCTGGGAGGTTGGGTCAAGGTATGTGCAGAAGCATAAGGCGCCTAAAGATAGGCGGTTTTTTCTTTCTTATTCTTTTGTTTTATTCTGGAGCCGGTGCCTATGATATTGAGCCTTATACAAACGTGCTTGCTCTTAAAACAA
Organism: Candidatus Omnitrophota bacterium; assembly: GCA_041648875.1. GTDB lineage: Bacteria > Omnitrophota > Gorgyraeia > Gygaellales > Profunditerraquicolaceae > UBA6249. Next base: position 867 of record JBAZOE010000132.1, read on the forward strand.
ATACTCGGCTTAACCTGGTTTTTTGTCCTTTAAGTTACTCTGGCAAGAAAAATTTCCAGGAAGATGTCCAAGTTCTTATCAAGAGCTTAAGAAATGTTAAGCCGTTTAATGCGTTAAGCAATAGCTCATTCTACTATATCAATCTCTCAAAAGAAGAAGCAGGCGTAGTTTTTAAACCATCTCAGGATTTCCCGCCTATCCGGGTGCGCAAGGATTTTATCAATAGTCTTTCCTTTAAACTTAAATCTACCTGCAAGCTGATTATTCTTGATGCGCAGGGCTCTGTTTCCTGCGCCGAGCTTTCTTCCGCAGATAAGCTTTCTTTAATAACCATAGGGAGGAACAGATATAAAAACAAGGATAGCTTCGCCAAAGGCTTCTTGCATGAATTAGGACATTCTTTGGGTCTGCGCGATGAAGGCCCAAACAGCGAAGCAGCGCTTTGTCCGCCTGGTCCTCCCAATTGCGCTGCTACCCAAGAAGAAGCACAAAGGCTCTGGGGAGATTTAACCGGCAAAGGCGAAAGAGTAGGTTATTTTAACGGCTGTTGCGGGAATAAGAACTATTTCCGTCCAACCGTTGCCTCCCTGATGAATAACCCGGATGAAGCCAGCGACTTTGGCCCGGTCAATGAGAGGTTTTTGAGGAAGGCGTTGACCCCAAAATCCATCCTAAAAAATAATAAAAAAAGTTTGACTTAAATAATAATTATGGTATACTTATCCTCTATGAAAAAAACCTACACAGCAAAAAAAGAAGATATCAAAAGGAACTGGTATTTAGTTGATGCCAAGGATAAAATACTGGGCAGGGTAGCAACTAAGGTCGCGGCTATATTAAGGGGTAAACATAAAGCGGTATTTACTCCGCATGTAGACACCGGAGATAATGTTGTGGTTATAAACACGGCTAAAATCAGGATTAGCGGGCGGAAATCCAGGCAAAAAGTATACCGCCGTTATTCCGGTTATCCGGGAGGCTTAAGGGAAGTAACTTTTGAGAAGATGTTTACGAATAAGCCGACAACCGTATTTAAGCTTGCGGTCAGGCGTATGCTTCCCGCAGGAGCCTTGGGCCATGTCATGTTGAAGAAATTGAAGATTTATGCCGATGATAAACATGCGCAGATAGCGCAAAAGCCGCAAATTTTGGAGGTTTGAATAAATTAAATGGGAGAAACAACAAAATATACAGCTGTAGGGAGGCGTAAGGAATCAGTGGCCAGAGTAATTCTTGTTCCCGGTAAGGGAGATTTTACCATCAATAGCCGTCCTTACGAGAAATACTTTTTAAGAGAAACCGACCGTATAATCGTGAAACAGCCTTTAGAGGCAACCAATAATATGAACAAGTATGATGTTATCGCCAACATTGCGGGAGGCGGGCTAACCGGACAGGCAGGGGCTCTAAGATTAGGCATCTCCAGGGCGTTGATTTCTATTGATCCGGCGCTTAAGGATTTATTGCGCAAACAGAATTATTTGACCCGTGACCCTCGCGCCAAAGAGCGCAAGAAGTATGGGCAAAAGGGCGCGCGTAAACGCTTCCAGTGGACTAAGAGGTAGTATATAAATTAAAAGTCAAAAATAAAAAGCCATTAGTTATATAAAAACCCCGCTGAAAGCCAGCGGGGTTTTGCATTTTATGT